>JAAEPJ010000561.1 GCA_024222485.1 bacterium | reverse complement strand
TAATTTGTATAGGAATGTCAACAAAGTGACAGGAGTAGGAGTTGAACTCACGCAGGCGAAGTTTCTGGTGCCTTAAACCAACCCCTTAGACTACTCGACCATCCTGCCGGTATGTTGTGTGGTCAATTGCATGGATGATGGTAGGAGTAACCATGTGCAGGTGTTCAAAATAAAGGAAGCAATACTTTGTATAGCAATGCGACAAAATGTCAGGAGTGGGACTCGAACCCACGCCATCCAAGTGTCTAGTGCCGTAAACCAGCGCCTTAGACCACTCGGCCATCCTGCCTGTATGTTTTGTGGTCAATTGAATGGATGAGTGTAGATAACACCATTTGCAGGTGTTCAAAATAAAGGAAACAATACTTTCTTTAGGAATGTCAACAAAATGACAATGGTAGGACTCGAACTCACGCCACCAAAGTGACTGGTGCCTAAAACCAGCAGTTCATTCCACTCAACCATCCTTCCTGTATGTTTTGAGGTCAATAGTATTGATGATGGTAAAAGATCACATGTGCAGGTGTTTGAAATAAGGGAAACAATACTTCGTATAAGAATGTCAATAAACTGACAGGAGTGGGACTCGAACCCACGCCATCAAAGTGTCTAGTGCCTTAAACCAGCGCCCTAGACAAATTGGCAATCCTGCCTGTTTGTTGTGTGGTCAATTACTTGGAATATAGTAGATGATACCATGTGCAGGTGTTCAAAATAAAGGAAACACTACTTTGTGTTGGAATGTCAACAAAATGACAGG
>JAAEPJ010000560.1 GCA_024222485.1 bacterium | reverse complement strand
ATTATGAATAGGTACAAAATTAAAACCTGATACTTTAATTATGAAAGGTAATTCTTTTACACTTTTGTCTGATCTATTTTCATTAAATCCTGCTCCAGGGATTGAAGAATCATTAATACCAATTTCCCATGGTGATTCTTGGGGAACTGAGAACGAAATTCCTTTCATTATACCCACCTGATTAAATAAATAACCACCTATGGTTAATTCTATTAAATTACCTCTCATATACCCATCTGATGAATAATCAGGAGCGCATACTGATGCTAAATAATTTAATTTTTGGTACATGGGCATTAATTCTTGTTTAGATTGGGCAGCAACAGTCCAAGATAAATTGACATTTCTTTCAAACCCTTGGTAATTATAAAGTGATTCAGCTCTTCCCATAAAGTTTTGTGAGCCCCAATCAGCACTATAATTATCATCCATAGAGTCTATAAAAGCTCTAAAATGGATATATGTTTTTAAAGAAGGATCGTTATTATCTATTACCCCTATTCTAAATTTACATAAATCATTTATTTCTTTTGATGTATCAACATTATCTGATTTATATATTTGTAGAGCGTTTATTTTGTCCAAAGCTTCACCCCTGCCTGTTACATAACTAGTTCTTGCAAATTTTCTACCTGGGGATCCTTGGTTAACTCTACCATCTAATCTTTGATTTATATCATTATAATCTATGGATTCCGGAGAATTAGATTTAGTGTTTTTTCTAAAATCTTGTAAGATAGCATTATCTACAGACCCAGAATTACCTGCAACCATTAATTGGTTATAATCTAAAGTGTTTTCTAGACCATTAACATTTGCTTGATTAGATTTAAAAGAACCAGTTTGAAATACATTTGTTGAAAAATCTTGTAATACGTTTGTATTATTTACTTGAGTATATTTTCCTTGGAAAAGATCTACACCACCCATTGACTGATAAACAGTACTTAAAGTTTTACCAAATATTTTTGCTGCTTGGTAATATACTGAAGGTCTAGCAAAAACTGAATAGTCTTCTCTTCCATAATTAAGGGTTGATGCACCAGAACCAAAAGTACCAAATGAAGGAGTTGGAGTAGTATCTTGTCCAAATAGCCCTGTACCAAATGTAGGTTTTGGAATTGGTTTTGTTGTTTTATTACTAGTACTAAAGAAACGATCAGTTGTTGATTTATCTCCTGCTAAATTAGGATTATTTCTTCCCGTTCTATTTTTTGATATAGAAACCCTTGTTTTACCTACTCCTAATGTAGATCCTGGGCCTCCTGAGTATGAATAAAGTTCTGTTGCTTCCTGTACTACATATCTACCAGGGTTATCTGGTTTGCGTACTCCATCTTTTATAAAGGAATTAGTAAATTGAATTAATCTACTAGTACCTGGTTCAGTAGAGTTTTGTCTTTCGTTTTGGGCTAATGTATTTAGATATATAGGTTGAGATAATGGAAGGGATCCTCCAAAACCTGTTGATAAAGAATTACCATTAGCTACATCATTTGTACTGGCAAAGGGGTTGATTCCTTGTTTAAGTAAATGTCCACCTAATGGGTTAACCGCAGCCTGTGCTAATGTAGATGTTGGTAGGTAAATACCGTTATTTAGAGGTAATTTATTAGGATTTCCTATTATACTATTAGATTCACCCTGGGCTTTAACATTAACTCCACTTCTAGAAAGTGCATTTTGTTTGACAGTAAATAAAAGTCCATTTGGAGATTTAAAATCAAACATCATTTGAGTTAACCTAGAAACATCCCTTACCACTGCTCCTGGTAGTAAAGATCCTCCTCTTAATAGAAAATCTTCATCACCAAAACCTGGTCCTTCTCCATTGGGTATAGAGGTGGTAACGTAAGGTTGGTTGCTTGAACCTTGATCACGTCTATCACTCCCATACCTTAAAGATTTTAGGTTGGTTGTTAGGTTAACTAATGGCATAGATTACTGTACGTTTCCTGTTGTATCTACTGCTCTTGGTGTTTCTGAAACAAAATCAATATATGTTCCTTTTGAGAACGTATTATTAACTGGGATTGTTCCTGCATTTTTTAATGGTGCAGAAGGTTGGTTACCAGTTAATGGTGTTAATTGAGATCCTTCAGTTTCAAACTTTTTAAGTAAAGGCATAATTTTAATTTTTAAGGTTAATTATTATTTTATTATAAATATTAGTTTTATTTAAGGAATAAACTTTATTGAACAGAATAAGCGTATTTTCCAACAGCGGTACCTAAATCATCTCCATTCATTTGAATTACAGGATCGGGTCTGTTAAT
>JAAEPJ010000559.1 GCA_024222485.1 bacterium | reverse complement strand
TAAGTCAGTATTGATGGAGAAATGCGAAGGTCGAGAGTTCAAGCCTCTCCTGGAGCAGCTGTTTTACTTTTCTTATAATGGAACTCTTTAAAATTGAGTCATTAAAGTCATTGACTCTTCCTAACTTTGGCAAGCAGTTCAAACTCCAGTGGCACAGTCGTTTAAAGCGTCGTATTTAAAAGTCCGTATTGATGGAAAAATGCGAAGGTCGAGAGTGTGGGCCTGTCATGGAGAAGCTAATTTACTTTTCTAATAATTTCACTCTTTAAAATGAAATCATGAAAGTCCTTGACTATTCCTAACTTTGGCAAGCAGTTCAAGCTCCAGTGGCACAGTCGGTTAGCGCGTCGTACTTATAAGTCAGTATTGATGGAGAAATGCGAAGGTCGAGAGTTCGAGCCTCTCCTGGAGCAGCTGTTTTACTTCTCTTAAAATGGAACTCTTTAAAATTGAGTCATTAAAGTCATGGACTGTTCCTAACTTTGACAAGCAGTTCAAAGTCCAGTGGCACAGTCGGTTAGCGCATCGTACTTTTAAG
>JAAEPJ010000558.1 GCA_024222485.1 bacterium | reverse complement strand
TTGTAACATATTTGAGATGATCGTGGAATAATTTTTTCAGCTATTAACAAAGTATACTAAAATTTGAGGCAATATGCTATGTTGAAAAAAGTTGGCCAGAGGAGAATGTGTTCTGTTTTCTTACACTTTCCATGGTAGTTCTACTCAAAGAAATTATCTCCTGTAATTTCTAAGAATCAGTTTGATTTCCATTTAGGTATCAAATGGGCAATTCCATCAATAAGTGAACCGCAAGTTGAAATTTTCAAATTGGTTGTAACATCTTTAAATTGGTATCATTTAAAAGATAATTCTCTAAATTTTCAGAAAATAATAAATTAAAAGGTTTGGTATGGAATAATCTTTCCAAAAAAAATAATTAAACTGCAAGAAATATTGGTTTTCATTTAACGAAAAATTGCGTGTTTTTTATTAAAATGTGTTTTTCTGAAAAAGTTGGCACTTCTCCTCCAAAATTTTTAATGCATTTAAATGACATTGAGTATACCTTTGCTAAATAGATAACACTTTTTTCTATTAGTTATTCTTTTAATGGTAAGTTTTAATCAATTTGCTGCTAATTATGGAAGGTACGTCCAACACTTGGAAATGCTAATTTTTAGTATAAATTATTATATTCAGACACTAAGAAATTTTCTTAGCTGTTTCCAATGTTAAATATATATGTTTTACATATTTATGCCACTGTAATTAGAATTTTACATGTACTTTTAAGAAAATTGCGGTGTTGGACATACAATTATTTTGTACGTCCAACACTGTATGTCCAACACTTTCAAATCAGGTGCTCATTTTGACTCTCAATCAAGAAATAGCCTCGTAATGAAAATGAAATAGCCTCGTTTAACTGTTACTAAGTAACCAAGAAGCATCATTAAGATTTTGACATGTGAACACTCAGCATTTGACTTAGTAATATAGCTAGATTGTACGTGCTGTGATTATTTTCATCAAAATATTAAGATTATGCCTTTGACAAACAAGGAGAAATGTGCCAGGCGAAGAGCTAAAATTAAGGCTAATGAAGACCTTTGGAAAGTTAGGAAAGAAAAGGACAGAATCAGAAAAGCTAAATCAAGAGAGGCTGCTAAAAGTAAAATGTCTAAAGGAGAATGGAGGAAGTATAGAGCCATAGAGAACGCACGTGTCCAAAAATACAGAGAAAAGAAACGCAAGCAGCTGCATGCAGATGTTGGTGACCAGGAAATGGATTCTAATGAATCACCATATCGCTCTGTTCAAGCAATGGGAAAAGCTATGAACAAAGTGAGAACATCTCTACCAAGGTCACCCAGGAAAAGAAAAGCAGTGGCAAAAGCCTTAGCCAGAGAAATTGGTGTTAGTTTTGCAAAGCAGAAAAAAGTTACGAAGCAAACTGGTTTGGATGAAGATACCAAAAATAAAATCTGCAGCTTTTACTTAAGAGATGATATCAGTTGGCAAGCACCAGGACGTAAAGATCGGGTTATAATTAGAGAGAGAGATGCAAACGGGAAAAAGATTAAGATTTATATGCAGTGTAAATACATGCTGATGTCTCTGGCAGAAGCCCACCAGCTCTATTTGGAAGAGAATCCTGATTATTGCGTTGGGAGAAGCAAATTCTGCCAACTCAGACCAAAGAACATCAAGCTTTTTGATAAAATGCCACACAGTGTGTGTGTTTGCATGTATCATGAAAACATCAGGTTGCTTTTGAATGCTCTTGAAAACTGTACAGAGTTACCCAGCAGCACAACTGCATTCACAAATTCCATTGTATGTGACCCAAGCTCGAAGGAATGCATGACCCTGGAGTGCAACACCTGCCAAAACAACATCTCTAATTATGAACCAGTCGGAGAAGATGCTAGCCTGCCTGTAAACTATTTTCAGTGGCAAAAGAATGATAAGAATATTACAAAAGTTGAAGTGAAGAGCATTGCTGAAGACACATTCCATGAACTAAAGAATCAACTAAAGCCATTTCTTATGCATGTATATGTGAAAAGAAAACAAGCTGCATTCATGGAGGAAATCACAAAAAATGTGGATGGAAAAACAATTGCCATGCAAGTTGATTTTTCAGAAAATGCAACACTAGCATGCCAAAATGAAATTCAGTCTGCTCACTGGCAACATTCACAAGCAACACTGTTCACAGCACATGCTTGGGTTGATACTGGAAAGGAAGAGAGCACTGTTATAGTTTCTGATGATTTGAATCATACTAAGTTGGCTGTATACACATTTGTGTCCAAACTGATTTCAATTCTAAGAGAAAAATACCCAGAGTTCGAAAGAGTGCATGTTTTTTCAGACGGGCCTAGTAGCCAGTTCAAGCAGAGGTTCCTTTTTTCAAATCTTTATCCTTGGCAAAAACAATTTGATTGTGAGATATGCTGGCATTTCCTTGCTACATCACATGGCAAAGGCATTATTGATGGCTTAGGAGGGACTGTAAAGCGATCTGTTTGGAGATATGTTCGCAGTGGTAAGGGTTTTGCCACCACACCTCAAATGTTCCATGAGTTGGCCCTTCAAAGAAACCCTGGCATAAACATTCTCTTTATTTCTAAGAATGAAGTTGCTGAAAATGAAGTTCACTTAAATGCTCATTGGGACAATACCATTCCAATTGCAAACACACACAAGATTCACTCTGTGAGACCCAAGGGATCTTCTCACTTGCTTGTAGCAGAGACATCAGATGCCAGAAAATTAAGTGAAGTGAGGATTTTAAAGAATGAAATCTCAGAAGATGACAGCGATGAACATAATAGTGGAAGTGAAGTTGCTGTTTCAGATGGTCTTGACATTGCCATAGGTGATTGGATTGTTGTCAAGTACCAAGGGGAAATGTTTCCTGGTGAAGTTACTGAAATTGGTGGTGCTCATGGAAATGAAATCCGAACAGATGTCATGGAAAGATCTGGAAAGTTTTGGAAATGGCCATCAAAAAGAGACAATATCTTCTATTTTTGCAAAGATGTTGTGAAAAAGATAGAACCACCAATTGTAGCAGGAAACAGAGGACAGTTTCAATTTTTATCTTTCTAAGAACTTTACTTTGCAGTAGTTTAAAGATTGCAACAGCAAGTTTTGTGTTTTTGGCAGGTTTTTTGTGTTAGATGATGATTTGTTATTTTGTTATGTTTAGTAGGTCACTTGACCACAACAGTTCAGTTGTTAGTATTTTTAAAAGGTTGGTGAGTTTATGAGGTTTTTGTTTTTTTATGAGTTTTATTACTAAAATAGCTTTAAATTAACTGTTTTTGACCCTTTTAGTTCATGTAAGTTAAAAGCTGATAGCTTAGAAAGTTGTTAAATGATCAAACATATTTTTATTTTGCACGGTGTACGTCCAACATTTTATTATGTACGTCCAACACCATACACTTTTCTTGATAAAAAATTTTCTAATGAATTTAAAAAAATCTTAATATTACCAAATGGTAATATGATGTTCATGTTATAAAACCATAGTAATCTTTTTCTGTAAATGCTCAACACTTCACAGAAACTTTAATTGAAACTTTTAGCTTGCGAAAGTTGCAACTTGTGTGCATACGTCCAACACTGCTACATTTTTGTGAATTCATGCAATGACTGGTGATCATAATAATTTATCTTTTATGCATAATTTTTAGGGATGTTAGACTACTCATTTATAGCAAAAAACTATGTCACAAAAATTTACAACCTAAAAGTGTTGCATTTCTAAAGTGTGTGAAATGTATGTCCGACACCATGGAATTGCCCTTCTGCAAGTTAACCAGGCATGTTATGTCGCTCTGTGAGTAACAGTGAAAGTTGAAGATTATGTTGTTATTATTATCAATAGACCAAAAATCTAAGGTTTTGTGACAATTCATGATAGTTCATTTGTCATTCATCAAGTGCCCCGTTCTTGGCCTTTGCGCAAGTCATATTCAAGGTTATCATCTACGCTCCTATCTTGTCAACATCAAAATATACTACAATCATCGTAGTATATTACAACATACATCGTGTGTAATATACACACATTTTTTCGTAAGTAATTTCAG
>JAAEPJ010000557.1 GCA_024222485.1 bacterium | reverse complement strand
GGTGGCGTGGGTTCGAGTCCCACTCCTGTCATTTTGTTGACATTCCTATAGAAAGTATTGTTTCCTGTATTTTGTACACCTGCACGTGGTATCTTCTACCATCATGTATGCCATTTACCATACACATCAAGGCAGGTTGGCCGAGTGGACTAAGGCACTGGTTTTAGGCACCAGTCACTTCGGTGGCGTGGGTTCTAGTCCAACTCCTGTCATCTTGTTGACATTCCAATACAAAGTATTGTTTTCCTTAATTTTGAGCACCTGCACATGGTATCTTCCACCATCATACATGCTATAGACCACACAATATACAGGCATGATGGCCGAGTGGTCATTGTCGCTGTTTTAAGGCACCAGTCACTTTGGTGGCGTGGTTTCGAGTCCAACTTCAATCATTTTGTTGACATTCCTATACAAATTATTGTTTCATATATTTTGAACATCTGCACATGGTATCTTCTACCATTATCCATGCTATTGATTACACAACATATAGCGAGGGTGGCCAAGTGGTCTAAGGCGCTGGTTTAAGTCACCAGTCATTTCGGTGGCGTGGGTTCGAGTCCCACTCCTGTCATTTTGTTGACATTCCTATAGAAAGTATTGTTTCCTGTATTTTGTACACCTGCACGTGGTATCTTCTACCATCATGTATGCCATTTACCATACACATCAAGGCAGGTTGGC
>JAAEPJ010000556.1 GCA_024222485.1 bacterium | reverse complement strand
GTGAACAAAATTTGTTCATCTGCCAGCCAGCGCAAAACAATAGAACAGCAGCAAAACACGTAAATGAGGCTGGCTGGCAAGCTAGGCAACCAATGATTTACTAGTTACGCACAACCGCAACTACATGGCTAGGCCATCCATTTTCCACTGTAAACCACAGACAGCTCGCAGAAAACTGTTATTGCAGTAGGCCTTCTTAGTCTTAGTATTCTATAGTCGCAGTAAATTTAGCAACGAGCGTGTAACACTGCCGATCCTTTACTCCTAATATGAAATATTCTCCATGGTTAACACGGTAAAAGAGATAAATTCCATAAATAAGTATTTTATGCATCATTTTTAGAATTGGTGCTTAGCTGGTCAAATTTTGTTCATCTAACCACCAATTGGTACTGAGCCCTCTTAAAGTGTAACACTGACGATCCTTTACTCCTAAGATGAAATATTCCTGATGGTTAACAAGGTAAAAACGAGAAATTACATAAACAAATATTTTAATGCCTCGTTTCTAGAATTGGTGCTTAGCTGGTCAAATTTTGTTCATCTTACCACCAATTGGTACTGAGCCCTCTTAAAGTGTAACACTGACGATGCTTTACTCCTAAGATGAAATATTCCTGATGGTTAACAAGGTAAAAACGATAAATTACATAAACAAATATTTTAATGCCTCGTTTCTAGAATTGGTGCTTAGCTGGTCAAATTTTGTTTATCTTACCACCAATTGATACTGAGCCCTCTTAAAGTATAACACTGACGATCCTGTACTCCTAATATGAAATATTCCTGATGGTTAACAAGGTAAAAACGAGAAATTACAT
>JAAEPJ010000555.1 GCA_024222485.1 bacterium | reverse complement strand
CGTTTGTTAATCGATTTTAAGAAAGTAACCTGCCCCACACACGTTCTTTTCTATAAGCAATTGCTTTATGTGCAAGGCAGTACTCGACAAGACTAAGAACTTAAGCAATTCCAGTACTGGATAGCAGATTGTAAGGCAATGTATGTTTTAGGTCTGATCCAATTAGCAAAGAAAATCTTGCAGTAGCTATAGGAAAGTGGGTTGCAGTGGATATTAGTACCCTGGGTTTGCAGCGAAGACATTTGTTGTACACCATCTTGTGATACAGAACTCTAAGGGACAAACTCTGAGGTGAAAAAAGCTATGCAATTGCTAAGCAATTTGGGTACTCAAATTTGCCCTCCAGCTAAGCAATTTTAGTACTGAGCTCTAGCCGATGTTACCAAAACCGACCTGAATGACCATTCTGTTCTAAATAGCCTAACTAAGGTAAATAAACGCATTTCTTTTATAAGCAATAGCTTTATAAGCAAGTCAGTACTCGACAAGACAAAAATTTAAAGCAATTCCAGTACTGGATCGAGGAATGCTAAGCAATTTGAAAATTATTGTTAAGATCCTATTGGCAATGAAAATCGTGTAGCAAGCTATAGAAAAGTAGGTTTTAGTG
>JAAEPJ010000554.1 GCA_024222485.1 bacterium | reverse complement strand
TTCTCCTGCCTTGCATTCATTTGCTGCCGTGGTTCGGCCTCCCAGAGTACTGGTTGACAATGCACAACGGAGAAGACTTACATGATTTGCTTGGCCTTCCGGAGTCGTGGGGTCCTGTTGTTTGGGGACAGAGACGACGTACGTGAGGGCGACGGCGGCTTGTGGCGAGCCGTCGGTGAGGCAGTAGAGGTAGATTTTCATGTCACGGGGGAAAACGCCTAGGATGGCGTACCTCTTGATCGAGAATACTTGGAGACAATAGAACAGTTTGACCAGCTCTCTTGTTCTTGCATTCCATTTGGGATTCACCCGTTCTTCCCATTGTAGGACATGATCAGTTTCCAACATCACGTCCCTTGCCAGCACCCTACTGGCCAGATGAAAGATCCCTGCCAAGTCCCCTAAGGGATTAAATGTTTGGCTGATTAGGGAAATCAACTGTCTTCTGGTGAGGGATCCATGCTTGTTAACAAACTTGTCAAATGCTTCAGGGTCCTTGAGTTCTGTTTCTTTAGGTCGTATACCACCCTTTGCCTTGCCAACATTGAGCATCTTCCTACGTAGACCGAGACTGTCGTCGGAGTGCCAGGCCACGCCAAGCAGGTGCTCGGCTGGCCTAGGAGATACTTGGTCGGAGGCGGGGCCTGAATCTCGGTGTTCTCGTCGTACTCCCTCTCGGTGCACATCTTTGGCTGGTGGTCTCTCTTCCGAAACTGGATCGGGTTGGTTGCAGGATAACAGAGGGTTGGTGTTCAGTCGAGTTTGAAGTTCCTGATCAGGTGGCAGGACGAACTTCTTGATTGAGAAGCCGGTGAACTCCAACGTGCGAGTCAACGTCATCGCGAGCATCTCGAACTGCTCGCTTCCAAACTGGCCAACGTACCCGGTTCGGGAAAGTGGTTCGTTGTTCAGCTCCATGGACTTGGCTGAGACGGAGTGGAGCACGTCGTCCACATAGGCCCTGGTGATTACTGGCCTCACCTCTTCCACCAGGCTCGTCGGGAGCTTGTCCTCGTTGGCAGGGTAGTGGTTGATGTAGGCGTCTACAGCGTAGTTGCGTGCCAGGGCCGCCAGGGTTCCGGCATCGACCTGGCCAAATCTTGAGGCCACGAAGACAGCAATCTCGAGCGGGGCATCAAGGTCGGGGTTGAGAACTGCCCTCCCTTGCTTGTCTCGCTGAAGCCACACAGCTCCACTCAGCGTTCCTAAGGTGTCAATCTTGACTCGAAGATAGAAGTTGCTGATGTCTCCTAAACTGACTATGGGGTTCAAACGCATCCTCAGGAACATGCTCCGAATCTTCTCGATGTACGCTTCACCAGGCGACACGTTGTCATTGTTCTTGTAACCAGACTTGCTCCTCTGGGCTGGATTCGCGACTATCCTCAGGGGGGAGCTGGTGGAGGAGAGGTTGAGGACCATGAGGAGGCCCACAAACCCCAAGTACTTGTCCACATTCTTGCGGTTGACTCCAGAGCTTTTCACCTCGTCCAGCTCAAGGAAGTTGTCGAGAAAGTGTAGAATACCATCGCTCTGTTCCCTCTCGAGCTTGTACTTGATTTCCGCAGCAAAGGCTGGCCTTCCCTTTACTTGCTTAAGGATTCTCTCGGAGCTCCTTCTGGATTCTTCTCTGAAGCTGTGGACTGAGTCGGCAGATTCTTTTAGTAGGCGTCTGAAATGAACCTTTCCGGGAAATCTAGATCTGACGCCGGGGCTCATCCACTTCTTTCTCCAGTTCGCTATTGAGGGCTTGGCCAAAGGTAGGCGAGTACGCTTGAGTTCTCGCTGGTAGGAGATGGGGTCTAGCGGTTCCCACCTCCTGCTTTCTCTTATTTGTTGGTCATTTGCTATCGTCTCGGAGGTCAGCTGTTTTAGGGCTCCACAACATCCATGGCACTGGTTGGACTCTTGCAAGGCGGAACGGGCCATTTCAAGAAGGAATCTAGAACGTTCCATTTGCTCCAATTCTTCCAGGTCATTGCAGGATTCTACAGGATCATAAAAGTTGGTATCCACTTCCATTTTTAATGAGCTAACTGATATTTCATGCGTGTGGTCGTCATCAGGTGTGGGTGTCCGGTGATTGCCGGCAGTTAGTTGTCCAGAGACGGGATTGGGGGCTCGTGAAAAGGAGCCGCCTCGCTGACAATCATCTGGTTGACATCCACGCAGATCTGACAGCTGTTGGTGCAGCGCTTGAAGCCACAGCCTGTGCAGTTGGATGACTGCTCCTCGACATCCGCCTCCTCATCTCGGTTCAGGTCTCGGTTCAGGTCAGCTCTGGCGCCGACGGCTGCGAGGGCGGCGGGGCTGAGCTCAGGAAGTGCAGACTTTTGCGTAATTGCTGCTGGTGTCTCGGCGATCACGCAATTCTTATTGGCCTCCACATGCAGATCTCCGTGTACAGGCTCCTCTCCAATCACTTCGGGGACTTCGGTGACAACGCAGTGCTGATTGACCTCGGTGGGCACGCTCATCTCCTTGACAGAGTTGGCAGGTTCCTGGTGCTTGAGGGCGCCAGTGA
>JAAEPJ010000553.1 GCA_024222485.1 bacterium | reverse complement strand
TACCGGGATCGATGCCCGGGTTCTCCAGTTTATTTAATCTAGCTCTAGGCTTTTGTTCAAAGACTGTGGAGGGACGGAGTTTTCGCTCAGAAAGAAATCTTTGATCTAGCTTACTTTCATGAAACGTCTTAACAAATCATAAAGTATCTATAAATCATTGATCTTTTACTTGCTGAATAGCAGCCCAAACAAGAAAGGGAATTATCTTTACTTTAAACCTGCTCAATTCAGATGTTAAGTTTTTCTTTCAGGCGAGAAGATACTGTGCAAATTTCAAAGCCTTTATTTTTATAGTTAAATTAGAATGGAAGATATCTTACTAAAGAGATCGCTCAATTAGATAACAAAGGGACTAGCTCACTTGGTAGAGCGCTCGGTTCGCATGCGCGAGGTACTGGGAGCGATGCCCGGGTCCTCGAATTCATTTGAACTTGATGGTAATATTTTCAACAATTCTCAATATTGACTATAGTTTTTGTCGAAGAGAAGTATATCACTACTTCAGTTGGATCAAATTTTAAGAAATATTC
>JAAEPJ010000552.1 GCA_024222485.1 bacterium | reverse complement strand
TGTAAGGTAGCTTTATTCATTTGATAACCTGCGTTCTCATTACCTAAGTAATACCAGTTTATCTTTTTACCTGACTCATCATTCTTAAAGTACCATCCATCTTCTGAACCATTAGGCTCTTCTAATCCTTGAGAACCATCAGCATATACAGCCGAATTGTTGTTTAATAATATAGACGTACTATCATATTCTATTAAAGCACCTGCATACGGTTTTCTTTGCCAATCAGTACCATCAAATATAACTTCATCACCATTAATAAAGTCTACATCTCCACTACCTAAGTCGTGAGTACCATTGGCAGTTACATTATAAAAGTCTCCATTAGCAAATCCACTTACATCAGTAGTAATATCAGGTGTATTTGTATCAGGATTCCATATACCTTTATAGCTTACTCCTGTTCCTACGGTTACATTACCTTTGAGAGTAATGTAATCTGAAACCTCTTGAGCATTATTAAATTCATTATTATCTTCATCTCTAAATTCACTAAAAGGAATCTGAAAGAACTCATATTGAGTTGC
>JAAEPJ010000551.1 GCA_024222485.1 bacterium | reverse complement strand
CACCCTGAGTATACCAGTTCTCGTCTGATCACTGAAGTCAAGCAGGGTCGGGCCATGTCAGTACTTGGATGGGTGACTGCCTAGGAACACATGGTGTTGTAGGCTTTATTTTTTAATTTTCTAGGCTATCTCTTTTCATCAACAAATGGCTATCTGTCAGGATAAACAAACTAACCATGACTTTTTCGCAGGAACTAAAAACTCCAACTACTGCAATACTAGGCCAGACACAGCAGATTTCGTCTTGGACCTGATGGTTGGATGTCGACGGTTATATGATCTTGGAGACTTTGTTTCCATAATTCGATTCAATCTCATTCGATATGAATGCAAGTCCAAAAAGGATAAGGAAGGAAGACATCTTGTTAATATTTTTTACAGTTTTCTATGCCTACGGCCATACCACCCTGAGTATACCAGTTCTCGTCTGATCACTGCATCGACAAATGGTTATCTGTCAGGATAAACAAACAAACCATGACTTTTTTGCAGGAACTAAGAAACTTCAACTACTGCAATACTAGGCCGGGGATAGCAGATCTCGTCTCGGAACTGATGGTTGTATTTCCATAGACACATGATCGTGGAGACTCTGTTCTGATATTTCAATTTTATCTCATTCTATAGGAATGCAGGTCCTAAAAGGATAAGGAAGGCAAGCATCTTGTT
>JAAEPJ010000550.1 GCA_024222485.1 bacterium | reverse complement strand
TACTGTACTTCCGACAATGTTTGAAAATAGAAAAACAACTTCAAATATTGATGCTAACTGACATACTCCTTGGGATTCATTGCTGCATAGTGATTGCTGCATTCTTCTAAATATGAAATGGAACTGTATGAAATCATGTAATATCAGCGTTGACTGCCTTTCTTTCATGAATTCGTCAAATGTAACCATCAAAGTCCAAACGGATAAAGTGTTGAATTCTACCTAGTTAGATTGACTATCTTGAAATTCAGAGTCATCATCCTTTATTTCCATGTTGTCTTGCAAATCATCTTCATCATCAGAATCCCCCAAGTAGTCATCATCCAGCTCCGAAAGAACCTCGCTAACATCTTCCAAAAAGCAAGGATTGCCTCAAACCTTTGTTCTACCCGAGGTCCTGTTGTTTTCTTCTAGGTTGAATTGCAGCTGATGTTTGTTTCTGAACGTTGTGAGTTTACCTCTTGCAATGCTAATTGATATAGTTCGTGTTAAACCAAAAACAACTATATAAAGTTCCCATCTAAAT
>JAAEPJ010000549.1 GCA_024222485.1 bacterium | reverse complement strand
TTTTTGCTTTTAAATTTTTAATATTTGATTGTATGAATTCCGGGAAGGGATCTGAAACACAAGTTTTTCTTCAATATGGATGCAGACAGGCGTTATGAGTACTTGTAGAGCATTTATGTGAATATTACACAAAATTTTGATGGAATTAGCTATATTTCTTTGCGTCATGTCTAAGTGCGCTCTTATCCCCAGAAAAATGAATCGCTCTTATTTCATGTATTTGAGTTGTTTTACCTGTAAAGGCAGTTTTGTTGATAAGAATACATGTGCAGGGTCGGAAAATGTAATTGTGAATATATTTTCTATAGTATTAGGGTCAAGTAAAAATGCTGACGTCAGCATAAAATGTGGGAGAAAAAATTGCGCATGCGCAGTGAAATTGCACAAAATGTTGTTCATCAGAAAGAGCATAAAAAATAGCCTATAGAAATAGTCCAATATGCATTTTCCATGTCTTGTGTAACTTTTATAAGGACGCGTTGGAATTTTGATGTTTACTGTTTTTCAAAATGACTTGTGTTGACCCCCTGGAACGAATTCAATTTTTTTAAAATATCACTCTTTAATTATTA
>JAAEPJ010000548.1 GCA_024222485.1 bacterium | reverse complement strand
CTCGGTTCAGGTCAGCCTTGGCGCCGACTGCCGCGAGAGCAACGGGGTCAAGCTCAGGAAGTGCAGATCTTTGGGTGATTACTGCTGGCGTCTCGGCGATGACGCAGTTCCGATTGGCCTCCACATGCAGACCTCCGCAGGCCTCGCCTCCGCAGACCTCGCCAGTGACTTCTGGAATTCCGGCGACAACGCAGTGCCGATTGACCTCGGTGGGCACGTTCATCTCCTTGATAGAGTGGGCAGGTTCCTGGTGTTTGAGGGCGCCAGTGAGGATGTACAGGGACGACAGCTTCGACTTCAGAACGGAGAGGCCGTCGAATGACACGGCCTCCTGGCCCTCGAGCTCGAAGACAGTCACAGGGAACACTGAGGTCCTCACGTCCGCCCCGAGTAGGATTGCGGGGTAGCGAACTCCCGGTGTGGGCTCCTTGGCCAGGACTCCATTCTTCCTCATCGTGTCGAGCACGGAAGGAAGGACAGGAGGATTGTTGTACGCCTTCTGCTGGGCTTCCACCACTAGCCCCTCTATCTTGATGGGGAGCCCTCCGGCCACAGGAAGACTGAGCTCGCCTATGGTTCGGTGGAGGGACTCGCTGTCGCCCGAGAATGTCTTGATGGCGACCGTGTCGGGACCGGTGGTTCGGACATTGGTGCAGTGCTCTACCAGTGCTGGGTCGAAGAAGGTGCACTGCGAATGCGAATCATACATCACGAGCACCTCCAGGAGTTGTCCGGAGGAGTTCGGGATGGACAGCACCTCCGCGGGGCACAGTGTCTGGCCCAGGGGAGCCCCGTTTACAGTGCAGTAGTTGGACTCCACACTGGTCTGGTGCACTTCCAGTCCTATCATCCTGACTTCCACCTTCTTGGCATTTCCTTTGTCTTGGTAGGTTCCTTTCTTCGCGACTCCCGGGGCTGGCCAGAGTTTTGGGACTGTTTCGGTCTTCTTTGGCTGCTTTGGCGCCTTGCTCTGGATGGACTTCTGCTTCCTCAGGTTGGCGAGGGCTCGGGGCTCGCAGTCAGCACATCCACAGACTCGGAAGTTGACCGCCGGAACCTTGGAGAGACAGAGGCCACTCTTG
>JAAEPJ010000547.1 GCA_024222485.1 bacterium | reverse complement strand
ATAATAGTCAGATTCACCTTCTGCCTCTACTTTATCATCCCACTCCGATTCATCTAAATCGTGGTATTCTTCTTCTATTATTTGTCCATAATATACTTCAAATACTCCTATGGGTTGGTATCCTTCATCCCAATATTTACCTGAAACTTTAATTTCATCATCTATTTCAGCCATTTGTCTATAAATTTCTAAAATCATATCGGATGGTGGATACCAAGCTGAATCTAAATAGATTTCACATCTATTATCGCTTGAGTGATATAAACCTTCATCCCAGATATGGACCCATTTTGAACCTACTTTATCAATAAATGATTCAGAATCTGCTCCAAATTCATCTACAATATGGGGTTTTTCTAATTGGTTTGGGTAAGGGCCATCATGACATTTATCAAATCGTTCTACGAAATTGTCAATTGCTTCCTTAGATCCTTCTATATAGATCTCTGTTCTATTACTATTCGCCATCTTCGTCGTCTACAAATTCTGGTTCACTATAATCATCAATTGGTTTATCTCTTACTAAGTCCCAATCTGCATCATCTATGATCTCTTGTTGAAGATCTTCATCACCTGTTTTCCACTTTGCTAGTTCTTCTTCTGTTAGCACGTATTCTTCCCATCTGTAATTACAATAATTTACATTTCTTGTTAATTTTGCCATATTATTCTGCTATAAGTTCTTGGTTAAAAATTTCTTGTACTTTAAAATATTCATCTAAGAATTCTTTCCTATATAAAAATACTTCCATACCATTAAACTCTAATAACCTTTTTTTATAAGGTTGGTTTGTTAGTATTGCATAAGCATTAACTTTTAATCCTGTCCCGTCTTTATCTGCGTGACCCTGGTAATCGTAAAGTGACATCATAACTATTTGGTTTTTAAATTATTAATTTCTCTAAATTTAGTTGTATTATAAAGTACATCTAAGTAATTTATATCTTCATATTCAATATCAAAAAAATCATTCATATTAGCATTTGGTTTGTAATTCATACCATTACTACTATATCTAGTTCCATCTAAAGCTGCCATTATAGGATTTGAAGTATCAATTGATTCTATTCTTGATGGAAAACCATCATCATACCAACCAAATTCTTGTGGTATTGAACATCCTAATAAATGGAACTTAATATCCTTTAATTGATCTAGTTTAAGTAAACCCTGTACAAATCGTACTCTACCTAATGCCTTCCCCATATCTACGTTAGTATGTGGGAAGAAATCATTATACCAAGTAGCACCATAAGATACACATAATTTATTATATCCTAATCCAGCTAATAGGTTAGCACATAGATACGCTTGGTTTTTATTTTCACCTTGAATTACAGCTGTAAGTTTGGTGTTTTTAGGATATTTAAATTGTTTCCAGTACTTAGCTTGTGCTGCTGTTTGAGAACAATTCATCCAAACATCTGGTACTATAAACTCATTAGGTTTTAATTCATTAACCCAATATCTTAATCTATCATAATCATATGCTTCTCCTAATTCATGAAGTGAATTATCCATAATAACATAACGTCCTTCATCCCTAGCCTTTTCAAAATATTGTTTATATTCTTCATCTTGGTCTAATAGATGAGGTAAACAATAATCATAATCATTAAAAACTTGTGATGCATTTAATAAACATCTAGGTACTTCGTGTGATACTTTCATTTATATAACTTTTTTAGGTCGTCCCCTACGCTTTAAAGGATAAGGCATATGGACTATTTTGTACTTCTCTTCTATAATATAATAAAGATCTATCAGTTCTCCACTACAATTTAACATTTCTTCTTCAACTTGTTCTTTGTTACATCTAAAATGATGTGTAAAAGCAGTTATAAGAGATGATAATCTTTCAGATTCATCTTTCTCAAAATCTTCAATTAGACGTTTTCTTCGGGCTAGTTGTACAGCTCCTTTTTCTAAATATTTTTGATAATCATTATCACATTCTTTTAATAAATCATTTAATTGATATTCAACTAAATAAATTTGAGCTTTATAGCATGAATAATCAAAATCACCATTAAATATACGATCACGAAGGGGTTTTCGATTATCAAGTGGTTTATTCTTGGGTTGATAACTCCTCCACCATCTAAATTGGTTGTAGTTTATTTTCTGATATTGTGATAATTGTTTATCTACTTCTTTTCTGGTAAGAGGGATATCAAACATATAACTATAATTGAAATTAATAACGATTGGAATGGGAAATTAAATATTTGTAATAATACCCAAAATAATGCTTTGATTGCTAGTGGAATAAATATCATTGCTAATACTATAATTCCGAGAACTAATGACTTTTGTGCTAAGTTGTTCATGACCTTTATTTTTTCTTATACCTAAATATACGAACCCTTATTCAGGTATCCACATATTACACAAATAACTTCCAATCTTCTTCTGCTTTTTTAGCATCAACTTCATAAGGGTGGTTACCATAAGTATAACCCATATTATAATATCTTTTCATCCAAGATCCAGATTGTAAATAATGTATATATTCATGAATAACTCCTCTAATTACATCTTCAATACTGTTATTAAAATCTGAATATATAAATAATTTATTTGTTTTACGATCAAATTCAGCATCTGCGGGATCATCACCTTCCATATCTGGTTCTCCACTTAACCTAGCAAATATGTTTCTATATACTTCAATCGGTGGGTATTCTTTTTTACCTAAACCATAATGAGTCCTAATTTTAGGGTATACCTTATTTGCTATTTTTAAAATTTCTTTACTTTCCATTTTCTTTATAATCTATAAAAAACCCAATTGCTACTATTAAGTTCATTCCTACTGATGCTCCTATTTCTATTAAATCATGGAAATTATGAATTGATAAGTGAATATGACCTACAACCCAAAAAGGAATTGCTAAATTTTGACTAACCCAAATAATAAGAAATTTTAAAAAGTTTTTCATTAATAAATTTTAGTTAAATCATCATTATCTATTTTTTTAACTTCTTCCTCTAATATTTTTATTCTTTTTAAGGCTTTATCTACTTTATCATTATCTTCCCTATAATTTCGAACAGTTCCATAACTATTTTTTAAATCTTCTAATTCTTGTTTTATTCTAAGTATTTCTTTATTATTAGATTTTTCATCTTGTTTTAAATCTAGTTCTGAATAATGTTCACCATCATTACCATTTTGACCTATAATTTCCATTCTTCGTTCTGCTGCCTCCCAATCTTTTATTTTTTCAAGTTTATCTAAATTTTCCATAAATTCATCTTGGGTTTTTATTTCTTCAGCATCTTTAACTTCAAATTCCATAGCGGCTTTAGTTAAAGCTTCATTAGGTAAAGGATAATCTTCTTCATCTAATTCTACTTCTTCTCCATATAAATTTTCTTTATACTTTTTTTTTGGGTAGGCTTTATCAAATGCAAAGTTTGCTGCAACTACTAGGGATATAGCAAGGGGATCAAATACAAATATTATAATAAGTAATAACCAGTTTATAATTTTATCCATGGGAGTACCCGTAAGTCCAGATAAATACTGCAGTGGTCCTAATTCTCCAGCCACTTCGTTATTATTATCTAAATCCAATACTTGTAACTGGAATTTTTGGAGGCTATCAGATGCTATTGATCTTTTTGATTGCGCCACTTTACGATTCTCCTCCTCAATGTTAATACGACTCTGCGCCATTCTAAGCTCAGTTGTGGAGATTGTTTGTCTAAAGCCTCCAGATACCGAGGTGTCTCGTACTTGGATGGTCGAAGCTTTTGCATTAGATAAAGTACTAATATTACTAGATATTCTTTTAATTTCTTCATCATATCTATTTACATCATTTTGATAAAATTCAATTTTCTTTTGAATAAAACCTTTTTGATTTTCTATAGTGGATAATTTAGAATAGGTTTCTTGATAAGCAGCACTTAAAAATCCATAAATACCCATACTAGTAATTAATACTAATATAATAGTTGCTATAGATAAATAAGTACGTAATGTTTTATTAATTGTACCCCAATATTGATACAAAAGTGAAGCTGTAACCAATTTAGCAAATTCTAATGAACCGGCCATTATAATTACTTCTAAGCTAGCTCCTGCAAAAAGTTTGCTTAAGCCACTAACTGAATAGAAAGCGGCCGAAGCTGAAACTGACAGGGCAGAAAATCCAATAAGAAATGGAAACATTCCTTGTTTTATCTTACCTAGTACCCCCAAAGTATTCTGTTGCATGTCCCTCATTAATTAAAGTTTTATTTATATCTGTATCTTCTACAAATAGGGTACCTAAACATCTACCATATTTTCCAACCCCATGAGATTGTAAAATAAAATCACCGTCTTCTAATAATTCAATTAATCTTGCTTTAGCAGCTAGTCCACGTTTTTTTTCTTCTAAGTCTCTTGTACGAGATTCAGGGGCATTCATACCCATCATTCGAATTCTTACTTTTTTCCAAGTATCAAACCCTAAGTCTACAAGAGCGTCAATGGTATCTCCATCAACAACCCGATCTAATTTTGCGTTGTATCTATACATGGTGATAAATATAATAAAAATTTATCTGTAAACCAAGGAATTATACTATATCTTTTGATTCAAGTAAAGTATATGTAAAAGAATTACCCCAAATTTCTCTTGCGGTTTGACATATATCTAAAAACTGGTGCCAATCATCATTATGAGCAATAACTTGACAACCCGCAGACCATTTATCTACTCTTATAGATTTTCCTCCTGATCTACTAGTTGCTCTATGAATGTTAATTCCAAAGATACCTTCATCAATATTTTCTTCTAGTAAATCATATTTACCATCTCTATTGTTATCTCTATAGACTTTAACTGGAGATTTTTGTCCTAAAGCTAAATATTTTCCTTGGTGTAATCTTAATTTATGTGAACCTCTATATTGGCCAGGTTTTAAAATAGCTACTCCTTTTTCATTTAATAAGTTTTGTTCCCAATGTGAACCGGGATCTGTAGTAGCTTGATAGCAATGGAATTTCCATTCACCATCTTCTTTATATGATATAGTAACACAATCATCAAAGGAATTTGTTACTCTGCCCTTAGTTTCAGAGTTTCTAACTCCAATAATATTTACATCAAATTCACCACCTGTAAAGTATTTATATCCTTTACTTTCCATTGTAGTTTGAATTTGCTCTCTAGTATAACAATTCATAATTTATTTTATTTTGTAAAAAGAAAATTCACTGAAATTATAATAAGTCCTGATAGTAGTAACTTCATAATTGGGTCATGTTCTCCACTAACTGTTTCTTTTTTAGGTTCTTTTATTTTTGTACTTGTTGGTTTGGAAGAGGCACAACTAGGTACTAGAAGTGTTATACAAAGTAAGATTGATATAATACTTTTTTTCATTATTTTCGTTTTTTAAATATATCTCCTAATTCAGCTATACCAAAACTACCTAAGGTAATAAATAAAAATGAATCATATATAAATTCATTAATTACTAAATCTTTTCCAAAATACCCAGTTACTAAATCGGCTATTGCAAATATAGTCATAATAGCAAATGAAGCAAAACCCACTACAGTTTTTTCATTTATATCATTACTATCTTTAAAAATATCTCTAAATGCCATCCATTTTTGTTTTAATTTGTTTAACATAAGATAACTATTTGGTGAAACTTTGTTTTATTATAAATATTAGGCAATTAAGTGATTTGATATAAATCCTGCAATTCTGCCTGCTTTAATTTGTAAGTGTTCCCACTCATCTTTAGTTAATCGTTTTTTCTTAGAAACAAAATCAATTCCTAGATTTCCAATATACTTTTCATCCAATGTAAATAGTGGGATTATATATGTAGATTTTGTACCAACAGATTCTGCTGCTCCTTTTAACCCATAAGTTGCAACTTTAGGGTCTTTATAATCATTTATAAAAATCCCTTTACCTCCCATTAAATTTTCAAAAGTTTTAGGATAAAGTGAACAGGGTATATTATTAAATGTAGGTGCAATTGCAGAAATGCCTAAGTTTGTTACTTCGTAAAATATTGAGAATTTTTGTATTGATTTACCTGTTGGGTAAAAATTACCACCATTATGAAACTGGGCAATCCAAACTCTATCCCCTTTAAATTCTTCTCTTATATCTTCAAGTTCATCATTAATTAAAGAAACACTTGTAATATTTTCTTTTACAATATCCCTTTTTTTATACTTTTCTTTATTTAAATGTTTTTGTACTATTAAATATAGTATTGGTCCTACTACACCTGTAAGAAAGGCTCCTATTAATTCCATTATATGGCTATGATTATTTAATATTAATTCCACTGTATTTGTTTCCGAGAGGGATATTTAATTATACATATTAAAATTTAATTCGTTCAATTGATTTTTTTACAGCAGATGCAAAAGTAGTTTTAGAAAAGGGTAACATAGTATTATTTATGTCAATAAACGTGGATTCTACTGTGGATTTAGCTTTACCTTCT
>JAAEPJ010000546.1 GCA_024222485.1 bacterium | reverse complement strand
TAAGAGTTTTGAATTTTGCACAGCATCTTCTCGACTGGAAGAAAAACTTTCATTTTGTTGGGGAAATCTTGGTGATTATTAGATTTATGTTAAAGCACCAAGCTAAATATAGATTTGCAAACTTAGCAATCCATGTCAATATATCTATCATCCGAATTAAGCAGGTTTAAAGTAAAGATAATTACCTTTCTTGTTTGGGCTGCTATTCAGCAAGTAAAACATCAATGATTTAAAGATACTTTTTGATTTGTCAAGACGTTTGATGAAAGTAAGCTAGATCAAAGATTTCTTTCTGAGCGGAAACTCTGTCCCTCCACAGTCTTTGAACAAAAGCCTAGAGCTAGAATAAATGAACTGGAGGACCCGGGCATCGATCCCTGTACCTCTCACATGCTAAGCGAGCGCTCTACCATTTGAGCTAGTCCCCCTTATGTCATTATGGATAATTCGCTTAATTTTATATAAAGATTTTAATAAAACAGTTGTATTTTTCAAGGCACTTTATTACGTAGAAAGAAACAAAAAGATTGGAGAACCTGGGCATCGATCCCAGTACCTCTCGCATGCTAAGCGAGCGCTCTACCATTTGAGCTAGTCCCCCTTATGTCTT
>JAAEPJ010000545.1 GCA_024222485.1 bacterium | reverse complement strand
CTGTTCCCATGGACAGAACTGTTATACTACCTATGTTTACAACGTTTTCGAGCAAAAAGAACCGTTTTAGTCGATGGGAAAGGGGTATTTTATAAGAAATTGAGGTAAACTTTTATTGCGGGGCTAAGTTTTCACTACGTTCCATGGGGAACTATAAGAAACCCTCAAAGTAAGGAGTTCTAAGCTGTTCCCATGGACAGAACTGTAGTAATACGTAAGTTTAAAACGTTTTTGAGCAAACGGAATCGTTTTATTCCATGGGAAATGCGTACTTTATAAGAAATTGAGGTGAACTATTATTGCGGGGCTAACTTTTTACTAAGTTTCATGGGGAACTATAAGAAACCCTCGTTGTATTAAGTACTTATTTTCCATAGAATGAAACGATTCCGTTTGCTCTACATCCTCGTAACCTTACGTATTACAACAGTTCTGTCCATGGGAACAGCTTAGAACTTATTACTTCGATGCTTTCTTATAGTTCCTCATGAAACTTAGTGAAAACTTAGCCCCGCAATAATAGTTCACCTCAATTTCTTATAAAGTACGCCTTTCGCATGGAATAAAACGATTCCGTTTGCTCTAAAACGTGGTAAACAAAAGTATTACAACAGTTCTGCCTATGGGAAAAGCCGAGAACTTTTTACACCGAGGGTTTCTTATAGATCCCCATAAAACTTAGTGAAAACT
>JAAEPJ010000544.1 GCA_024222485.1 bacterium | reverse complement strand
TATTTCGTCAAGTCAACAAAACAACACAGCAGACTGGCTGCATGTGTCAGTAACATAAACCAACCAGAGAGGGAGCCTGTCATTATTGTTGTTGTTGTTTGTTAACTTATTAAACCAAAAGTTTATTATGATGCTTTTTGTAAATATTTCATCAAGTCAACGAAACAACACAACAGACTGGTTGCATGTGTCAGTAACATAAACTAACCAGAGAAGGAACCTGTCATTATTAGTGTTGTTGTTGGCTCTCTTATTAAACCAAAAGTTTATTATGATGCTTTCTTTATATATTTCATCAAGTCAACAAAACAACACAGCAGACTGGCTGCGTGTGTCAGTAACATAAACCAACCAGAGAAGGAACCTGTCATTATTGTTGTTGTTGTTGGTTCTCTTATCAAACCAAAAGTTTATTATGATTCTTTCTTTATATATTTCATCAAGTCAACAAAACAACACAGCAGACTGGCTGCATGTGTCAGTAACATAAACCAACCAGAGAGGGAACCTGTCATTGTTGTTGTTGTTGTTGGTTCTCTTATTAAACCAAAAGTTTATTATGATTCTTTCTTTAAATATTTCATCAAATCAACAAAACAACACAGCAGACTGGCTGCATGTGTCAGTAACATAAACCAACCAAAGAGGGAGCCTGTCATTATTGTTGTTGTTGTTGGCTCTCTTATTAAACCAAAAGTTTATTAGGATTCTTTCTTTATATATTTCATCAAGACAACAAAACAACACAGAAGACTGGCTGCATGTG
>JAAEPJ010000543.1 GCA_024222485.1 bacterium | reverse complement strand
ATATTTAGGTGAACTCTTATTACGGGGCTTAGTTTTCACTAAGTTTCATGGGGAACTATAAGAAACCGTTGTAATAATAAGTTCTACGCTGTTCCCATGGACAGAACTGTTGTAATACGTTTGTTTACAACGTTTTAGAGCAAAAAGAAAAGTTTCATTCTATAGGAAATGCGTAGTTTAAAAAAAATTGAGGTGAACTCTTATTACGGGGCTTAGTTTTCACTAAGTTTCATGGGGAACTATAAGAAGCCGTTGTAATAATAAGTTATACGCTGTTCCCATGGACAGAACTGTTGTAATACGTTAGTTTACAATGTTTTAGAGCTAACAGAAGCGTTTTATGCAATCTGCAATGCGTAGTTTCAAAGATCTTTAGGGGACCTCTTATTACGGGGCTTAGTTTTAACTAAGTTTCATGGGGATCTATAAGAAACCGTTGAAGTAATAAGTTCTACGCTGTTCCCATGGACAAAACTGTTGTAATACGTTTGTTTACAACGTTGTAGAGCTATAAGAACCGTTTTATTCAATGGGAATGCGTAGTTT
>JAAEPJ010000542.1 GCA_024222485.1 bacterium | reverse complement strand
TTTTAGCTCTTTTTCTATTCCAGCTATTAAAAAAGATTTTATTCGTCCATTTTGACTAAATTTAATCTTTTTAAAATCACTTGTAATTCTTTGGCTTGTTTTGCTGTTTGAATATGATTTTACAATAGATTTCAAGCCATTTAAGCCTATTGCATCAAACAAATAAGTAGCTCCTAAATTTTTAAGCCCTTTATTAATATTGGTTTCATTTTGCATTATATCGTTTATTTTTTCCAGTACTGTATCATCTTGTTTAAAAGATAATAAATAAAAATTTTCTGTAATTTTTTGCCAATAATACAATAAGACTGCAATAGCAATTTTACTGTTAAAAAGATTTTTAAATATTAAATCTATTTCAAAGCCTAATTCTTTTAAAATTGGTTTGATTTTTTTGCGATTATTCAATCTTATTTCTTCTCTTAAAACTTCCATATGGTTTTTATCAATAATAGTATTTGTTAATTCTTGCTGAGTAAAACTATTATTTTCTAAAGCTCTTTTTTCACTAATTCTGGATTTTTCTAAGTCTTTTATTTTATCATAAAAAGCGATTTCATAAGAATTTGAATGATATGTCAAAGAATAGCCATTATTTCTATAATTGGTCTTATTGATGTCTAAACTGTAATTAAGCTCTAATTTATGTAAATAATCCAAAATTAAGGACACTGTAATACCCTTTTCTAATACAAAATTTTTAGAATAATGAATTGCTGATACATTTGCATTTTCAATGGCTTTTTTAGTGGTTTTTATTCCAATAGACTTAAGCTTTTCAAAAAGAATATCTACAAGTTTTTTAAAATCTTTATTTTCAAGCTCAAAAAAATTATTGCTGTATAATAATTTAGGTGCTGAAAATTCTACTCTTAAAGAAATATCATTATTTTTTCGCTTTGTTATTGTTAGTTTTGGCTTGTAGTTTCTTAGCATATCTTTTTTAGTTGGATTTTGAACATATTTTAAATACTGCTTACTGCCAAACTCTGAGTAGTTATATTTGAAAAGATTATAAGTGGAAGGACTAAATTTGTCATTGTCTGTAATTTTAAATTCATCACCTTTAATCGTTAATGCTATTGTATCTATCATTTTTATTTGCCTTATTCATTACTTCTTTTAATTTTGCAAATACTGCATTTTCTATTTCTTTACTGGCTTCTTTATTTATCGGATAATAAATATTAAAATTCTTATCAGCTTTTTGTTTTGTGGGATAAGTTAATCTATAGCCGTCATCAGTTAATTTTTTATGTATTGCAATAGAGCTTAAAAATAAGGCATTATCTATTACTATGCTGGCAAATCCTATCAAGCCGTTTTTGCTCTTTATAAATTCAATATTAGTTTCCGTTATTTTCATCTTCCTTACCTCTATTTTTTATATCAAACAATATGCTAAAATAACCGCAAATATTACTGCTGGCTTCTTTGGCTTCCTTATCGGATAAAATAATATTATTAGCTTGATACAATTTTTTTAAATTATTTTCTAAATCTAATTTTTCGTTTTTGTGTTCCATGCCTAATTTTTAGCATAAAACTAAATTTCATTTCGGCGTGGCTCACTAAAACATACTATTTCTTATTCTTTCTGATTATTTCTTACTAAAAATATTATGGTGTATATCTGATTGTATTTTTATTAACTTTAAAAAATCTTTTTTT
>JAAEPJ010000541.1 GCA_024222485.1 bacterium | reverse complement strand
TAGTTCCCCATAAAAGTTTGTGAAAACTTAGCCCCGCAATAAGAGTTCACCTCAATTTCTTATTAAGTACGCCTTTCGCATGGACAAAACGATTCTGTTCGCTCTAAAACGTTGTAAACAAACGTATTACAACAGTTCTGTCCATGGGAAGAGCCTAGAACATATTACACCGATGGTTTTTTTATAGTTCCCAATGAAACTTTGTGAAATCTTTGTCCTCTAATAACGGTTCACGTCAATTTATTTTAAACTACGCATTTCCCATTGAATAAAACGGTTCTGTTCGCTCTAAAACGTTGTAAACAAACGTATTACAACAGTTTTGTCCATGGGAACAGCGTAGAACTTATTATTACAACGGTTTCTTATAGTTCCCCATGAAACTTAGTGAAATCATAGCCCCACAATAAGAGTTCATCTAAATTTCTTATAAACTACGCATTTCCTATGGAATAAAACGATTCTGTTCGCTCTAAAACGTTGTAAACATACGTATTACAACAGTTCTGTCTATGGGAACAACCTAAAACTCATTACTTCAACGGTTTCTGATAGTTCCCCATGAAACCTAGTAAAAACTTAGCCCCGCAATAAGAGTTTACC
>JAAEPJ010000540.1 GCA_024222485.1 bacterium | reverse complement strand
TTCGGAATATTTCTTCAAAAAAGCTTGAAATTATTTCTACAATGATTAATGCACCCTTCTTTATTTTGATTTGTTGTATAAATTTTCTACTCTTATTACCAGCAAACTTGCTTTAAGGGCCTGTTTATATGGGCAAAATTACTTCACCTGCCAGACCCGGGGCTGGCAAGCGATACTTCACCCTCCTATAGAAAACCATTTAAATCTCAGTTTGCGTTTATATGGAAAATAAAACTTCACTCCACACTACCGGTATAGTGAAGTTTCGCCTCTCAGGAGGTGAAGTTTCACCCAGGTGAAGTGAAGTTTTTCCATATAAACGCAAAACTACCGGTGAGGTGGAGTAAATTCGAACTCATAACAATGGAAAATCAATAATGCGTTAACGTGGTGGGATTTACCTCGCCTCTCAGACCCGGCATCAAAATCCCATATGAACAGTGCTTGTAATTTACTTCGCCTGCCAGCCCCGGGTCTGGCAGGTGAAGTAATTTTGCCCATATA
>JAAEPJ010000539.1 GCA_024222485.1 bacterium | reverse complement strand
GCATTTGCTTCGCTTTGTTTATCGATTCGTATTTGCTTCTGTTTTCTTTATGCATTATAAAATCTATTTGATCTATGGATTTTCCATGTAATTTGCAGTTTGAGGAAAAACAATAAACTGTATTGCTCTCTTCGTAGATTTGCATGCTGGGGGTTTTGTCTTCATGGAAGGGGCAGTTTAGCATTTTGTTTTTATTGGGCTTTAATCCGTAATGGCTTAGTACTTCTTTGATGCTTAGGCTTTCTTTGATTTCTTGGATGGTCATAGTTCATTCTTTAATGGTTGAATTATTAATAGCTCTTCTCTTATGAGAATATCTACCATTCCATCTTGTTTAAAGCCGTTTTCCTCTAAAAATTTACCGGACATCCTTAATTGTACTGTCTCTTTTTTGCCCTTGCGTGACACTTTTGTCAGTTTTGTGCGTTTATTGTGTATTTTTTTATTCATATACATTCTCTGCTAAGGGTTGGATTACTAATACTTCTTTTCTTATTGTTACTTTTATTTTTTTGCTTGGATAAAAGCCTTGCTCGGCTAACCATAAGCCGTTCATTCTTATTTCTGGGATTTTTATC
>JAAEPJ010000538.1 GCA_024222485.1 bacterium | reverse complement strand
GGTGCAATGGAATATAACGGTTCTGTTCGCTCTCAAAGGTTGTAAGCAAACGTATTACAACTGTTCTGTCCATGGGAACAGCGTAGAACTTATTACTTCGACGGTTTCTTATAGTTCCCCATAAAACTTAGTGAAAACTTAGCCCGGTAATAAGAGATCACTTCAATTTCTTTTAAACTACGCATTTCCCATGGAATAAAACGGTTCTGTTTGCTCTAAAACGTTGTAGACATACGTATTACAACAGTTCTGTCCATGGGAACGGCCTAGAACTTATAACTTCAACGGTTTCTTATAGTTCCCCATGAAACTTAGTGAAAACTTAGCCCGGCAATAAGAGTTCACCTCAATATCTTATAAAAAACGCATTTTCCATGGATTAACGATTCCGTTTGCTCTAAAACATTGTGAACTTACGTATTACAGCAGTTCTATCCTAGGGACCAGCTTAACACTCATCACTTCGATGCTTTCTTCCCGTTCCCCATGAAACTTAGCGAAAACTTAGCCCCGCAATAACAGTTCACTTC
>JAAEPJ010000537.1 GCA_024222485.1 bacterium | reverse complement strand
CGTTTAACCTTTCCTCGAAAGCAACCAAGTTGTATGTTTTGAATATATCTGATAAAAAGTCTATAATCTTCATATCAGGAACTAGTAGTTGAGGGTTTATGTAGTTTAAGTTATTAATTGACGATAATGTGCTGTCTATAGAGTATTTAGATACATCTCTAACCCTGTCAACTTCAAATATACCATCTTGTTCTATCCTTGTCTTTGTAATAACTAAAGAAGGTGTGTATGATGATATAGTACTATCAGCTATTATTTTAGTTTCAATAGCAAACTGCTTTCCTCTATAATAGTTAGGTGTGCATATAGTAAAAGAAAGACTAAGGTCATCTCCAGAAGACAGAGATTCAGTTTTTGTATGCTTTTTTTCTGTACCTGCATATCCAAAAACCCTTACTGTCACTTCAAGTGTAATGTCTCCGTCACCTACAACGCTATCCGTTTTTATAGTACCTTGAATAGTTGTTCTAAAATTATTAGGTTCATTTATACCTATAATAGAGCCTTGACTATCATTAATTAGAGGTCTCAAGTCTGTTGCTCCAGAGTAGTGATTCCATTCGCCATCTTCAGTTCCATTTCCTTCTTGAATCAACTGTCTTATTATAGTTTTTCTTTCTATCTCTCCTGTAGTCGACTCGTAGCCTATAAACCCTTTTCTGTTGTGTAACCACATATAAAGGTCTTTTATAGTAGAACCACCTTGAAGAGTTGTATTTAGTGTTCCTGGTGTTGTAGTATCTATATCTGCAAGAAGACTAGTTGAAGGGTCAGGTGTAAAGTCAGCTTCTTCTTCAACTCCGTAT
>JAAEPJ010000536.1 GCA_024222485.1 bacterium | reverse complement strand
TGATGGAAATCATTTGAGCTGTGAGGAAGAGTGATAGTCTTTTGTTCTCGGAAATCTTACTTTCAATTGCCTTATGACCAGCAAGGGGGAAAAATGTTTTCAACCGCTGACTTATGCGCCCGCGAACCCTTCTTTTTTGTAAACATGCTTCTTTGGAGCGGCGGGAGCTAAAAATGACCATGCACACTTCTCCGACCCTCCCTGTGAGGTCATGTGAATTTTCTTTGTGATTTATGATTTCAATCATATCTTGGGACTCTAAAATGTATTTTCGGAGCTCATGGTCCTGATCAAATCATTGCTTGACGAGCAGCTCGGAGCGAAAAGAGCGCATAACATGGGCCTAAATCATGCCGAAATTACACGAAAATTGGATTCTGGATTAAAAAAAACTGCACCACGAAACCTTCTGTTTTTTTCTTTTAAGGTAAGTTTACGCTTTACTCTTTCGATTGTAGTAGGTGGCATATGTGGGAAAATCCGGCATCATATTTTGTTTTCTTGTCAATCTTGGGTTGTCGAGAATCTGGCGAAAAGTTAATTTAATACCTGCGAAGATATTTTCGCCCTTATCCTCAGTAATATTCGAGCTGAAGGGAATATTTAGGCTTCAAAGGGTAGCAAAACTCTTGAATTATCATAATATTCAAGCAATTTTCAGATTTTGACCGTTATAAGAATTTTAGCCTTCTTTTCCTTGCGTAATGAGTTTTATCGCATTTCCCAAGGGAGCCAGATTGCACCAACTTGGCTGCTATTTTTCTTAAAAACCCCACCGGGAAACCAAAAAGAAAATTTAGTTTTCAGAACTAGATTATATCATCTTTTAATAAAACATACGTGCATATTTGGGAAAATTCGCCATCATTAAGAAAAACTGATTTTTAGTTCTTCAATATTTGTCGAAGTTACGTTCAACTGTCGCTTTCAATGATCACGTGACTTAGGCCTGCTCATCTTTTAAAATTGTTTTTCTCACTGATAAAAGGGTATCGTGCAGTCTAATATTCTTAAATACACACAAATGAATTGACTGACAATAACTAACAGTATTTTTGCTTTCAATAGTCATAAAATCTAGCAGGGCTCAGTAGTTAAAATATTGCTTTCCTGAGAGCACTCAAAATTACTTTGCAATTTTCTATTTTCTGTTCCTTCTTTTGGGGGAAGCCAAGATCAAAGCTTTTGACTTTGTTTAAAAACATGGTACCAATCAATAATTACTTTATGCGAGGAAGTGGGTGGTTCTTCATGTATTTTTCAAATAAATTTTCTACACTTCCAAAAAAGACCCTTGTATAGAGCTCTGCAAGTAACATATATTCAATCTCTTTTAGAATTCAGCATCAGATGAAGAATTGGCTGTGCACTTAGAAAATACATGGCAAAAAACCATAAGAAGTTGCTGCCTGTGTGAAAAACCAGTTCTAGAAAACAGCAGTTGGTGTTTGAGAAAAAGGAACTTCTTTGAATACAGAATTATACATTATATTATACATTTACATAAGAAAGCTAAAAGAAAAGAAAAAGCATCTTGACAATGTTATATTTTAATAGTCCTTTCAATAAATATTTTCTAATCACAATTAGACTTTCATTCTTAGAAGTTAGATATCAATACTATGCTTTCTCCTTTGCCTCTCTACTAAATGAAAAAGTCTCAAAAGATTATGGGAATTTAAGAGTAAAACTTTAAATATCTAAGCAAGTCAAGCTCTATGGTAAGAACCCAAGAGTTGCAGTAATGTTTTTTGCAAAGATGCAATGGAAATTTTATCATGAATGTTTCAGGAGTGATTTGAAAATTTCCCTAAGAAATGCCCCCCAAGACTACCCCACTATTTTGAGGCTTTCCATGCCACTGCATAGTCCTTGTACAACAATGAGTACATTTGTATTGTCTCATTTCTTCCTTTCTGTAAGGCCTAGTGGTCCCTGCTGTCCATCATACAAAAGCAAATAAAGTCCAATAGACTAGGTAAACTTGGTCTTGTTTAGCATGGGCCTATCTTCAGAGAATCGAGAATTCTTCATCATCAATGTTTTGAAGACCTAACACAGACTTGATCTCTTTTCCACCCAGTCGGCTTTGCTTTACGTAGGGTCATCATATTCATGAGATATAATTTATCATCTTCAACTCAAATAGTGCTTTAACTCTCATGCTGCATCTATGTATCAGGCTGACTTCCATTTTCATCTTCATCCTGCCTGCCATTTTCGAGAGAAATTCCAAAAAGCTGTGGAGCGTTTTTTCCATCATCAGTGCATGCATCTGACGTTTGCTTGTGTTCCGGCGCGAAATATCAACCTCCATTTCAAAATGCGCGCGCATATTTACATTTTCCCCCCTTGTTAGGTTTCATTTGAAAGTAGGAAATGTCCATTGCGGATGGGGGTAATGTCCTCAAGGTGTTTTTTCCTAGTCAGTTTCCTTGTACAGTACATCCTCGGTTATCCGAACCTCGGTTATCC
>JAAEPJ010000535.1 GCA_024222485.1 bacterium | reverse complement strand
TGTAATAATAAGTTCTACGCTGTTCCCATGGACAAAACTGTTGTAATACGTTTGTTTACAACGTTTTAGAGCTAACAGAACCGTTTTATTCAATGGGAAATGCGTAGTTTAAAAGAAATTGAGGTGAACTCTTATTACGGGAATAAGTTTTCACTAAGTTTCATGGGGAACTATAAAATACCCTCGGTGTAATATTGTCTAGGCTGTTTCCATGGAGAGAACTGTTGTAATACGTTTGTCTACAACGTTTTAGAGCAAACGGAATCGTTTTATTCCATGGAAATGGCGTACTTTGTAAGAAATTGAGGTGAAGTCTTTTTGCAGGGCTAAGTTTTTACTAAGTTTCATGGGGAACTATAAGAAACCTTCGGTGTAATAAGTTCTAGGCTGTTTCCATGGACAGAACTGTTGTATTACGTATGTTTACTACGTTTTAGAGCAAACGGAATCGTTTTATTCCATGCGAAAGGCGTACTTTATAAGAAATTGAGATCAAATCTTATTGCAGGGCTAAGTTTTCACTTAGTTTCATGGGGAACTACAAGAATCCCTCGAAGTAATAAGTTCTACGCTGTTCCCGTGGACAGAACTGTTGTAATAAGTTTGTTTATAACGTTTTAGAGCAAACGGAATTGTTTTAGTCCAGGCGAAAGGCGTACTTTATGAGAGATTGAGGTAAACTCTTATCGCGGGGTAAGTTTTCACTAAGTTTCATGGAAAAGATCG
>JAAEPJ010000534.1 GCA_024222485.1 bacterium | reverse complement strand
TGATGGAAGAACATGCCATGTGCAGGTGTTCAAAAATTAAGGAAACAATACTTTGTATAGTTATGTCAACAAAATGAATGGACTAGGACTCGAACCCACGCCTTCATAGTGACCGGCTCCTTAAACCAGCTCCTCATACCACTTCGCCATCCTGCCTGTATGTTTTGTTTTCAATAGCATGGATTATGGTAGAACATACCGTGTGCAGGTGTTCAAAATAAAGGAAAAAATACTACCTATAGGAATGTCAACAATATGACAGAAACAGGACTCGAACCCACACCACCAAAGTGACTGGTGCCTTAGACCAGCCCCTTAGACCACTCAGCCATACTGCCTGTATATTTTATGGTCAATACCATGAATGAAGGTAGAACATGCCATGTGCAGGTGTTCAAAAATTAAGGAAACAATACTATGTATAGTTATGTCAACAAAATGACAGGATTAGGAATCGAACCGAGGCCAGCGAAGTGACTGGTACCTTATACCAGCGCCTCATACCACACGGCCATCCTGCCTGTATTTTTTGTTTTCAATAGCATGGATGATGGTAGAAGATACCCTGTGCAGGTGTTCAAAATAAAGGAAACAATTTTGTCTGTAGAAATGTCAATAAAATTAGAGGAGTGGGACTGGAACCAGCGCCATTGAAGTGACTGGTGCCTTAAACTAGCGCCTTAGACCACTCGGCCATACTGCCTGTATATGTAATGGTCAATACGATGAATGATGGAAGAACATGCCATGTGCAGGTGTTCAAAAATTAAGGAAACAATACTTTGTATAGTTATGTCAACAAAATGAAGGGACTGGGACTCGAACCCACGCTACCCAAGTGACCGGCTCCTTAAACCAGCTCCTCATACCACTTCGCCATCCTGGCTGTATGTTTTGTTTTCAATAGCATGGATTATGGTAGAAGATACCGTGTGCAGGTGTTCAAATAAAGGACAAAATACTACCTATAGGAATGTCAACAATATGACAGGAACAGGACTCGAACCAAAGCAACCAGAGTGACTGGTGCCTGAAACCAGCGCCTTAGACCACCCGGCAATACTGCCTGTATATTGAAAGATCAATAGCATGAATGATGGAAGAACATGCCATGTGCAGGTGTTCAAAAATTAAGGAAACAATACTTTGTATAGTT
>JAAEPJ010000533.1 GCA_024222485.1 bacterium | reverse complement strand
GGAACAAGAACCCAGGCCCTTGTGATAACTCCAATTATAGTCATCTATAATTGACATTTATCCCTTTAAGGTCCTGGAACTCTGGGAAATGGGCTGCGGAGTCGCACCGGCCCTGAACTGCCCAGACAATACAATCTTTAAGTCGGTGACGAAAACAGGGAAAAACATTTCCAGCCCAAAGTACACACGAGTGTGTGCACCCAGACACCGACGGCTAAATACCTTGCTAGAAAACCTATCCACTAGTCTTCCCGGGTATATTCCAAAAAACCTAGATCCTAAACTAAAGTAAAGACAGAAAGCCACATAAAGGCGGAACGAGTGACAGCGAGAATAGCAGAAATCAATCATCCAGCCCAACACAGGGCATTATAACAATAAACATGTGCACCTATGGCACAACACTAGCCCAACACAGGGCATTTTAACACGATAAACATGTGCACCAATGGCACAACACTAGCCCAACACAGGGCATTTTAACACGATAAACATGTGCACCAATGGCACAACACTAGCCCAACACAGGGCATTATTACT
>JAAEPJ010000532.1 GCA_024222485.1 bacterium | reverse complement strand
GAGGAAAATCAATTTTACCCAACGTGCAACGGTCTTTATTTATGATAAGTATAGTATACTATATTTTGTTACTGGAAGTGGTGTAGCACGTCAGAGATTCTGGTTTTAGTCCTGACAAAGTGAAGAACTGGGACTACAATCACTCAAATACTAACTTTGACTGTAGTGCACGGAGAAATATATCAAAATGGAGTTGATAATAGACACAAGAAGACATGAAACTAAACTTTAAAAGCAAACGTAGCACGTATGCCCTACACTAAACATAACAATGCTTATCCTGTTCTCGATCAGACACAATAGCTATATTCACAACATTTTTACATCATCATCACTTCATTATTTTTGACGCTTGCTAATTTTAGATGTTTCTATCATTGCAAACTGAAATATCCTTAAATATTGAAGGGAATAGGTTGAAAACAAAGCTAATTATTAACGGGTTCATAGGCTATGGCTTCACTATGTAAAGAAAGTTGAATTTCATCGTACCAGATGTTTTTTTTTGATACCTTATTAAGTAAACGTGCATTAAAGTCTCTACAAATCAACAACTCTCTTCGATAAACGATGCTTTAGGATTCTGGTATTTTTTCACTTTCTC
>JAAEPJ010000531.1 GCA_024222485.1 bacterium | reverse complement strand
GGGTAGGAGAGGTGGACGAGGGATCTGGCCTGGGCCTGCGAGCCGAAACTGGGGAGGAGGGAGGGATCGTGAAGTATCTTGCCGGAGAGCTCGTTGCTAGAAGAATGAAACCTGGCATGCTTGTGCTTTTATACTTGGTCTCCTGGGAGTTAGGGAATCTCTTTCCTTTGTTGTCTGGGGTGATCTCCCCAGTGAGAATAGTTCCCTATTTTCACTGGATTTGCCACCCCTCCTTCCAATCCGGAAAGATATGGGGTGCTTCGAAGATATTGCGATATCTGATTGAGAATGTGGGAGAACATAGGAAAAAGGCAATCGGGTAGTGGCATAAAATTATATATGAAGGATGACCTCTCCATTGCTCAAGTAGAAGCTTGTTATTTTGAGTGTTACAGGGCAAGTAGATCATATAACCTTCACATTGCATATATTTTTTATATTGTTAACAAAGTTCCAATTAAAATTGTTTCAAACTTGAAACTGATATAATATGGGTCAAAGATGGGCATGAGAAAGAATATTTTACATATGAATGTGTGCTGCAACGCCAGATTTCAGAGTATTTGAAGTAAGGGGGAAGTGTAGACTCAAAACTATATTGTTAGTGTTTTTGCTGTCACCTATGTGCATGAGAGTCTTCTTAGGATATCCAAGTTATGCGAAATAAGGTTCTGCAAGGGGAATTCCGGGATGGCAAGGTGGGAGACCCCCTCCCAGTTACTCCTT
>JAAEPJ010000530.1 GCA_024222485.1 bacterium | reverse complement strand
TGTGATGCTGACAAGTGTCTGAACTGCCAATGCTGACAAGTGTCCGAACTGTCAATGCTGACAAGTGTAATGCTGACAAGTGTCCGAACTGCCAATGCTGACAAGTGTAATGTTGACAAGTGTCCGAACTGTCAATGATGACAAGTATAATGCTGACAAGTGTCCGAACTGTCAATGATGACAAGTGTAATGCTGACAAGTGTCCGAACTGTCAATGCTGACAAGTGTAATGCTGACAAGTGTCCGAACTGTCAATGATGATGAGTGTTCGAACTGTCAATGATGATGAGTATCCGAACTGTCAATGATGATGAGTGTTCGAACTGTCAATGCTGATGAGTATCCGAACTGTCAATGCTGATGAGTGTTTGAACTGTCAATGCTGATGAGTGTTTGAACTGTCAATGCTGATGAGTATCCGAACTGTCAATGCTGATGAGTATCCGAACTGTCAATGCTGATGAGTGTCCGAACTGTCAATGATGATGAGTATCCGAACTGTCAATGCTGATGAGTGTCCGGACTGTCAATGCTGACGGGTGTACTGTAGATCAGTGTCGGCGCCGTCAATGCAGATGAGTGTTCGAGCTGTCAATGCTGATGAGTGTCCGAACTGTCAATGCTGATGAGTGTCCGAACTGTCAATGCTGATGAGTGTCCGAACTATCAATGCTGATGAGTGTTCGAACTG
>JAAEPJ010000529.1 GCA_024222485.1 bacterium | reverse complement strand
CTTAGAAATGAAAATTATGGTGCCCTGGGGGGAAATACCTATAAGAAATTTTACTCCAAGAACTCAACTCCAGAAACTCAAAGAATTATTGAACGCTTGTCCGACCAACGCGACCTCAGCAGCAAAAACTGGTGGACTTATTGGACGCTTGTCCAACCAACACAACGTTAGCAGCAAAACTATGGGATTTATTGGACGCTTGTCCGACCAAAACTACATCAACGGCAGAACTGTTGGATTTATTGGAAGCTCGTCCGACCAACACGACATCAGCAGCAAAACTGTCGGACATATTGGACGCTTGTCCGACCAACACGAAAATTAGCAGCAAAAACTGTTGGAGTTATTGGACGCTTGTCCGACCAATACGAAAATTAGCAGCAAAAAACTGTTGGTGTTATTGAATGCTCGTCCGACCAACACAACGTTAGCAGCAAAACTGTTTGATTTATTTGACGCTTGCCCGACCAAAACTACATCAGCAGCAAAACTGTTGGATTTATTGGATGCTCGTCCGACCAACACGAAAATTGGCAGCAAAAAACTGTTGGAATTATTGAACGCTTGTCCGACCAACGCGACCTCAGCAGCAAAAACTGTCGGAATTATTGGACGCTTGTCCGACCAACACAACGTTAGCAGCAAAACTATGGGATTTATTGGACGCTTGTCCGACCAAAACT
>JAAEPJ010000528.1 GCA_024222485.1 bacterium | reverse complement strand
TATTAAGAAAAAAACAAAGAAGTGATATAACTCTAAAACAAAGTGCCTAAAAAAATCTTTAAAAAATTATGTTATTGTTATGCCCAAAAACGAAGCATTTAAGAATATATTATAAAATATTATAGAAAAAATACAATCGGTGTCTATCACTAATAAAATATGTTGATATAAAATGAGAAAACCTATTTTGATAATAAAAATTTGATGCTAAAATATTAAAAATTAAGAGTTTTCTATCAGGCACTATCTATCAACTTCCATGTCATTTTCAAAAAATCTGAAAACTTTGAGATTTTTAAAATAATAATTTTCTAAATTTATAATTCCTAATGGTACTCTTTTATAACCAATAGATTCTTTTTTATCATCTTGAAATTCAAAATTATAAGTTTCTTTTTTTACTGTCTCAAATTTGGTTTAAAGCCTCCATCTTTCAGATGGAAAATGACTTCAGTCCTTTAAATTCCTTATTTTAAATGTAAAATGTTACATTTGTGACATGGAAAATTATAGCAAAGGAAGCCATACTATTTATC
>JAAEPJ010000527.1 GCA_024222485.1 bacterium | reverse complement strand
TGATAAATAGTATGGCTTCCTTTGCTATAATTTTCCATGTCACAAATGTAACATTTTACATTTAAAATAAGGAATTTAAAGGACTGAAGTCATTTTCCATCTGAAAGATGGAGGCTTTAACCAAATTTGAGACAGTAAATAAAATAGTATGAAAACAAAAGACATAGTATATATTGCTCTCTTTGCTGCAATTACAGCATCATTATCATTATTTCCACCTATTACTATGCCAATAGCAGGAGTGCCTATAACAGCACAATCAATTGCTCCAATGCTAGCAGGAAGTATAATTGGTTCCAAAAGAGGATTTTTATCCTTATTATTATTTTTAATTTTTATAGCTATAGGATTACCAGTATTGTCAGGAGGTAGAGGAGGATTAAATATATTTTTTGGAGCAAATGCAGGATTTATATTATGTTGGCCAGTTAGTGCTTATATTATAGGATTTCTTTTTGAAAAGTTTTGGAAAAAATTAAATTATTTTAATTCTTTTTTATTTATAACATTTGGAGGTATCATCATTCTTTACATAGCAGGCATTTTATGGATAAGTTTAATAGCAAAAATATCTATTTATAAATCATTTATCGGATGTTTAGTTTTTATTCCCGGAGATATTATAAAAGCTATTATTGCAACCTTTGTTTCAATGCTTATTAAGAAAAGTTATCCAATAATTAAATAATCTTGCGTTACATAAATAAATCGACTAATAATTTATCTTAATGTCAGATATAAAAATATTTGGTTCTACTTTAGATTCAAATACTCGTTGTAAGCATTGGAATAGTAAATTAGATATTATAGCAATAAAGTTTGCATGTTG
>JAAEPJ010000526.1 GCA_024222485.1 bacterium | reverse complement strand
GGTTTTTAAGTTTTTCAAATTAAGTACTTTTGATGTTTTTTTCTGTCTAGGTGGATTTTATAGGATGTCTCTTGAACCGGTTCAACTATTAGTACACTTTCATTTCAATAGGGTAAGCAACTGGACCCTTATCCTAGCCCTCAAAGTTGCCTAAGTATTCAGGGTTTTCAGCCGGCAATGTTTCTGAACTTTCTTAAATTTCGGCTATTTGAGGGTTTAGTTTGATGATTCGTTACCTGTAGTTGACAGACAAATACGGACACATTTTTTGTTATTGCCTAAAACATATGACTTGATCACCAGAAAAACCGATAGTTTTATGAATAATTTTTGCCCAGTCCACCTTGACCACGAAATTTATCAGAGCTTCGAAAGGAGTGCGCATTAAATGAATACATCGCGGACAATCGTGGATCGCGGATCGAGGACCCCGCACTCGTTCGCGCTCGATCACGCTCGTTCGCGCTCGTTCGCGCTCGATCTCGATGTCCGCGATCTTTCGCGATCAAAAAGTTGAATTTTTGCCCACGCGATAGCATCGAGGATCGAGCGCGTC
>JAAEPJ010000525.1 GCA_024222485.1 bacterium | reverse complement strand
GTTGTAATAATTTGTTAACAACGTTTTAGAGCAAACAGAATCGTTTTATTCCATGGGAAATGCGTACTTTATAAGAAATTGAGGTGATCTCTTATTTCGGGGCTAAGTTTTCACTATGCTTCATGGGAAACTATAAGAAACCCTCGAAGTAAAAAGTTCTAGCCTGTTCCCATGGACAGAACTCTTGTGATACCTATGTTTACCACGTTTTAGAGGAAACGGAATCGTTTTATTCAATGCGAAAGGCGTACTTTAAAAGAAATTGAGGTAAACTCTTATTGCAGGCCTAAATTTTCACTAAGATTCATGGGGAACCATAAGAAACCCTCAAAGTAATAATTTCTAGGCTGTTTCCATGGACAAAACTGTTGTAATACGTATGTTTACAACGTTTTAGAATAAACGTAATCGTTTTATTTCATGCGAAAGGCGTCCTTTATAAGAAATTGAGGTGAACTCTTATTGCGGGGCTAAGTTTCCAAAAGTCTCATTGGGAACTATAACAAATGCTCGAAAGCGTAGAACTTTATAAGAAATTGAGGTGAACTCTTTTTTCAGGGCTAAGTTTTCACTAAGTTTCATGG
>JAAEPJ010000524.1 GCA_024222485.1 bacterium | reverse complement strand
TGTCCATGGGAACAACCTAGAACTTATTACTTCAACGGTTTGTTATAGTTCCCCATGAAACTTAGTGAAAACTTAGCCCCGCAATAAGAGTTCACCTAAAATTCTTATAAAGTACTCATTTTCTTTGGAATTAAGCGGACCACCGTGATCTACACCCTTGCCCTCAACGGCATTATTCCGGTTCTGTCCATGGGAACAACCTAGAACTTATTACTTCAGCGGTTTCTTATAGTTCCCCATGAAACTTAGTGAAAACTTAGCCCGGCAATAAGAGTTCACCTAAATTTCTTTAAAACTTGGGCGGAATTTGGGATCTTAATTAGTGTTCTACTCTATTTTCTTTAGATTTCGCATTTCCCATTGAATAAAACGGTTCTGTTAGCTCTAAAACGTTGTAAACAAACGTATTACAACAGTTCTGTCCATGGGAACAGCGTAGAACTTATTATTACAGCGGTTTCTTATAGTTCCCCATGAAACTTAGTGAAAACTTAGCCCCGTAATAAGAGTTCACCTCAG
>JAAEPJ010000523.1 GCA_024222485.1 bacterium | reverse complement strand
TGTTTTTACCTCGAATAATTAATTATTTTTGATGAGCATATTATATAAAATTCAATATTGTTTTTGTATCTTTTTTATGGAAATCACAGATTTTTTTTTAACATTAAAAAACTTACCTTAGTTGTGCAGAGGTCTTTAAAAGTTGTTAAAATATCTTTAACACTACCTTCAGAAGCTCCTGTTCCTCTTAGATCTACGATAACAAAAACATATCCTTCTTTCAAGTACTTATACCTTGATAATTTAGCTGTAATCGATGATAATCCATCCTTTTGCTAAATTGTAGTAGTTAAAATAGTCGGAAACTTTGCAAGCCGATGTGGTAAATAAACATTAGCTCTTAGTTTGGTCCCATCATCTGTAAGAATATATTCATTAATTTTGTAATTAAATATATTGTCATATTTGCATTTTAGTTTATTGAATGATTTTAAAAGCTTTCTTTTTAAAAATTTAATTTTGAGCTCTAACATAAAACTATTATAATCCTATATTTTTTAAATTTTCAGATCTTTTTCATTAGAAATAACCGCTCCCCATCATCTATTTCTTCACCATTCTCAACTAATTTTTTTTCTATTTCGTTGATTTTAACTTTATTAATAAAGGCGAATTACTGTAAATTTCTAATTGTTCTATCTACTGCCTGATAAAATTTATTCCTCCATCATTAGTTCTAGTCTCAATAAACATCAAAAAATAAAAAAATCAAGTTGTACATGTCAATATATCCTACTTTCTCATCTAAAAAATTTCTAAAAAAAACTAAAATTTACTATCCATTTTTTTGATTATAGTAGGCTATATTTTATATTTTAAAACACGAATTAATATACTTCCCCTCTAATTCTTATCATATTTTTTCTAAATAATTCCTGATATGCATAAGATATGATATAATTAAATATCAAAGATACCTGCCACTTCTTAAATCATGAGCCGTACAACAAATAGGGGTATTTTGACTTAAAAAAAGGAGAGAAATCCTCTCTGAGACAATTCTAACCTTAAAGGAGAGAGATTAGTCTAGAGATAAATATTGCAAGAAATTTTACTATTAAAACACTGTCTTCTTAATAAATATAAGAACACAGCTAATACAATAAAAAAAGGAGTATTCATCATGGCAGATATAACTGGTTTAAAAGAAGTTAAATCTATTATTGCAATTTCATCATGCAAGGGTGGGGTGGGGAAATCAACCGTTGCTGCTTTAATAGCCCAAGAACTTACTCAAAAGGGATTAAAAGTTGGCTTACTCGATGTGGATATGTTTGGTCCTTCTATTCCAACATTATTTCATACTAATGGACCCGTAGAGGTGCAGGATAATATGTATATCCCCCTAGAATCCAATGGCTTAAAACTTATGTCCTATGGCTTTTTAGTTGGAGACGAACCTACGGTTATGCGCGGACCAATGATCTCACGCTATGTGTCTCAACTTGTCCATAATACCAACTGGGGAGACTTAGATTATTTGTTTATTGATTTTCCTCCAGGAACCGGAGATATTCAATTAACAATGACCCAAGAAATCAAATTAGATGGAGCGATCATTATCACCACACCTCAGACCCTTTCTTTGGTTGATGTGGCACGGGGTATTTTAATGTTTGAAAAAGTCAATATCCCTATGCTTGGCATTGTAGAAAATATGGCTTATTTCCAATGTGATAACTGCGATAAAAAACATTATATCTTTGGAGAAGGCAGCCAAACAGAACTTGAAGAGCGCTTTGGCTTAAATGTTTTCGCTCAAATTCCATTAAACCATACATTCTCTAACCTGTCTGGAACAGACCCTATCATTGCAAACATGACAAATGCCATTACTGAAAGCCTGAATACTTTTAACCTTTCATCTTTTACGAGCCCTGAGGTTGAATTTAATGATAAAGAAATTACACTCAGGTGGACAGATTCTAATATTGAGGTCATTAGTAATAAGGACTTACGGGCCAGTTGCCGCTGTGCAGCCTGTGTGGATGAATACACAGGAGAAGTAAAATTCGATCATGAAATGATGCGACCCGATATTCAAGCCAGAAACATTCGAACATTAGGGAATTATGCCTTGTCTGTCAGCTGGAACGATGGTCATACTTCTGGTATTTACCCGTATAAAAAAATCAAAAAAATAAGTAAGAACTTATAACTTAAAACGGATTTGTATCTTTCTGTTTTGCTAATATTTATGAGGAGTAACTGATTCAAATAGTTACTCCTCATTCTTTGAGATAATGGAATCTAGGAAAAGGACCATCAATTTAAATTCTGAATGCTCAAAAAGGAAAAACTTAATCAGCTTTCCTTTTTTAAATAAATAGTCACCCACGCCATTTAATAGAACACCCTAAACTGGGATGCTGTGACTCTTCGCTAATTTTACCCAGAGATAAAGCCTCTATGGCTAATTTAAGCTCTTCTTTCCCCACCTTACTAGCATCTTTCCATGAATCATCCAACCGCCCATGATAAACCAAACACCCCTCACTATCCAATAAATAAAGATCCGGTGTGCATTGTGCTTTATAGGCTTTAGCTATTTCTTGTGTATAATCAACTAAATAAGGAAAAGAAAATCCGCGTTCTTTTTTAAAAATAAACATATTCTCAGGTGAATCTTCCGGATAATATGGGTGAATATTGGGGTTAATAGCCACTGTCTTTATCCCTAAAGGTTCGCTCATATTTGCAATAGATATAAGACGATCCCAAACAGCGAGAGCATAGGGACAATGATTACAAGTAAAGGCAATTAAAAGCCCTTTCTCTCCCATACAAAACTCTCGTTCATATGTAAGACCTGAGAAATCTTTTAAAACAAAATCTGGCATTTTACTCCCTAATTCTAGGTTTAATGATCTAACTAAGACCATAATATCCTCCTTTTTTACTTAAAAAAACTCTTCTACTCTACATCAATCTTCCATAAAACCCATTTCAATATATTGTATCTCCTCAGCTGTAAATTCCAAATTAAGATGAGTAATATCCTCTTTCATATGCACAGCATTAGATGTTCCTGTCAAGGGTATCATTCCCACTTTAATCGCAAAATTAAAAATAATTTAAATAGACGTTACCTTATATTTTTCCACCATAATTATAACCCGCTGGTCCTGCAAAACATAAGGATTTGCTGTTAGTAATGAAAATCCTTGGTAGTGGATCTTCTCATCCAAACAAAAATCACGAACTTCTTTATCCCAAGCTTTATTCGCGTAACATCGATTTTGAACCATCATCGGTTTGCAATCTGCCTGATCTACCAACACTTTAAGTTGCATCAAATTAACATTACTGAGCCCAATCGCTTTGACATTTCCAAAATGATAAAATGACTCTATAGCAGCCCAAACCTCAAAGTCCTCTCTCCCTGATAGGGGATGATTATACGGTGCATGTAATAAATAAGAATCCAGGTAATCTGTCTGCAAATGTTCTAAAGAGCTTGTTAAAGATTGTTCTACTTGCAGGGCTAAGCTTGCCATAGGATCATAGGGAATACGATCATCTTGACCATTTAAAGGTGTGAATTTTGTCTGAAGCCACACATCAGAGCGTTGAATCCCTTTTTTTGCCATATAGACCAAAGCATCTCCAACCCGTGCTTCGCTATAATGTCGTGCTTGATTAGCCGTATCAATAGCAAAAAAACCACTCTCTAATGCTAGTTCTACGAGTTTTGTGGTACGCTCTTCTTTCCAAGCTGTTCCATAAATAAACTTTGGTATTATCATTTTTATTTCCTCGCAAATAAAAATTATTATTCATAATGACTAATTAATCTCTAAAAAAATAAGGTTTATTCTCTACCAATCTAGTATCTAACATAGCAGAACCAATGGTAAAATGGTACAAATCTTGGTATGTGCTATCTTTCAGTCCTAATAAATCATGGCAAACATCATCAAAAAAACAACCAATTCCCGTGCCTCGCAGATGAATCGATTCTGCTTCTAAATATAAGATCTGACCAATAAGACCCGCTTCCCAAAATAACCGCTTATACCATACTGGATTCTGAGCAATGATACTCTCAAAACCTGCCAACATTCCTAAAGAAAAACAAGAATCACTTGCGATCTCTTGATGGCAACTAATTTCACGCGCTATTTTTCTAAAATCTCCCTTCTTCAATAAATATAAATCCCCTGCAATAGGTTCCCATTTAAAATCTTGAGACATACGAAGTTGTAAATCCGCCAAAACCTCTCGGTTTCGTATGAACATATATAAGCCAGATTCTAAACCCACCACCTGATGCACAAACAAAACCAAATTTATAAGATTAGGCATATTCAGCCCCTCAAATAGAGATTGCTCATAGAGTTGAGTTCGCTCTAAAAGATGCAAAAAATCAGAGAAAGTCATCTGGCTTGCTGCTCGATCATACGCTTGAGCACTACGCCTTTTTCTAATAATATCATACGCACGCAATCTAGAACCTGTCTTAAGCTTATGCTCTTGTAACGGTCGTATGACAGGCTTCGCTATTAGCAGGTCATAACGGGTACATTTGACGACATCTTCGATTAGGTCCCAAATAACCTCTTCCTTACTTAATTGATTCATCATCGCTTTTGTATAATGAAATTCTAATGCGCCATTATCTTTTAAAAAATCAAAAAATAAGCTTTTCTTATCTTGCTCCTTGGCTTCTTGAAGTTCTAATGTATGTGGTGCCATCCATACAAGACAATCCACATGCTCTTTTTCTAAACCTGACCAATCTATTTGATCAAATCCTAAAATATGATCCAATTGGGTATCTAATACCTTGCTTTCCAACTGCAATTTCCAGTTTTGTAAATTACCAGACACAGCCAAAGAACCCAAAGCATGCCCCACATCATGATTTACATAACGAAAAGCGCGTGTACCATATTTCCAAGCCTCTCGCCAAGGAATACTGCTCACAATAATGCCAAACCCCTGAATATCACTTTCTTTTCCAATGCTTGCGATCTTTTCTAAGGCATGAAAAAAGGGGTTGTAATGATACACACCAGCTGTAATGGACTGATCTTCTAAACTCTTAGGAAGCAGCACATAAGTTTCTGTTGGATGTAAATTACCACTAGATGGATTCATCCGTAATGCCCATTGACTGCCATTGGATCCTTTCCAAATGGATAAGGCCATGCTAAATTGAAAAAATACGGACAATGATGCCAAGGTAAGATTGTTAACACTATTAGTTGTAGCAGGCTCATTTCTAGGGCTAACAGAACCTATGCTTTTGACAGCATATAAATCATCATAACACAAATCACTTTGAGCGATCTCTTTCTCTGTTAATAATGTCAGATTAATTCTAGCGGTATCCCGATAAAACCGATAAGGATCGGGTTGATTCTCCCAATCCATAAACCCAGGAGAAGAAGCTAACCTATTTACCGTATGCTTAGTTTTTTGATGATATTGTTTGATTTGTTCTAAAGTAATCAAAAAATCCTCTTTATTTTTTAATTTTTATGCCAAATTTTAACAAGCAAGACATATAGATGATCTACAGTAAAAAGTAACTAAAAAACAGATAAACACTATTCTTTTATATCTATTTTTTGTAGAGAGCAGAATGTATTGACGATAAATAAACCTTTTAAAAATAAGTATCTTAGTTTATCGATAAACGCTGATAATCTAACTGCAGAAATACAATTAGTTCCAAGAAAGTTTAACTCCATTTATATATTTTAAGTATAGCAAAGAACCTGTCACTTTTAAAGTCCCATTTATTTTATCCATAATATAATAAATTATAGTCGGGAGAGATTGCATTCAAAAATTGCCTATAAAACGCCAATTAAATTTAAAAGGCTTGCTCAATATTTATAAAATTTGATCTCCAGCATTTAGGAGAAACTCAAAATATGCGCCAAAACAACAACATCTATAATAACGCCATACCATTTTTTATCCTTTAAAAACAGAGTAATCTTATTGGGATAATTACAAAATAGGATTAAGAGAAAAAAAATAATTTTTGAGTACTTTAAAATTTACTATAATAGCCCTAGACTTCATTCAGATATTGATTATAAAATACTTATCCACTTTTAAAAAACTTATTCTTATTCGTAATGAGTCTAATTTTAAAAACAATATGAGTGTGATGTATAATTTTTCTAAAAGAGACAAAAGAATAAATTTTTTATACCTTACGATATTTTATTAATTTAAACTTAAAAAGTACGCAGATTTAATCAGGAAAGATATAATGGCTTTAGAAATCTTATCAATAAAAATGGAAAAATAATAAAAATATGAAAAAAATATTAGCACATAATCCATTAAAATCGAGAGACCTTCTTCTATGGTATCAGAATAATGCTCGAGAGCTCCCTTGGAGAAAAACTTCTGATCCTTATAAAATTTGGATTTCTGAAGTTATGCTTCAACAAACAACAGTAAATGCTGTTATAAATTACTACCATCGTTGGCTCAAGCGTTTTCCGACTATCCAATCCTTGGCTAGAGGAAATATTCACGACATCTTAAACCTTTGGCAGGGACTAGGATATTATCAAAGAGCACGAAATATTCATAAAGCGGCACAAATTATCTATAAAGATCATCATGGAGAAATTCCTAAAAATCCTAAAGTTCTAAGAAAACTTCCAGGCTTTGGGCCCTACACCACGAATGCTGTCTTAAGTATTGCCTATGAGCTAAGGCTACCCCTGATTGATACTAATATTCGTCGGCTGGTTATGCGGCAGCTAGCCTTGAGAGGCGTGGCAAATATTAAACAAAATAAAACTATTACCACTTATTTAGAAAAAATTATGCCAAAAAAAAATATATCCTTCTTCAACCAAGCTTTGATGGAATTAGGGGCATTGATCTGTAAACCTAAAAATCCCCTTTGTTTGCTTTGTCCTATTCAAAAAAACTGCAAAGCTTTCCAAAAAGGAATTCAAGAATTAATCCCTAAAACTTCAAAAAACAAAATAAAAAAAATTAATGCAGCTATTGCCTTAATTCAAAAAGAAAGGAAATTTTTTATTCAAAAAAGACCAGAAAAAGGTCTTTTAGCAGGGCTTTGGGAGTTTCCAGGAGGGAAACAAGAAAAAGAAAAAAAAATAGAAGAAACACTAAAAAGAGAAATAAAAGAAGAACTTAAGGTTTCTGTGACCAAATCAGATTTTTTAATGAAAGTCAAACATTACTACACCCAGTTTGCGGTCACCTTACATGTATTTACCTGTGATGTCGTTCCTTTTCCTCTAGAAGATGACACTCATAAATGGGTCATCTTAAAAAATTTAAAAAATTTCCCGATGCCATCTGGAAGTGCTAAAATTGTCTCTAAACTTAAACATGATGATAACCAGCAAAGGAGGGCTTAATGCAGGAAAAAAACTTTTTTTTCTATGACCTAGAAACCTTTGGAATTAATCCGCAGGCTGATCGTATTGCACAGTTTGCAGGCGTTAGAACAGATGAAAATTTTCAACCTATTGCAGAACCTATTGAGCTTTACTGTAAGATCCCAGAAGATTATTTTCCAAAAATTGAAGCCGTTTTATTAACAGGAATAACCCCGCAAAAAACCTTAGAAAAAGGTTTAACAGAATATCAATTTATTAAACAGATTAATGAGGAGCTATCAAAGCCAGGGACCTGTATCCTTGGTTATAATAATATACATTTTGATGATGAGTTTATTCGCAATGCTCTTTATCGTAATTTTTTTGATCCTTATTATCGAGAATGGGCGAATGGCAACTCCCGTTGGGATATTATTAATCTTGTTCGCCTTGTCCATGACCTTAGACCCGAAGGAATGAACTGGGTGATAAATAAGTATCAAAAGCCATCATTTAAATTAGAAGATTTAACGAAAGCCAATGGCATAGAGCATTCTGATGCTCATGATGCCTTAGCTGATGTTTGGGCAACGATTGCTCTTATTAAGCAAATTAAAGAAAAACAGCCAAAGCTTTATGAATATTGCCGTACAAATAGTTCTAAAGAGCAAGCCTATCAGATTATTTATAACTCTAAGGATGAACCCATTATGCATACTTCTGGGATGTTTACGAACGCCTTTGGCTGCACGACCCTTGTTTATCCTCTGACGGTGCACCCGACAAATAAAAATTGTATTCTTACCTATGATTTAAGATTCTCACCACAAGAACTCTTGAATTTAAAGGTTAATGACCTTCATGACAAAATTTTTGACAAAAAACTAAAATCAATGTCAAAGATCCATATTAAAGGTATTCATCTTAATAAAGCGCCTATTGTTGCGCCAATGTCGGTATTTAAAAAAGAAAATTATGAAAGGCTTAATATTAATAAAGATGAATGTTTAAAAAATTTATCACTGCTTAAAAAAGAAAAAAATCAAATTAAGGAAAAGTTAGTGCAGGTCTATTCCATGCTTCCCTATGATCTAGATTTAAAAATCACTGACCCTGAGTTAGGTATTTATTCTGATGGATTTTTCCCTGCTAAGGATAAAAGTAGCTTCCACCGTATCCATACCTCACAACCTAAAAATCTTTTAGCTTTGCAAAATTCTTTCATTGATTCTAGGATACCTGAGATGCTTTGGCGATTTGTAGGAAGGAACTATTCAGAAGTCCTTAGTACAACAGAACGAAACCAATGGAAAACTGATTGCAAAAAAAGGCTCTTAAAGCCAATTAATGGCAAAACTTCATTAACGGCTTACCAAGACGAAATTCAAAACCAGTTATATAAGACAACTCAGCAATATTCGACCCTAAAATCTTTATACGATTATGCACAGGGACTCTTTTTAAAAATGCAAATTTAAAATGCTGTACAATATAAAAAAAACTAGATAATAGCTTGCTCGGTTAACCTCAACCAGTTATACTTAAGAGCTTGGTTTCATAAACTGCCTTGCAAGCTCTCTACTCGTTGCATACACAACACCATTATGATTCATAAAAATAGAATCCTTATTATTAAAATCAAGAGGTTGACCATAAATATCACTCACCCAACCACCTACCTCATTAAAAATACATGCTGTTGCCGCATAATCCCATAGACAACCGCCCCCCTCTTCCTCTTTTGGTAGCTTATAAAAACACGCATTACTTTTTTCTAATACCCAGCAAGCATTCATCACAGCTCCACCACTAGCGACAATCTCAAAATTTTTGCACACATTATCTCCAGAAGCTATCTTCCAAGGCTTATGATTATAAAAAGCAGCAATACCTTTAATTGCATGGTACAAATTTTTAGCAACAGGATCATAAACAACACCAATAAAAGGGACCCCTTCAGTTGAAACCAAAGCAATTGAGATGGCATATCCCTCATAAGAATTTATAAAAGGTAATGTCCCATCTAAGGGATCAATACACCAAAAATAGTCTTTGATAAAACGAGAACCATCATCTATACATTCTTCCGTTAATAAACCTAAATGATAGTCTTCACATGTGGGAAGAATACCTTCTAAAATAATATCTTGGCTCTTTAAATCTATCTTAGTAACAAGCTTTGACGCCAAACTAGAACCAGTATTTTTATACGCGATACCTATGTCTACTTTTTTTGAGCTTTGGATAAAATCACCTGCTTTTATCGCCGCATTAATAGCTACCGTAGTTAATATTTTAAGTTCAGCTATATCTAGGTTCATAAACTTGCCATCACTTCTTTAGCCAGTCGTTCACTATAGCTATTAATTTTCCAATGTCCGGGGCTCCAACCTTTAATAAATCGATGAAAATCCGTCCATGCTACAGGATATAAATCACGCCAATCTTTTTCAAGGACATCAAAATTAATACCTTTATTTTTCTCTAAAGTAGCCGCTTTTAAAGCAGAAAAATAACTATCTAGTAAAGCTCCCGCGTGCTTTTCACATTGTTCCTCATACAAACAGCTGCCAATAAAGTAAGCCACATCCTTCATCCCACAACCACCACCGACATACTGAAAATCTAAGGCAGCAATATTTCTGCCTTTTCTGTCGAAACAAAAATTAGCAAGTTTAGCATCACCATGCACAAATGTTTGAAACTTACTTTGTTTCAATTTCCGGTCAATAGCTCGAGCAGCATGCTTTAATTCTTGGTCATCCAAAACATCCAACTCTTCAGGACGAGTATCAAGGTGCCAATAGGTCCCAACCTTCCATAAACCTTCTGGATGTTTCCCTAAAAAAGCTGCATGAAAATGAGCAAGCCATGACAAACACAGTTTCATTTCCGCTAAAGAAACAGATTGACGGCGCACATCAAAACCAATAGAATCTAAATCTTCTAAAACAATAATAATCTCATCATTATGTTTTTCTAATACCAAGCATTCAGGAACACGACAACGATCATCACAGGTCATATGCCATTGACTATACCAGTTAGTTTCTACACTATACGATCTTACTTTTCTTTTATGCGATAAGTTCGTATTCCAGCCACGAGGATGATTTTTAGCAGTTGGCCACTTGACATGTTTTAGAACAACTGTAGGCAACTCACCACCTTTAAGTCCATAACGCATAATAACCCCATAACCACTCCATAAATCTTGAATTTTATTAACCTCAAATAAATCTGTAGCACCGGTTGCCTTTAAAATAACTTCTCTAAAATGTTTATTCATAATTTGGATAATCCTATAATTTTTTTAATTAATATGCTTAAACTTTTAACCTAATTCACCCCATTTATTTATCCTAAATCTTCAGGTTTTAATTTTAAGCTCAAATGCAAAAAAAGCAAAAACCTCTCTGTGGAAAAAAATAAATCGACAAAAAATTATTATTATCTACTTGGGAATAATATTATTTTGAAAAAAAATCTTTAGCAAGTTTCAGAATACAGTTTTTTATAATCTAAGTAATTGCTTTTTTATAATTATTTTCACTATGCTCTTTTTCTAATCCTAAAAACTCAAAAACAGATGGGTCTTTAAAAATATTATTAAAAATCTAGCAATATAAACAGTAGAAAAAATATCCTCGATAAAATATTATAAAATAATGTACTTTTTAAAGGAATAAATAAATATAACTCTTATAAAATCAAATTTATTTTCAATGCAAAAATGGTTTGATAGTCTCATAGAATGTAAAAAACTTAGAAAATGAGATCAAAAAGAGAATCTATTTAGAAGTAAATATTCCCAAAAATTGAAAATTATAGAAAGGGAAATTAATCATTTTAAAGTTGAGATGTTTTTCTAACGAGAAAATAAAGTTTTCTGCTGACAAATTTAATGAGTTTAGTATAATTAAATTATTCTAATAAAAAAAAAAAATTAGAAAGTGGAGGAAAAAATGAAACCAGAAGAAATATTAAATAAATGGGCAGACTCTATAAATAATGGAAAAATTGATTTAACATTGGGGCTCTATAGTAAAAATGCTTCTTTACTTCCAACATTTTCAGAAAAAGCATATTTGGGTGTAGATATTATAAAAGAATATTTTGATAAGTTAAGCTTGAATAAATCCGTTCAGGTAAATTTTATAAAGGATTCAATTGTTATAGAAAAATTAGCAGATAATATTTTTTCAACAGGTGGTTTTTATGATTGGGTTATAGATTCAGGTAAAAAATTTTCTAACATAAAAGCTCGATTTACCTTTGTTTTAGATTTAAATAGTTCAACTCCAATTATTCATCATCATTCTTCGGTAGTTCCTCGTTAGAATTAACTTCTGTCTTCCCCTTAATTTTTGTATTCCTGAGAAAAATAGATTTAATAACTTTATCAAAAAGATAAATAAATAATAAAAAAATTTAGTAAAAGTGAATTACAAGATACAAAAATAAGTAGAATTTGTACAAGAGCAATTAAAAATGCCAAAGTAAATAATATGTAATAACTAAGATTTAATCTATACACAAAATTAATGATTGACTCAATGCCTAGTTCATCTGAAATCTGAGCAATAGATTTATCGCTTGTTTTAGCAAGCTACAATCGCCTGCCTTTTAAATTCTTGATCATAAATTCTGTTTTTTCTCATTTAGTCAATTCCCCTTTAATTTCTATATTTTAGTTTTTACATAAAACACTATCCATTAAATGGGGGAAAGATCATATTCTGATAATATATTTTTTCTTAAAATTTGTCTCGATTTTTTCGAAAAGATCTTGATAATTCCCGTGTAATGTACCCCTTTTAGTCAAGAAAAAAATGGGAGAGTTTTATAAAGCAACTTTAAGTTCTTTATGATAATATTGATTAGGTGTTAAATAATTAAGGCTCTGATGTGGAAAATCATAATTATAATCATTTATCCAACG
>JAAEPJ010000522.1 GCA_024222485.1 bacterium | reverse complement strand
TGTTTTTACCTCGAATAATTAATTATTTTTGATGAGCATATTATATAAAATTCAATATTGTTTTTGTATCTTTTTTATGGAAATCACAGATTTTTTTTTAACATTAAAAAACTTACCTTAGTTGTGCAGAGGTCTTTAAAATTATATCTTGAATTACAAAAGCATTGGAATTGTTAACACTGCCCGCACTTGAGGTATCTGAATGTGATATCTGAATATCAACATCACTCCCATATAAAATATTATTTGCTCCGCCAGTTAAGCCTCCACCCGTTGTCAAATCTCTTAAAAAGTTACTGGATTTTAAATAACCCTGCGCTCCATGATTACCCCAACCATAGGCAGTATCCCAATTACTAACATTTAAATTGGTGCCAGTTATCGTCCCATTACTAACAATATTCCCATTAACATCCAAAGCAACACTCGGAACAACACCAATACCAACATTCCCATTACTTAGCCACTTTCCGGATCCGGGCATCGTAACATCACCTGTGAAAGTAGGTGCATCTTTAGTGGCATAAGTTTCGGCTACCTCAAACTTCTTAGCATAACCCGGATTATATGAGGCTTCTAAAAAAGAAAATACAGCAATAAGTATTAAGTATAAAATAAAATATTTTCGATCATATTTTTGCATAATAATTATCCTTACCTTTAAGACTCTCTCTTAATAGCTTAGCTCCAGATAAATATTATGCAACATCAAAGACCTTATTTCAGACTATCACCTCTACCCTGACCGATAACCCGCCCCACACTTTCTGCCATCCCTTTTAAACAGTTTTTACATAATCCTACATTTTCATCTAAACAGCGTTTATTAGGGTATATTTCATATAACTTCTTATGCTCAACAGCAGAATAGTTTGGCATAACAATATTAGCGCCGCATTTAAATGCATCTATGCGGTAATCCTTCCCCATACTCCCTAAAGCAGTTGTTGCTGGCATATGAGGATTACGAGTCACAATCCTTGTTAAAGCTAAAACTTTTAAAACCATGGGAACATCCGCATTACGAATATGACTAAGGCTCGTCTCAGGATGTGCAATAAAGGGACTAACACTAACCATATCATAACTATATTTTTTCAAACTTATGATATCATTAGCCAAATCCTCTAAGGTTTGCCCTTTAAGACCAACAATGTTTCCTGAACCAGTCTGGAATCCAAGCTCTTTTAAATATGCCAAAGACTTCATTCTATAGTCAAAATCCATATGAGGATGTAATATCTGATAAAGTTTCTTATTATAAGTCTCCATTTTTAGCAGATAGCGATCTGCACCAGCATCTCTTAATTTTTGATAATCTAAAAAGCTTTTTTCTCCAAGAGAAAGAGTGATCGCAATATCAGAATATTTTTTTTTAATCGTTTTTAAAATATTGACAAACCAATCAATATCCAGTAGGTTTTCTTCTCCTGACTGAAAAACAATCGTTCTAATATTATCTTGATAAATTAACTCCGCAGCCTTTAATATCTCCGTTTCACTCATCCGGTAACGCTTTAGTTTCTTATTCCCAATATTAAGTCCACAATAGCTACAAGTTTTTTGGCAATAGTTAGAAAATTCAATTAAGCCACGCAAATAAATTGCATCCCCCATATACTCTTTACGAACCATATCTGCAAATTGATAAATTTCTTCAATATCTTCATCTTTATCCGTCTTAAGCAAAGCTATTAGATCAACTTTAGCAGGAAAGTCAGCTTCATAAATTTTTTGTAACATTTCTTTTATATCCATATTTAATTCTCCTTAAATAGTATAATGTAAAATTAACCCAAGTTTTGATTATGACTTTAAATTATCGATACGGGGGAAAATAGAGTTATTGGTATAATATTGAAGCTAAAAAATGAACGGACTACTTAAATTATCCTGCTCAGAACCTTGAAAGTTTCCGGCAAAATCAAACAGTCTTTGATAAACGAGCGAAATCTTCTATAAGGTATGACTTCACTGTATCATTAACGGGGTGATCATCTAAAAGATTAATCGCTTCATTTAAAGTATCTTTTGCTTGATCTTTATCCCCTAAACTTTCAAAAATCCGCGCATTATCCCAAAGCAACTCAATTAAACGCTCAACATCTAAATCCGCAAAAATATCATCACCTAAAATTTTAATCTGCTGATCATTATAACCAAGTGCCTGTTGAAAATCTTGAAACATTTTAGCAATAAAACTTAAGTGGGAATAAACAATTAATTTGATATCTTGAATATCTTCAGCATCTTGAACAATTTCTAGTGTTTTCTCAAATAATGCTTTAGCACTGATGAACTCTTTCATCTCAAGCAATATCTCACCTTTGACCCGTAAAAGGTGAGCATATTCCAAAGATTTAGCATCTTGAAATTCCATTAGTTCTTCAGTTAACTTCATAGCTTTGGCAAGTTCTTTATTATTTAAATACAGTAAAATCATTGAATCAAAAAACAATAGTTTATCTGAACCTTTTTGTAAGGCAGAAATATAGTCAGCCAAAATACTTTCTGCTTTCTTTAGATCATTTCTCTGAACTAAGATAGAAATCAAACCATCAATAAACTTAAAATCATGGCACTCATTCTTTTTAAAAGCTAAATGATAGTAATGGAACGCTTTATCCGTGTCCATAAGAATTTCTTGAAACTTGGCGAACTTAAAATAATACTCAGATAAAATATTGTCTGGCAGTGTTATCATTCTAATATAATCTAAAAAAACAGTTTCAATTTCCTCAAATTTTTGATTATTAAAAAAATTTAACATAAGTTCAGCCAATTTATCTTTATTAAGATGAAAACATTCCTCAACATCAAAATAAAGCGCATAAATAGCCTCTGATATTTCTTCAGTGATAAAAGTATTTGTTTTTTGTTGTAATGAATTTTTAAAATTATCAACAATACTAATTGTTTGTTGCATCTACTTTTCCTTTATAGTAATTTATTCTCAATCAAATTTAACAACTACTTACCACAGAATTGCGACCTTTTCAATTCTTTTATCTTGAGAGCTTTGAATTAAAAAAAGGTAAACACCACTCGCTACTTCATTCCCAAGCTTATCACGACCATCCCAAACAAAGTTCGCCCCACCTGTATTCGCTTCTAATTCTGTATCATCTAATTCTCTTATCAAACGACCAGAAATATCATAAATCTTAACCAATACATCAGAAACGTCTAGGGGTATACCCTCAATTTTTAGGACTTGAAAATCAGCAAAATAACAAGGATTGGGATAGACAATTACATCCTTTAAATTTGCCAATGTTTGTAAAACAGCATAGACAGAAAAATGGGTAACAGTTGCAGAAAAAATATCATTTTCTTCATCACGAATAGCGTCAACTTTTTGCCAAACATCACCATTTAAGTAATAAAGATCAAGTCCATCTTCAGAAATACCGGTTATAGAAACATCCTCATATGGCACTTTTATCTTAATACCACCAGAAAAACTTGTAATTTCTTCATTATTATGGTCTAGGATCCTAAAATCTTTCCCCACCGTGGCATCTGTAACTAAAACCATAACCTTTTCATCAAATATACCTTCGGCTACTTCCACAAAATCTGTAGTCAAGCTCTCCCCAACAGGCAGAAGGTTATGGTGAGAAGAAGCAATAACAGACAGTGTAGAACTAGAGTCTATCATTGTATAAGTTAAATCATCCAAATAAAATTTAATGAAACCTGAGCTTGTATCAGCAGGGACAAATAAGTCTCCTTGGAACTCATTATTTCCTCTATTAGTTAAAGTCAACACCTGTCGACTACTTTCAAAAGGAAAACTATATTCTAAAATAGGAATTGTGGTAATCTCTGGTTGGGTCAAACTAATTTTTAAATGCACACTTGTTGTTGAATTAGGAACTAAAAGCGACGCCTCATCTTCTTCGTCTATTTTTACATAAGCAGGGACCAATATATATGTGGAGCTTTCACGTGATATCATAACCGACTCGTTACCCTCTGCATCCTTTGCTTTGATTAAAATATAAACATCCATATTCTCTGAAAATGATAAACCTGTTATAAAGCAAGAGGTCGTTGTCCCCAAGCTTTCCCAACTTGAAGTCAAAAGCTCAAAACTATCATCATCCCGAGTTGCAAGCTGATAAAAATATTCACAGTTAGAACTAATCCCAGTAGGTCTATCCCAGCTTGCTTGAAGCCCACTATCAAAAGAAAAATTTGTACTATCAATCTCAATATTCATCGGTTCATTCATTAAAATTGCTGCTTTAACAGACTCATAAGCATCAACGACACCGCTGCCCATCCCATAATCAGACACTAATACTGCATTATCCTCTAAAATAGTCTCTATCTCTAAAGGAGTCAATGAGGAGTTCACTGATAACATAAGAGCGCAAACACCAGAAACGAGAGGAGCTGAAAATGAAGTCCCTAAGGCGGTGCTATAATAATCCTCATCCGTCCCTGAATCTGCTACAGAAATATTAATACCAGGAGCTGAAACATCCACATTAAGACCATAATCCGAAAAATCTGTCTTTACATTTCCTACTCCAGTAGCAGAGACTGCGATCACCGTATCTAACCTAGCAGGGTAAGCGATAGGACTCTCATTTGCATTCCCGCTCGCTGCAACCAAGGTGACACCTGAAGCATAAGCATAGGCACAAGTATCTGCAATATATAACTCCCAAGCTGACTCATAAGCCCCAAAGCTCATATTAATAATCTTAGCACCATTATCCACTGCATGCATAATCGCCTCTCCAGTATTAATAAGCCAAGCCTCAGGATCACCTGCCTCCGCACATTTAAGCGGCATTAGCTTAACATTCCAAGCGGCTCCAGCAATACCTTTAGCATTATTCCCAACAGCACCAAGGGCACTAGCAACCTGTGTCCCATGTTCTTGATAAACTATATTATCAGGAAAAACATTAGAATCATGATCAGCAAAATCATAATCAGAAGTTAAGTCAAAGTTGGATTCTAAATCCTCATGCGAAGTTCGGAACGCAGTATCAATAACAGCAACAACAACATTCGCTGCACCTGTTGTTAGATCCCAAGCTTTTTTAATATTAATATCCCCGCTAAAAGAAGCGGATAAATACCACTGATCATTAAATTTAGGGTCATTCGGTACTGTTGCCAGAGGTTTAAAAACAGGAGCGGGAGTAATATATTCAATATCAAGCTCATCTTTTAAAATTTGAGCTAACGCTAAAGGATCTTGGCTATCATCAAATTCAACCTTATAAATACGCTCAAGTCCATGTTTATAAAAAGCCTCCGTTCTAGCTGATGTGGCTAAAGTTCCTGTGCTAGGATTTTTATTCATTTTAGAGAAATTAGCTTGAGAAAACAGCTGTTTTTTTGATTTAATCTTAAATTTTTCAATTTTTGCTGTATGTTTATCCAGCAACTTATCAATCCTTGGTTTACTAGAACCAACGGACATAGGGCTTACTAAAGAAGAGTCTTCTTTAAACTTAACAATTAAGACACCTTTTTGATAAGAAGTATTTTCTGCAGCAAAAATAATATTAGTACAGACAAGTAACAATAAAAAAAATAAAAATATTGAGAGTATTTGTTTTTTCATCTAGTGCTTTATCCTTATAGTATATTTAAGCAATAACTCTTCACTAGCTTTAAGGTGCAAAGCAAATTTTAGCTTACTTGTACTTTCTTTTAAATATTTAGTATTTGACTTTAAAATTTTCCAGTCGCCTGATAAGTTTTCAATTAAATCTAGCTCTACTGTTTTTTCAGAAAAATTATTAACTTTAATTTCAAATGTCTGTTCCGTAGTTTCTTTATTAATATTTCTATATTCTAGCTGTTTTTTAGTAGCATATACATTAAACAACTTTCCCGTTTCTAAAGAAACTTTTTCATTTTTAGAAGTATAAGGTAAAAAGTTTTCCCCTATAAAAACATCATTTTTATAGACCTTAACTCGACCTTTAGCAAGTTCATAATCTGTAGAGTTTAGAAACTCCATCTTAGTGATAGCGTAGTTTTTTTCTTGTAAGGCATGAATCTCTATTTTTTCATTAACTAACAAATCTAGGAGTTTGATAAAGGTAATATTTTTTGTAGAGTTATTATTAAGTGTTGTTCGAAAAGGGACTTGATAAATACTATATTTGCCAACCTTTGAGCTTATGCTCGTTACACCTGAGGCAGCCAAAGATTTAACCTGCATGCCAGAAGACTGACGATACCCCTTTCCTAAAAAATTCACATCCCCTAAAAAGATTAAGAGGTCTATATTTTCAAAATCACGCCCACAATGATTCGTAATATTTAACCAGCTTGATAAAATATTCTCTTTGCCTAGGTTTAATAAATACGAGACATTATAGCTAATATTCTCTGTTAAATATTCTAACTCGATAGTTTTTGTTTTTTTAAAGGGCTCTACGCGCCATTTTAAGGTGGGCGTTTTAACAGCCTGAGCAGCATCCAAAATTAACTGTCCAGGCATATTAAGATAAAGACTATTATTTAAAAGGAAAATACGATCCTTATAACTCTGTTTGAGTAAAATTACTTCTGAGAATTCATCTTCATGATTGAGAGTAACTTTCTTCCCTTCAAATTTTTTTGTCAAGCTAGAGACATCCATCAGATCATAAAGGAATTCTTGTTCAAGTATTTCAAGGTTTTGTACAAACACTGTTTCCGGTAAAAGATATGCGGGAAGGTTCGTTATCTCAACCTCCTCTCTTGGCTCAATCTCATAGCTTTCATTCACCATAGCAAGGTTATTCGTATAAACTAAAAGTTTAGTCGCACAGAGAGAGGGAAGAAAAAAAAAGTTGGTTAATATTAAAATAAAAGATATTTTTTTAAACATTATTGCCTCCTTGATATACCTGCAAAACTTTCCTAACCATTCTGCGTTGATCAAATTTGTCCGTTAAAATAGCTAAACTATTTTTAATAAATTTTTCCTGTAAATGTTGATTATTAAGCAACAAGGTAATTTTTTCAACAAAACCTGATATATCATGTGGCTCTACAAGAAAACCATTTTCATTAGAAATAATGAGATCTCTAATCCCTTGAATATTAGTAGCAACAATAGGAAGAGAACTAGCCATCGCTTCTAGCAGTGCAAGAGGCAGCCCCTCACTTAAAGAAGTCAAAAGAAAAATATTAAAAGTTTCCAAAATCTCAGGGATATTATCTTGCCAACCTAATAGTTTAATTTTATCAGAAACACCAAGCTTAATAACTTCTTCCTCAATTTCAGCACGCAATTCTCCATCACCAATAATTACAAATTCAGTATTCATCTGCTTCATACAAGCAGCAACACGCACGATATCTAAGGGCGCTTTAACTTTCTTAAAACAAGCGATAACCCCTATTGTCACAGGACCTTTAGTCTTTATTTTTTTCGTATTTTTCTTGCCATAAGCTTCAAGGTCAATCCCACAATGAATAATCACGGATTTTTTTTTGTTTGCAATCTTGTTTTTAATTGCATAATTAAAGTTCCCTTCAGATACAAAAATAAGTTGATCAGTGATTAATGTATTCATTTTTTCTAATAAAAAATAAAAAAATTGAAGCTTGCGAGATAAAGTTAAAGCCAAACCAAAGCCGTGATGTGTATGTACAATCTTGGGTACTCCAGCAAAAAAAGCCGCCCAACGGGCGATAAGCCCTGCCTTGGGAGAATGCGTATGAACGACTGCTGGTTTAATTTTTTTTAGAAGAATAATGAGTGCAATGAATGATCTTAAATCGTCCAATATCTTTATTTCTCGATGCATTTGTCTAATATTAAAAAACTGTTTAATATTAGAATATTTTTTCTTTTTATCTTTATCTAAAATACCAATTTCACCTGAAATAAAATAAGATTCAAAACCTTTCCCTAAGTTATTAGCAGAATAAAGAGCAATTTTTTGTGCACCACCAAACTCAAGTTTAGTAATTATAGTTACAATTTTTTTCATTTAGATATTATTCTCTTTAGATTATAGAGATCAAGACTAAATATTATGAGTTTGTTGTAGCTCATAAGCCTTTAATGTATTTTGCATCAAAACAGCAATCGTCATGACTCCAACTCCACCGGGAACAGGTGTAAGATAGGAGGCTTTTTTAACTACCTCATCAAAATCCACATCTCCATAAAGTTTCTCTTTAATACGATTAATTCCCACATCTATAACAATAACACCTTCTTTAACCATCTCAGCCCTTACAAAATGCTTAATTCCAACAGCAGAGACCAGAAGATCAGCATTTTTAACAATTGATGCAATATTTTTTGTTCTTGAATGAACAATGGTGACTGTTGCATGCTTTTCTAAAAGCAATATAGCCTGTGGCTTCCCCACAATATTACTCCTGCCAATGATAACAGCATTCATCCCAGAAAGGTTAACCCCAGTAAATTTCAGGATCTCCATGACACCCGCTGGTGTACAAGGCAAAAATCTAGGCTGGCCTGCAAACATCAGTCCAATATTTTCTGGATGGAAACAATCCACATCTTTCAATGGGTGAACAGTATTAATAACTGCTTCTTCTGCAATATGTTTTGGTAGAGGTAGTTGGACTAAAATTCCAGAAATATTTTTATCATTATTAAGTTTTTTTATCAAATCTAAAAGAAAAGCTTGTGTCGTGTCTTCAGGCAAAACAACAATATCACTTTTAATCCCAAGCTTCTTACACATTTTATGTTTATTATTTACATACACCTTAGATGCAGCATTTTCTCCCACTAAAATAACTGTTAAAGCTGGTTTTTTTTCAAGCATCAAAACCTTACTCTTAACCTCTTCTTTAATTTTATTAGCAACTTCTTTTCCATAAATTATTTTAGCAGTCATTTTTAAAGCCATCTCCCAACTGAACTCTTTTTATTGATTTTGCTTTATACGTAACATCATCAATTTCGACAATTACACCCTCTAAAACAACTTTAGTGTTAGCAATCTCATGTTTTTTAGGAAGTTGTGTTAAAAATTTTTCAATTATTATCTCTTTTTTAACTCCAAGCACAGAATCTGCCGGCCCCGTCATACCAGCATCCGTAATATAAGCAGTTCCTCTTGGCAAAATTTTTTCATCAGCTGTCTGTACATGTGTATGAGTCCCAATAACAGCAGAAACTCGTCCATCTAGGTACCAAGCAAGAGCCATTTTTTCTGAAGTAGCCTCAGCATGAACATCCACAATCACAATATCTTCCTTAATTTCTGGCAAAATTCTATCAATCGCATGAAAAGGACAATCAAGAGCTTGCATAAAAACACGACCTATAAGATTAATAACAGCAATATGCAAGCCTCTCTTAGTGATAGCAAGTCCATAACCCTGCCCAGGAGTATTAGGAGGATAATTCAGTGGTCGAATCACACGCTTATCAGAGATAATCTGTTTTATTTCTTTTTTCGCCCAAGTATGATTTCCCAAAGTTATAAGATCCACACCTGCTAAAAAAAGCTCATTCGCTACAAGTGGAGTAAGACCTTTACCATCTGCGGCATTTTCTGCATTAGCAATAACTAAGTCAGGCGACTCTAAATGACGGTAAGCTATCAGCTCTTTTTGAATAATTTGACGACCTGGTTTACCAATAATATCAGAAATAAAAAATATTTTCATAATATAATCCTTAGTTATTTAAACTGATTATAAATTGTAATTTGCGATATAAAAAACAATTAAACCTAACTACTTTGCCACCTCAGTAGATCTTGTTTCTCGGATAACCATTACCTTAATTTGCCCTGGATAATCCAATTCTGATTCAATCTTAGCTGCAACTTCTTTTGAAAGCATACACATTTCTTCATCTTTAATTTTTTTAGGTTCAACAATCACTCTGACCTCTCGACCCGCTTGAACGGCAAAAGAATCCTCAACACCTTGAAAGTTATTTGCAATCTCTTCCAGTTGACTCATCCGTTTGATATAAAACTCATAAGACTCACGCCTAGCACCAGGTCTTGCAGCAGAAATAGCATCAGATGAAGCGATAATTATCGCTTCTGGAGTCTCTGGCTTAATTGAACACTCATGATGGGCAACAACAGCATTGATTAAACGAGGAGAATTAGGATAATGTTTCTTCAAAATATCTGCACCAATACGAGCATGGGTCCCTTCAACTTCATGATCAACTGCCTTGCCAATATCATGTAAAAATCCTGCTCTTAAACATAAGTCTGTATCTAAGCCCATTTCTGCAGCAATTAGTTTTGCAAAATGTGCAACTTCAATTGAATGTTTTAAAACATTCTGTCCGTAACTGGTTCTATATTTTAGTCGACCAATAAGTTTAATGATCTCAGTAGGCAGACCTGGCACCCCAACCTCAGCAGCAGCCTGTTCTCCAACATCTTTAATATGTTCATTCATTTCACCCTTAACTTTAGCCACCATCTCTTCAATTCTAGCAGGATGAATCCGCCCATCGAGCATCAACCTTTCAAGAGAAACACGCGCAATCTCACGACGAACACCATCAAATGATGACAAAGTAATCGTCTCTGGAGTATCATCGACAATGACATCGACGCCCGTTGCCGCTTCAAACGCTCTAATATTCCGCCCTTCACGCCCGATTATCCGCCCTTTCATATCATCATTAGGAATAGAAACACTGCTAACAGTTATCTCAGCTGTATGGTCTGAGGCCATTCTTTGAATAGCTTGAGAGATAATATTTTTCGCTTTTTTATCTGCATTTTCATATAATTCTTCTTCAATTTTTTTCAACCTAGAAAAAGCTGATTGTTGCGCATCATCTTCAAGTTCTTTAATTAAAACTTCTTTCGCCTCTTCTTGGCTCATACCTGCAACCTTTTCCATTTCTTTTCTAAGGAGGCCTTTTTCAAAAACTATCGTTTTTTTTTCTTCTGCAAGCTCACTTTCCGTCTGTTTAAAAAGGGCTGTATCTTTTTTTAGGTTAGTATATTCTTCCTCGAGAGTATCTTGTTTTCGGGCAATATCCTTCTCACGAAGCACAAAAGTTTTCTCATATTCCTTAAGCTCCGAACGCCTGTCTTTAGCATCGACCTCTGCTTCTTTTTTCATCCTTAAAACATCTTCCTTTGCCTCTAACAATATTTCTTTTCTATGTGCCTCTGCATCTTGCGAAGCAGAATCAAGCACTTTCTTAGCCGTACTCTCTATTGAATCAGCCTTAAGTTTAGCATAGTACACCCTAATCACAATTCCTAGAAATATCCCAACCACAATCGCAAATAAATATCCGATATTTACACTCATTTAATTTATTCTCCCTTATTTAAATTTATGCTTGCTAAATGATCTTAGGTAATGCCCAACTTTTTTCATATATTTCAGGTTATTAACTAAACTCCATTTAAAAGCATAAATTATATTATATTTTATTAAATTATCCTAACACTCTATCTAAAAATAGTCTATAGTAAAACTATTTTTTTCTGAAATAACACTCCCCATTCTAAAATCAGTATCCTTCACTTGAAGGTTCTTGACAACCTGAAAATCAAAGCCAACACCAATAATATTTTTATGCGCAATCTTTGCCTTAACCAAAAACCGATCATAAAACCCCATCCCCATGCCAATACGGTTACATTGTTCATCAAAACAAACACCAGGAATTAAAGCAAGATCGACTCTTTTAAAATCCTTAACCTCTTCACAAGATTCAATACAAGGCTCAAAAATCCCACAATATCCATGCGTACAGTCTAAATCATGTACAACAAAAAAACGCAGATCAGTTTTACTGACAACTTTTGGTAAAATCACAAACCCATTTTTAGCAATAAAAAACTCTAATAAATAACGAATATCCACTTCATTACCAAAGGGGAAGTAGCCCATAACCATCTGAGCAGCTGAAAACTGAGTAATCAATCTTTTATTAATAACTTCACTTTTTTGTTCCACTTCTTTTACTGTCATGGCTTTACGACAAAAAAGCATTTCTTCTCTAGTAGTAATATTCACTTTATATCCCAAAGATTGTTCAAATATTCTTGATATTTTTTTTCACGACCTTGATTACTAGGCTTATAATATCGCTCCTTGTATTCACCTAAGCCATAATCCTGCCTCAAAAAATGACCATCTTCATTATGAGGGGAAAGATAGTCTTTAGCATTATCAGAAACATGCCTAGGAACAGCTATAATATTACCATTCCCTACATCTTGCATTGCAGTATTAATTCCAAGATAAACACTATTACTCTTTGGTGCAGAAGCAACAGCGATTGCTGCTTCTGCTAAAATAATACGCGCTTCTGGCATGCCTACTTTTTCCACTAAGTTCCATGCAGAATCGACAACTGCTAAGATTTCTGGTGCAGCCATCCCTACATCTTCCGCTGCAGCAATAGCAATTCTGCGGGCAATGAACCGTGGATCTTCTCCACCTGAAAGCATTAATGCCAACCAATAAAGTGTTGCATCTGGATCACTCCCACGCATACTTTTAATAAATGCAGAAATAATATCATAGTGATAATCTGCTTTTTTATCATACTTCACATTAGCTCTTAATTTATCGCCAAAGGTATGCTTTAATTTAGTAACAGTAATAGGCAGATCAACAGCTTTTAAGGCCATTTCTAATAGATTAAGTGCATAACGGGCATCACCATCTACAAAATCCGAAATAAACTCAAACACCTCTTTTTCAACTTCAGATGCTAACTGCCTGGTAGCATTAGCTAAAATAGCAATAACATCCACTTTTTCAAGTTTCTTAAACTCAAAAACCATTGATCGTGATAAAAGTGCATTGTTCACATAATAATGCGGATTCTCAGTTGTTAAACCAAGCAAAATAATAGAGCCATCTTCCATTGCTGGCAGTAGCACATCCTGCTGCATTTTATTAAATCGATGAATTTCATCAATCATTACAAGCATGTTTTGAGAATGGCACTCATTTATCTCTTTAGCCTTAAGAAGTATCTTTTTTATATCAGAAATGCCACTAGTTGTAGCATTAACATGAGAAATAGGCAGAGATGTAAAACGAGAAATAATGTCAACAAGACTAGTTTTACCTGTACCTGATGGTCCATAAAAAATCATATTAACTAAATCTTTAGATACAATCATCTTCCGCAACACTTTCCCGTCAGCAAGCAAATGTTTTTGTCCTTTAAAATCAAGCAAAGAAGTCGGTCTTTGTCTATAGGCAAGAGGTCTTTTAAGTTTCAAAAAATTCATATCGTCAAAAAAACTAAACATTTTGTTAGCCATAATTTCACCTTTAGAAATAAAAGATACCTTTCATTCTCTGAGTCAATAAATTATTATTTTGAAACTTTGACAGAGGCGAGAACTGAAAAAAATAGAAATAACAAACAACTCTAGAAAAGCTGTCTCATTTAATATTTCAAAAAAAACATCCAAACAAACTTATAAAAAAAGCAAGTAGTTATTAAAAATACAATAATCCCTCCCGCTACTGCCGTAAAGCCTGCCAGATTGAATCATTCAACCTAGGTGGATGTTCTGCGACTAAAGCCACAGCTATAGCCAACTCAAACTTCCCTATACATAAATATTGGTTCAAAATGTACAGTATACCCTACAAACAGAGCAGGAAAGAAAATTTTAATTTTCAAATAAAAGATACAAGCATTGCTGTATTATAAAAAATTTCTCAAGTTTCAATAATATTTGATAATTTTTCCAACATTTGTGCATACTTTTTTTCTTGCTTAATGTTTAAGTCCTCACTTCTATTTCTCTCTTCAAAAAGTTCTTTAGAAATTAAAAGTGCTGCATGCACGGCTATTCTACTAGTATCAACAAGATTATTCCTCTTACTGACTTCACTCATTTTACCTTCAAGGTATTCTACCAAGCTAGCTAAAAGAAGAGGGTCTTCTTGCTCTTTAATAAAATATTCTCTATTTAAAATTTTAATTACTGTATCATTTGCCATAATAACTCAAATAAAAAAATAAGGTAGATCTTTAAGACAATTTTAAAAGCTCAAAATCCTCAATTTTTCTTAAAATATCTGCAAGTTTAGCCTTAGCTTTTTCGTTAGCTCCAAGACCTTGGTCTACTTTAGAATATCGTAACTTAAGCTGTTTAATTTCAGTCTCTTTAGCCTTCAATTCTAATTTTAGGTCAATTAATTTTTTTTGATAGTTATCTTTCTCTAACTTTAAAGATTCTATATAAATAATTGCTTGTTTAATTTTATTTTCTAAAAGTTCTATTTTTCTCATATTTCCTTAAAAACACTTTAATTTTTATAATTAAATTATAGCGTATACGCACTAAAAAAGCAATTGATAATATCTTTTCTTATGTTATAATTAATCAAAAAAAATACACAAGAAAAAGCTTAGTCTTTTTTCAAAAAAGGGAATAAAATGAAAAAAAATGCGGTATTACTACTATATTGTCAAGATAGAAAAGGCATTGTTAGCAAAATATCTAATTTTATTTTTAACAATAATGGAAATATCCTGAAGTCTGACCAACATTCTGATATAGAAACAAATACTTTTTTTATGCGAATAGAATGGGATATGAATAATTTTAATTTAGACAAAAAAACTACAAAAAAAAATTTTCAAGAACAAATTGCCAATGACTTTCATATTCACTTTACTCTTAACTTTACTGAAGATAAAAAAAATATTGCAATCTTTGTCTCACAACATGAGCATTGTATTCTCGATCTCTTAGTCAGATTCTCTCTCAATGAGCTTGATGGGACTGTCAAACTCATTATCAGCAATCATCGTAATTTAAGCCTCACAAGGGATTGCCTTTTACTATTTACCTATTACAAAAAACAATAAATTAGCACAAGAAAAAAAAGAGCTTAAAATTTTAAAAGAACATAAAATAGATGTGATTGTTCTCGCGCGTTATATGCAAATATTAACAAAAAATTTAATAGAGAACTATCCAAGTAGAATTATCAATATTCACCATTCATTCCTACCAGCATTCATTGGTGCAAAACCTTATAAACAAGCTTTTGACAGTGGAGTAAAACTAGTCGGTGCAACCAGCCACTATGTCACACCGACCTTAGATAAAGGACCAATTATTGAACAAGATGTCTTCCGAATTTCACATAGAGATTCAGAAAGTGATTTAATTAAAAAAGGGCGTGATTTAGAAAAAGTTGTCCTTGCTAAGGCTTTAAAATTACATTTAGAAAATAAAGTTTTGACTCATGGAGAAAAAACGATAGTTTTCAAATAATAACTATTAGCTTTAAAGAAGAATGCAGGAAATTTATTGATAAAAAATCAACTATTCCTCATCAATAAATTTTTGATAATAAGCAAGAATTAAACAAGTAAATGGAATGGCAATTACCAAACCAAAGAAACCTAAAAGTTTCCCCCAAACAGAAAGGGAAAGTAAAACAACAGCAGGTCTAAGGCCAGTCATTTTACGCATAATCCTTGGCACCAACAAAATCTCTTGAATAGTCTGTACCACCACAAAAACCAAACAAACCAATAAAAAAATTTGCCAAAATGGCATACCACTTTTCACAGAACCTACCACGGCTAATAATACTGCGGGGACAAACCCTACAGCCTGCAAATATGGAACTAAATTTAAAATACCAACAAATAAACCAAGAACAATAGCTAAAGGCAAATTAATAATACTAAAGCCAATAGCAAAAAGAATCCCCACACTTAATGCAACCAACATTTGGGCTCTAAAATATTGGTTCATAGCCTTTTCAAAAGACAGAATAAACTCTGTAACAGTTGACTTATAATGCTTAGGAATTAAATTATTGAATTGCTGCCTTAGCATATCATAATCAAATAAAATAAAAACTAGATAGAGAATAACCACTAAAACGACTAAGATACCAACTAAAAAATTAGCTGTCCCTGCAATCAATCCCCAAACACCAGGAAAAACTTTTTGCCCAAGATCACTAACAAGGTTTACAAAGTTATTTGCATTAATAATATTTTGAATATCCGGTTTATTAAAAAAATTTTGAATATGTTGCCAAATTGAGGCAAATAAAGTTTGATCACTAGAAAATGCCGGCTTAGTTTTTAGCATACGAGTAATTATTTCCGCTGTTTCAGTAAATTCTTTGCTAATTTTTGGTCCAACTATATTAATAATCAAAACAATCACTAAGACCAATAAAAACAAAGTAAGCCAAACTGCCAGTGAGCGCCATTTTAAGTATTTCTCAAAAAACATTACAATAGGATTAAGTAAGTATGCGAGGAGAAGTGCCACAGCAAAAGGTAAAAGAACTGGGCTTAAATATTTTAGAATAAAAAAAACACCAACAATCAGCACAGTCAAAATTAGAAGTCTTACGAAGCTATCAAAATTATATTCTTTTCTAAAGTTCATCATAAACTCCTTTCTCTAAATTATAAAATTTATATCTCAATGTTTTTACAGTTGCGACTTTATTCTTCGCTATTATTTTAAAATATTCCTCTAAAACTCTCAATGCTTCTTCTGCTCTTTTAATATTAGCAAGCAGTACAGTTTCTAAATCCTTATCTGCAACTTCTGATATTTTAAAACCACAATCATTAAAAACATCACGCTCCGCAACTAACTTCTTATAAAAACTATGAGAAATAAGCCCACCAAGTCCATGTCTAATTTCGCGTGCTTTTCTGACTAAGTCATCATTTTCCAGATAAAATCGCAAATAATCTTCAACAACTCTTAACCCTTCTTTTGCACGGTTAAGGTTCGCATCACAAATTCTATAAATTTTTTTAATATCCATTATTATTCTCCAGAAAAAAATAAGTTACTTTTATAAAAATTTCAAAATTTACGCATTAAGAATATCTTTAGCAATATCTCTCCCTTGCCTCATTGCATCCTCCATGGCAGCATATTCCCACTTTCCATAACGACCAATAGAATAAATCTCAAACTTTTTCAAATATGCCAAAATATCTGCGACAATTTGATCATGCTGCTGATCATAACTAGCATAAGCATCAGGTAATTTCAAAGTTTTAATATCGATAACATCTGTGAAATCTTTAATAATCCCGACTTTAATTAGGTCTTCGATAACTTGCCACTCAAGATTATCAAGCTCTTTTTTAGCGGAGATCTCTGTGTAAATAGAGCCATTTTCTGGGTGGGGAGTCATCCCCTCTGCAAAATTATTAATAAAACCTATCCGATGAAAAATAAATTTATCATCGGGAAAATAAATCCAATGTTTACCTATAACCTTTTTTTTGAGACCAATATTAACATTCAAAACAAAATTAGCTTTTAATTTTTTTGCTTTTTCTTTAATATCATCGTCAACATCTAAAATAACATCTAAAATAAGAGTTCTAAGAGGCATAGTTGTAATTAATTTATCAAATTTATCACCATTAACCATTTTATTATGCAAATAGATTTCTGTAATTTTCTTATTCTTAAAAAGTCTTTTCTCCGGTAATTTTTTAACAAAACCATCGACTAAAGCCTGAATTCCTCCCTTTTTTGGGTAATAAAATTTAGCATTATAACCAAGCCCACCTTTAGAATCAAAAAAAGTGCCATTAAAAACTTCCAACAAACTTGGTCTCGGAACATAACCTTTCATCCATGACACAGACATTTCATTCGCTGCAAGTCGCCAAATCTTCTCATTATAAGGAATCATAAAATATTTAGAAATTCCACGACCAAAATACTTTATTGCCCAGTCATATAAATTAATACCCTCCGAAGATTTTATTTTTTTAGTCGTAAATATTTTTAGAGATTTTGGGAGAGGTAACCTTAATGTTAATAAATACCCAAAAAAACATTCCATCTTAATCCAAAAAGGTAAATTATAAAGATTTTGCTGAAATGGGTATTTCAAATACCTATCTTGCAAATAGATAAAAGACTTTCTAGCATGCAAAAACCAATTACCCTTAAGTAAATCATCTAAAACTAAACTTTTTATTTCTTGATCTTTAAAGTGGAGCAAATGTCCGGTATAATCATAATAAAAACCATTTGACTCTTCTGTTTTGCAAAAACCACCAAACCGATCATTCTGCTCATAAAGGGTAAAACTCATTCCCTCAGTATTTAAAAAATAAGCAGCACTAAGACCAGCAAGCCCTCCGCCAATAATAATAATTTTTTTAGTCAACTTCTATTTCTCCTATTTTAAAACCAACAAGAACGGCAAAAACCAAAACAACCAATGCATAAATTATAGCATTCTTAAGGTTAGCTTCTGTAATCAAATATGCTGCAATCGCAAGCAAAACTCCAACAAGGTATAAAATTAAAACAGTTTTTTTTATAGACCAACCACTGATATTTAAACGCAAAGCAACATGATCTTTGCTCCCCAAAAAAATAGACTGCCCTTTTTCCAGTCTCTTAATAATAATATAACAAGTATCATAAATAGGAATGGCTAAAATAAAAATAGGAGCTAAAACCCCGATCGAATTATTACTGGAGTAGTTGGTTCCCAAAGAGATTGCCGCTAAAACCAAACCAATAAACATACTTCCTGCATCCCCCATAAAAATCCTAGCATGATGAAAGTTATAAGGTAAAAAGCCCAAACAAGCCCCACCTAAAGCAATGGCAGCAAAGTTCACATAGGAAGCTTCCATAGGAGAGTTGATAAAAAAAAATGACAAACAAGCAATTAAGGCTATCCCACTTGATAGACCATCCATAATATCAACCAAATTAACAGCATTAATAATACCAATAATCCAAAGATATGTAAAAAAAATTGCCATATAATTAGGCGTAATAAACTTAATCTTCATATCAAAAAAAATAAGCACTGTTGCGGCCAAAAACTGCCAAAAAAATTTCATTTTAAAGTTCATATCCTTAAGGTCATCATATACCCCAACTAAAAGTAGAATAAATCCGGAAATATAAATTCCTCGCAAATTCCTTAATGTGCCGGTATCAAAATCTGTAGAAAATCTAATCACTAAAAGTGTAATAAAAAAAGATAAAGCAATTGCTATACCACCCAGATAAGGAGTAGGGATCTTATGAGTTTTGATATTAGAATCAGGTTGGTCATAAATTTTATATTTATTTGTAAACTTAATAACTATTGGAAGTAAAATTAGTGTTAGAATATAAGCAAGGATTAAAGTCAATATATAGTACATCTTAAATAAAAAACTCCTTTTTTATTCAAATTCTAATCTAAAAAAATTATGCAAAATAAATTATTTATTTCCTAAGAAATTACGCAATACCCCTGAAATGTAATGTCCTAGTTTATAAAATAAAGTTTCTCTTTTAATTTTATGGTCTAGCCAACTACCGACAAAATGATGAACAACATAAGCAGCCTTAGGATATTGCGAATAAAGCATAGAAAAAGTATTAGGAGCAAAAATTACTTGAGGGTATAAAATAAAACCCCCAATATTTTGCTTCCGACCATTAAGAATTAATCCTTTACTCAAAAATAACTTAGTTATAATTTTAACATTAGTAGTCAAATCATATTCACCATTATTTTTAATAAATTTTTTATTTTGATAAACACCAAGCAAGTCCTGAATAAATTTATGCTCTTTTGTCGAACCAATGACGGCTGTTTGGAGTGCACCTTTAACTTCAAAACCTAGAAAAGCCGTATCTGTTAAAAAATAATCAAAATTTTTTAAAACTTCCACATCAGTATCAAGATAAATTCCACCGCAAGTATAAAGAGCATATAATCTAACATAATCAGCAACAAAAGCATATTTACCTGCTTGATATGCCTCTTTAACATAAGTATTAGAATTTATATCAAAGTTATCTTCATCCCATTTGATGAACTGGTAATCAAACAATTTTTTTTGCCAACTGCTCATACAGCATTTGACTATTTCTGGATACTCTCCTTTCCCGAACCAACAGTAATGAATTATCTTAGGAATTTTCATATTTCTGGTATAGTTAATATTTTTCATATTTTATTAAAATTCTTATATGCCTAGATTGATGAAAGGTAGAATAATTAGAGGCTCATTGTATCATCAAAGTCTCCCTATTTTAGACATTAAGAGGGTCTCCATTCCATTAGAATATATTCTAGTAGCCTCATAAATTATTTATTAGAACTTAAAATATTTCAAACTATATTTTAAAAAAACTTTTATACATAAAACACATTCACCCTAAAGCTAGATTAAAGTCAATAAAATATCTAAAAACTTTAAAACAAAGACACTCGAAAAACATAGAATAGTTTACTATAAGTATCTTAATATTTAGCTTAGATAAAATCCACCAAAAATATAAAAACAATTATAAAATATTGCTTCTAAATTTATTTTATGCGGAGAGTAAGAATATAGATAAAAAAGGCGACACTGTTTTACAGTGCCGCCAATAATTTTACTTTCTTAATTCCTTGCTTGTTTCTATTAAGTTAAGTAAAGCTTCTTTTGTTTCATCCCAATTTCTAGTCTTTAACCCACAATCAGGATTAATCCAGAAATTTTCTTTTGGAATTTTTTTCAAAGCTCTTCTTCCAATATCGACCATTTTGGCTACAGGTGGCACAGTTGGAGAATGAATATCCCAAACACCCAAACCAACCTGTCTTTTAAAATCAATATTTTCAAAGAATGTTATGATATCACCCTTACTTCTTGAAGCTTCTATAGAAATAACATCAAAATCCATTTGATTTATATATTCAATAATTTCACTAAACTCTGAATAGCACATGTGAGTATGAATTTGAGTTTTAGAATCAGTATTTATTGTAAGGTTGAATGATTTGACTGCCCATTCAAAGTATTCCGGCCAATCCCGTTTTTTAATTGGTGCTTTTTCTCTAAAAGCAGCTTCATCAACTTGGACTATTGATATTCCATTTTTTTCATAGTCTTCAATTTCCTCTTTTAAGGATAAACCTATTTGATATGCGACATCTGAGACGGGAATATCCTGCCTGACAAAACTCCAAGCAATGATGGTAACTGCTCCTGTTAACATCCCTTTCACAGGTTTTTTAGTTTTACTTTGAGCATAAACTATCTCATCAAGAGTCATAGGTTTTGGTCTTGAAATATCTCCGAAAATAATAGGTGGACGATATGTTCGAGTCCCATAAGAAATTATCCAACCTGCATCAGTTGTCCCAATACCTTCTAAGTTTTGAGCAAAAAACTCTACCATATCTGTTCGCTCAAACTCACCATGCACAAAAACATCCAGACCCAACTCCTCTTGTAATTCAATAAGTTTATCAATTTCTGAACAAATATATTGTTTATATTCAAGATCCAATATTTTCCCTTTTTTAAAATTAAGTCTATTTTTTCTCACTTCTTTTGTTTGAGGAAAACTACCGATTGTTGTTGTGGGAAATAATGGTAATTTAAAATTTTCATCATGCATTGCTCTGCGTTCCGCCAGAGCCGTAGGTTTAATAAAATCAGCAGCCTTTAGGTTCTTAACCTTATTTTTTATATCAATATTTTCACCATAGCTCTCGCTACTTAATTCAGCGGGAATTGTTTTTTCATTAAAGTATTTAGCAATCAAATTAATCTCAGCCAATTTTTCTTCAGCAAATGATAATTTATTTTTCAAATTTTGGTTTAAAAATTCTTCACCTACAAGAGATACGGGAAGATGAAATAAAGGGGCAGCATTAGAAATAACAATATCCGCGACTTTACTGTTTAAACATCTTAATTTATCTATAGATTGAGGAATATTATTTTTCCAAACATTCCGAGCATCAACTAAACCGGCAATTAATGTTTTTTCTTCAGGAAAGCCATTATGAGAGATGTATTCAAGATTAGCTTTACCTCTTAAAAAGTCTAACCCAACTGCTTTTGCCGGTAACTGTAAAAAATCTTCAAGCCAATCAATTGAATCATAATAAGTAATCAGCGTAATTTTTGATTCATAGTCAGATAATTTACTATACCCCTCTTTAATAAGAGCGATTTCTTCAGCTGTTAGATCTAAAACAAAGGCAGGTTCTTCAATTTGAACATTATTAAATTTTGTTAACAGTTCTTGATAGACTGGAACTAAGTCTAAGAAAAGTTTTTTAAATTCTTCTTTCGCTATTCCCTTAGATAGTTTAAGAAATGTAAAAGGTCCTATAACTGAGGGAAAGGCTCCTTTTTTAAAGTTCAAAGCGAAATGCTCTAAATTTAATTTAAAATTAACGCCTGCATGCTCACTAAAATCGGTGATCAAATAATGATAATTTGTATTAAACCATTTCGTCATTTCCAATGCAGATTTACCACGACAAAGCTCATAATAATCTTCTATATTTTCTGGTGAAAAAACACCACATAAAATAGCCGTATCAAGCATCTGGTCATAAAATGTGAGTTCACCGTCAGGGGAGGTATCAACTTGCAATTCGTATCTTTTAATATTTTCTTCTTGAATCGTTTCAAGACCTGATACTAATTCTTCTTTAGTGTGATCATTACCCCAAAACCCTTCAACTAATTTTTTAAATTCTCTATTTTTTCCCAGCCTGGGGAAACCATACGCATAAGTTTTCATAATTTTCTCCTTTTATTTTAAATATTTTTTTATTTAATAAATTTATAGAGTTGATTCTTGCCTACTGACTCTATTTCTTCAAGTTCATATCCAGTCTTAATTTTTTCTTTGACTTCTAAGCTAATACCTATACCTCTTTTCATTTTTTTTGCAAATTCATTCATCATTAAATAATTTTTATTAACAGCATCCCCATAAATATCCTTAGACGCATATTCAGGGTGTCCTACCAAACCAAAATATATCTCTCCTGTATGTAGAAAAATGATAATATTGTTTTGAGAGTTGATCTTATTAATGGATATTGCCGAAGTTAAAGCTTTATCTGCATGATTTTTACCAGAAAAAAAACATAAAAACCCATCTCCTGTATATTTTATAGGGACTCCTAAATTTTTTAATACAATTTCTGTCATTTGGTAAAAAATACTATTTGTCCAAATTGCTAACTCTTTACTTGATAAAATATTCCCTTTTTCCAAGAAGTAATTAATACTTGAACAAAAAATTGTAGCTTCAAAAATTTCTCTTTCTTCTTTTTCTATACCTAATAACTCATCTAAAGTAATATCAAAAAAATTAGCAATATTTTTCAAAATATTAATATCAGGAAAATTCTCATCTTTTTCCCACTTGGAAACTGCTTGGGGAGTTACATTGAAAATTCTAGCTAAATCAACCTGTTTTAGAAAAAAATCATTCCGCAATTTTTTTAATTTATTACCTATTCTCATAATAATAATGATACTTATTTTTTAAATTAAATCAATGACGCTGTAGTTTAGTTAATCAACTTACAATTGATTAACTAAAAATATTTTTTAATGATGCTAGGTAAACTTTAAAATTAAAAAAAATACAAATAATTATAAAACGCTTGAATGTAAATTATTGATGTTGAAAGGTTAGGTTTTAGCATAGGACTCCTCTCGTATAAATAAACTCTTAAGGTAAAGATAGACTTGATGATGTAACTGTAGCTAGCTCATATTTTTTAAATATCCAATCCACGCTTTTAGGTCTGAAAGATTCAATGGACTCAGGAAAAACTTTGCACCAGATCCAGTAGCAATCCCCTGATGCTTAGGGCAAGGGCTTATGATTGCAATTAAAATATCTCTGCTTTTTTTTCGAAATTTCTTCACTATTTCTTTAATATTTTGACTTTCTTCTTGAATATCTAAAATAACAATATCATAAGCAGAACATTTCTTTAAACTACTATCTAAAGCATTATTCGTCTCGATGTCAACCCCATCCATCTCCAAGCCTGCTAAAAATTTTTGATTATTACTGACAAATAATATTTTCATAGCAAAAAAATCTAAATAATCTGGATCGTCACTCCCTGAAAAATTAACCCCATGGCAAGCTTGGTCTTTCCCATTTTTTTTAGCTTCTTTCAGAGAATTATTTGCGACTTTTGTTAGATGAGTCAAAGCAACTTCAACATCTTTATTTGAAAACTGCTTCACTGCAAAATCAGGTTTAAAACTACCAACCCCAATACTCACACTTATTTTTCTCTGATATTTATCCGCAAGTTTTTTTAAATCTTTATTAGTCCTCACGGCCTGTAAAATTCTAGCTGAGACAATATCTGCCTCTTGAGAATCTGCTCCAACGGCAATAACGGGAAACTCCTCTCCACCAAACCGACAAAACTCATCCGTCGGTCTCGTAACAAGCTTAATCGCATTAACCACTGATGTGATAACAAGATCACCAACATCATAACCATGATTATCATTAAACCATTTGAAATCATCAATATCTATCATCAAAACTGATAAAGCATTGCCTGTTTCCATCGAATTTCTCGTTTCTTCTTCTAACCTTCTTTTCAAAAATCCACGGGTATATAAACCTGTCAACTCATCTCTATCTACTTGCTGTTTTATTAAAATATTACTTAAAGTTATTTGCACACGATCAGAGATAAATAATAACATTGTTAGCATGTTTTCTGAATATCTATCTTTCTCTTTTGGCTTACCGATAACAATAAAACCAAGCAAGCTATCCATATCAATTAATGGGACTATTAACTCTAGATTTTTACACTTTGTTGTGATCCCTGATTCTTTAAAATCTATCGTTTTCTCCCCTTCTAAGGATCGTTGAATTGAATGAAATAAAATAATTTCTTTTCTTTGCTTAAGATATTTTATTAAATAATTTTCTTCCTCGATCCTATCAGAAGAAAGTTCTCCCCCTTCCTGTCTCAAAGCCTTACAAAAATAACTATTAGTTTGATCATCGTACAAATAAATAGCCGTATATTTAGAATTTAAATAACGATTAATTAATGCGACAATCTGATGATGAAAGTCATCTATATCTTTAGTTTCTGATAAATATTTTATAGCCGTCAAAATCTGATTTTGATGCTTTAATTTATAATCACTCAACGCCTTTTCCGCATTCTTATGAGCAATATTTTCTGTATGAGTTAAAAAAGCTATTTGATGCTCAATATTTGCCATAATGCCTGATAATAATCCTAAATCTTCACTATAGTAAACAGAGTTATCCTTTTTATTACTATAAGTTACTATACCGGCTAAAGAATTAGCAAAAAAAATAGGGTAACAAAGGTCAATATTTTCTACCTCTAAAAATCTTTTAAGCTCCTGATAATTTTCATCCAAATAATGGATATAAATAAAACTCTTATTTTTTATTAAATGATGAATAAGAATTTGAGGTAAGCACTTAGAATTTTTAGCATTATTTTGATCAAAAAAAGAAACATAATCTCCTTTGACCAAACAATAATACTGACTTTCCCTGATATTTAAAGCATTTGCAACATCGTCCATGACAACTTTAACGATATCTTTCATTGAATATTGATTATCTTGGTTTTCTACAATTATTTTTAGTTTGTTCCAAGTTTTGTTATATCGATATAACAATAAATTTTCAATAAAGTTTAATAATTTTGTACTATATAAACGATAAGTAACAATAATAATTGAAACAGAAATTAAAGTATTAATTAATGGTAAAAATCTATTTATTTTATCTAAAAAAAAAGCGAATATACCGAAAAAAAGAAGACTTACTAAAAAAAATAAAATATCTCTTAAAAATTTTCGACAAGCAAGATCAATATCCATTACAAGATCAATATCCATTAACTGATACTTAAAAATTGCATACGCACTAATAAACAAAAATATACAGGTAGGAATAAAACCAAAAGGATATACTTCTAAACCAAAAGCCGGTAAATAATCTATAGAACTAAAATAAATCATTAAAAATACTATTAATAAAAACCGTAGTCTTATCTTTTTTTTAATTGATACTGCGCTTACAATACTTTTTTTTAAAATAACTAAAGACATCGTTGCATAAGAAAACCAAAATATAAAAAATGGGAGACTATTAACTAGGTTCCATTTTGGAAAGTATCCCCAATAAAATAACCTTACATCAGAAATTAAGTAGGAATTTGAGATATTAAGAATAGCAAAAGATAAAGCAAATGCTATGCCAGAAAAAATTATTTTTGTAAGCTTCTTATTTGTTTGATCAGCAACAACTCCCAAAAAAAATACAGGAATAAAAACAACTCCCAAGGTACTGATTTTAAACCAAAAACATGCCTGAGTCGCAGTTGTGGAGATATAGCCCATAGAAGTCCCAAAAAGCCAAACAGAAGTGGACATACAAATTGAAAAAAAATATTTATGAGATAAATTACGGGAATTTCCCAAAAGCACAAAAACACCTAAAACCACCATTAAAATGAAAGTAAAAAAAAGTGGAGCAACATGAATATTAAATTGATACATAAATATTTATCCCATTCTTAAAAATTAATTCATTTTATTAATCAGTAGAACTTATAAAATAAGCTAATTTTATTTCTAAGTCAAGAACTTATAAAGACCTCTGCACAACTAAGGTAAGTTTTTTAATGTTAAAAAAAAATCTGTGATTTCCATAAAAAAGATACAAAAATAATATTTAATTTTATATAATATGCTCATCAAAAATAATTAATTATTCGAGGTAAAAACATGTCTTTTTTATCATTTGAAGCAAAGAAAAGATTAGGAAAATCAAACAATTTAGTTAAGTTAGATAAATTATTAAATTGGCAAGCTATC
>JAAEPJ010000521.1 GCA_024222485.1 bacterium | reverse complement strand
TAAGTGCGAGGATAAGTATTCACTAAGGTTCATGGGGAACTATAAGAAAATGTTGAAGTAATAAGTTCTAGGCTGATCCCATGGACAAAACTGTTGTAATACGTAAATTTACAACGTTTTAGAGCAAAAGAACCGTTTTATTCCATGGGAAATGCGTACTTTATAAGAAATTGAGGTGATCTCTTATTGCAGGGCTAAGTTTTCACTAAGTTTCATGGGGAACTATAAGAAATCGTTGAAGTAAAAAATTTTAGGCTGTTCCCATGGACAAAAATGTTGTAATACGTAAGTTTACAACGTTTTAGAGCAAAAGAACCGTTTTATTCCATGGGAAATGGGTACTTTATAGGAAATTGAGGTAATCTCTTATTGCGGTGCGAAGTTTTCAATAAATTTCATCGGGAACTATAAGGAACCGTTGAAGTAATAAGTTCTAGGCTGTTCCCATGGACAGAACTGTTGTAATACGTATGTTTACAATGTTTTTGAGAAAACAGAACCATTTTATTCCAAGGGAAATGCGTACTTTATAAGAAATTGAGGTAATC
>JAAEPJ010000520.1 GCA_024222485.1 bacterium | reverse complement strand
ATGCAGAATCCGTTTCAGGACATTCTAAGACTTTTTTTTTTTTTTGGTTTTCGGTAACTAAATCTCATTTACATAGGTTATGGGCGGCGAAAGCCCTGGGCGGGTGGGAAATCTGGGGGAGGGGGAGGCCCAGAACGCCCCCCGCCGAAGGTAACCCTGGTGGTGTTTTCTACCCAACCTGAAGTGCATCAACCCATTTTTTTTGCAGTTTCTGCTCCGGACTAATCCCGGGCAACTTTTGTATGATACCACAAACCCCCAGGTCAAGGGTCAGGGGTCAGGGGCCAGGGGTCAGGGGCCTGGGGACAGGGGTCATGGGTTCGAACCCCGACCCGGGAAGCTATATCTGTGCCAGTGCCTATATCAGACTTACCGACACTTTAAGAAGGAACAAGGACTTAGGTACTGGCACAGACACAGTCGGATGTATTTCTTTTAGACCATGTTCATATTTCTTATAGACCAGTTCAGTATTTGTCATCAGGGAAAATTATTATTTTTTATTCTTCAATTATATAGGCCTTTCTCCAGCCTACCTAGCGTATTCACATAGAATCTTTAATAAAATGACCTCCTGTAGCAGTGCCCACTTGGTCGGTTGGGGACATTTTGATCAATTTCAGTCTTAAAAGAGTAGGACAAGGAGGAGAAACGTCAAAAAAAAAAAGAAAAAAAAAAAAAAAAAAAAAAAAGTTTTTTTTTTTTGAATTTTTTTTTGTTTTTTTTATTTCTTTTTTTTTTTTTTTTTTTTTT
>JAAEPJ010000519.1 GCA_024222485.1 bacterium | reverse complement strand
CAGCCGAAATAGCTCAGTTGGGAGAGCGTCAGACTGAAGATCTGAAGGTCCATGGTTCAATCCCGTGTTTCGGCATCAGAGCTGGTTTTGATCAATTTCTGAAAGTACTTAGAGAGGTAAATGGTATAGTAGAAATGAATAACCATTATTTCAAAAGATGCAGCCGAAATAGCTCAGTTGGGAGAGCGTCAGACTGAAGATCTGAAGGTCCATGGTTCAATCCCGTGTTTCGGCATAAGAGCTGGTTTTGATCAATCTCTAAAAGTACTTAGAGAGGTAAATGGTATAGTAGAAATGAATAATCATTAGATCAAAAGATACAGCCGAAATAGCTCAGTTGGGAGAGAGTCCGACTGAAGATCTGAAGGTCCATGGTTCAATCCCGTGTTTCGGTATAAGAGCTGGTTTTGATAGATCTCTGAAAGTACTTAGAGAGGTAAATTGTATTGTTGAAATGGATAACCATTAGATCAAAAGATACAGCCGAAATAGCTCAGCTGGGAGAGCGTCAGACTGAAGATCTGAAGGTCCATCGTTCCATCCCGTAATTTGGCATACGAGCT
>JAAEPJ010000518.1 GCA_024222485.1 bacterium | reverse complement strand
CAACAACCTCCATCTAGGCGGCTGTGAGCATCAAGAGGGATTTCTATATGTCTTCGTGAGCACAAAGCACATTTGTTAATCGATTTTAAGAAAGTGACCTGCCCCACACGCGTTGGCAGTGCTCGACAAAACGAAGAACTTAAGCAAATCCAGTACTGGATAGCTGAATGTTAGGCAATGTAAGTTTTAGTTCAGATCCAATAAGCAGTGAAAATCTTGCAGAAGCTTAGGAAGTAGGTTACAGTGGACATTAGTACCCTGGGTTTGCAGCGAAGACGTTTGTTGTACACCATCTTGTGATACAGAACTCTAAGGGACAAACTCTGAGGTGATAAAAGCTATGCAATTGCTAAGCAATTTGGGTACTCAAATTTGCCCTCCAGCTAAGCAATTTTAGTACTGAGCTCGAGCCGATATTCCCAAAACCGACCTGAATGACCATTCTGTTCTGAATAGCCTAGCTAAGGAAAATACTACAAATTAACTTATTAAAAGGCCTAGAAAAATCCCACTGCCAAATGTTTGAGACCTTCGCGAAAGTCAAACTACAGGAGAAATCCACGTTCTGATGAAACTTTGATTAGGGCTATTTTGCACACTCAGGGAACCTAAGAGCTTGGTGGGGGGTTGTAGGAGGGCAGCCCTTTCCATTGGTGTAAACGCCATTGCGATAGGAAGTGCCATTGCGATGTTCCCTTTTTTAGAGATTTACGTTCCCCGGTTCTCACGGTTCCAAGTTCCAT
>JAAEPJ010000517.1 GCA_024222485.1 bacterium | reverse complement strand
TTTCCCATTGAATAAAACGGTTCTGTTAGCTCTAAAACTTTGTAAACAAACGTATTACAACAGTTCTGTCCATGGGAACAGCGTAGAACTTATTACTTCAACGGTTTCTTATAGTTCCCCATGAAACTTAGTGAAAACTTAGCCCCGTAATAAGTGTTCACCTCAATTTCTTTTTTTCTTTTTATTTCCCCTGGAATCAAAGGGTTCTGTTTTCTTTAACTCGTTGTCGACAATCGTATTACAATAGTTCTGTCCATGGGAACAGCGTAGAACTTATTACTTCAACGGTTTCTTATAGTTCCCCATGAAATTTAATGAAAACTTAGCCCCGTAATAAGAGTTCACCTCAATTTCTTTTAAACTACGCATTTCCCAAGATCTAAAACGCGTCGTGTAGCGATAGAGCGTAGATCTCAGACGTCGCCGAACCATTAAAACAATAAGAATAGCGTAAAACTTATTATTACAACGGTTTCTTATAGTTCCCCATGAAACTTAGTGAAAACTTAGCCCCGTAATAAGAGTTCACCTCAATTTCTTTTAAACTACGCATTTCCCATTGAATAAAACGGTTCTGTTAGC
>JAAEPJ010000516.1 GCA_024222485.1 bacterium | reverse complement strand
TAAAAACATACGAGGTCTGCGAGGTCTCTTGACCAATCGTGTTTTAAGTCGTATCCAGTGAAAAAAGGGAAGCGAATTCCAGCGAAATTTGACACGATTATGTTGTAATCCTCTTCATTTCTTCTCACAATTCTTAAAAACATAAAAGTAAAAGCAATATCATGAGCCCTAACGCTAACGCACGTAACTCTCCTACCTCTGTAGTTGACTTGACACCCATCGTTACCATCGTCGATCGCGATTATGACATCGATACTACCAAAGATATGTTTGCGGAGCATATGAATGAGTTTTATGAACGCGAAGGTTACCGTCCACAATGGTGTGAGGATATCTTTCGCCGTTTGGATATGATCAAACTTGGTATGACCGTCGTCTGGATCCCTTGTTGCAACACAGGAACATGGTTGGATGTTGAGGAGTGGTTTACTATGTATGGATTTGCACCTGACATGGTTGTACCTGGCGCTTATGTTGACAACGAAGCTGAGGTTATGCACCCTGAATCCATCGAAGTTACACTTGGAAGACAAGATGCGGAGGAAGATGCACGTGAGGAAGCACTTTTGGATGCTTGGCGCGCAGAGCGCTTGGAAGATATCGTGTTAGATAGTGACGATTTCTCGTTTTCTGACAGTGAAGACACTGAAACTACGTGCTCTATCACACTCGGAAGCCAAGATACCGTAGAAAATTAACATTTAAATTACAATTAACTTCAATCACATCTTTTTTTTTGCAGCCGTAACCCTGCATCAACCAAAAATAATGCCTAAAGGCCGTGATTTTCCGAAAATAATGCCTAAAGGCCGTGATTTTCCTAAATAAACTTTCTGACCCTCTGGGTCTGAACACACCCCCCTCAGAAAGTAAGACCCTGTCTGGCCTGTACTCACCCCCTAGACCACTACGTTAACGGGAAGAAGGAGAAGAAGACTATAAACCTTTCACTTTAAAAATTTCAAGCTTTTTTTTAGCTGTTTGGTAATACCGGCGGCTCACCTTGTGATTACAGAACTCGGCAGCCCAAACAAATGTGGCTGGTTCTTCAT
>JAAEPJ010000515.1 GCA_024222485.1 bacterium | reverse complement strand
TGCAAGAGGCGTACTTTATAAGAAATTGAGGTGAACTCTAATTGCGGGGGTAAGTTTTCTCTATGTTTCATGGGGAACTATAAGAAACCCTTGATGTAATAAGTTTGGGGCTGTTCCCTTGGACAGAACTATTGTAATACGTATGTTTACAACGTTTTAGAGCTAACGGAATGGTTTTATTCTATGCAAAAGGCGTAATTTATAAGAAATTGACGGGAACTCTTACTTTGGGGCTAAGTTTTCACTAAGTTTCATGGGGAACTATAAGAAACCCTCGGTGTAATAAGTTCTAGGCTGTTCCCATGGACAGAACTGTTGTAATACGTATAATAACAACGTTTTAGAGCTAAAGAAATCGTTTCATTACATGCAAAAGGCGTATTTTATAAGAAATTGACGTGAACTCTTACTGCGGGGCTAAGTTTTTACTAAGTTTCATGGGGAACTATAAGAAACCGTCAAAGTAATAAGTTCTAAGCTGTTTCAATTGACAGAACTGTTGTCATACGTATGTTTACAACGTTTAAGAGCAAAGAGAACCGTTTAATTCCATGCAAAAGCGTACTTTATATAAAATTAAGGTGAATTCTTAT
>JAAEPJ010000514.1 GCA_024222485.1 bacterium | reverse complement strand
CCCATGGACAAAACTGTTGTAATACGTTTGTTTACAACGTTTTAGAGCTAACAGAACCGTTTTATTCAATGGGAAATGCGTAGTTTAAAAGAAATTGAGGTGAACTCTTATTACGGGGCTAAGTTTTCACTAAGTTTCATGAGGAACTACAAGAGACCGTTGAAGTTATTAGTTCTAGGCTGTTCCTATCGACAGAACTGTTGTAATACGTAAGTTTACAACGTTTTAGAGCAAACAGAACCATTTATTCCATGGGAAATGCGTACTTTATAAGAAATTGAGGTGAACTCTTATTGCGGGGCTAAGTTTTCACTAAGTTTCATGGGGAACTATAAGCAACCATAAAAGTAATAAGTTCTACGCTGCTCCCATGGACAGAACTGTTGTAAGACGTAAGTTTACAACGTTTTAGAGCAAATAGAACCATTTATTCCATGGGAAATGCGTACTCTATAAGAAATTGAGGTGATCTCTTATTGCTAGGCTAAGTATTCACTAAGTTTCATGGGGAACTATAAGAAACCGTTGAAGTAATAAGTTCTAGGCTGTTCCCATGGACAAAACTGTTGTAATACGTATGTTTACAACGTTTTAGAGGAAACAGAACCGTTTTATTCCATAGGAAATGCGTACTTTATAAGAAAT
>JAAEPJ010000513.1 GCA_024222485.1 bacterium | reverse complement strand
TTTTGACCTAAGTTCCCCGAAGGGAACCTTGAAGCATCTTTAGCCAATCAAAATCCATGTTGGCGAAATCACTGAAGCGGCAAGTCCTATAGGTTTGTACTAGCAAAAGACGCACATTAAGATCCTGCGTCCATCAGGTCGAATTTCATTTTTGAAATTGGCGCGGTAAGACCCGTACACGCAATCTCCTTTCCTTTGTTATTAAACTCTCACACTGTGTTGGTAAATACATTCAAGTTCACGAGGCGCGTTATCCATATCGAATTAACGACATAAACAAATCGAACAAAGGGAAGAAACAGATTTGTCAAATAGTCTAAACAAGAAAGAAGGGAAACTTTTAGAACCTTAATGTTGCAGTTGCAAAAGACAGAAAGCAACTAGCTTGAAGTTAGGTAAAGAATATTTTATATCTTACTTTTATTGTTGTAAGCTATATGGGCCTATTAAGGCCACACTGAGAGGTCTGAAATCTTCTCACTCTTTGTCGAAGCATCCATTTTATAGGTGATAGTTACTAATTTATAGTTTTACCAGAATATCTAGTTTTTTGTTTAGATGGTCCTTACAGTGTCAATCTGATGTGTATGGGTTTGTGTTAGGGATATTTATCCTACTTTTAGTGTGATATTACAGTGATATTATTTATTAAATGAAGTTTTATTTGCATAAATTTACTGCTCCTAATTTTGTAACGTTAAAGC
>JAAEPJ010000512.1 GCA_024222485.1 bacterium | reverse complement strand
AGTAATCATTCTATCAGCTCTGGAAGTCTGAACCCAAGAATAAACTAATTATTTTCTCAAAAGTAAACCTATGAGCCTGCTCTAATCGAGGAAAAGCTTTGAACTTGATGTCTTTTATTTAGATTATAACATTTTGATATAGAGTTAGTATCACAGCATATAAGGGGGACTATCTTACACGGTAGAGTGTTCACTTTGCATGGATAACGTACCAGAACCAATGTTCTTTCCTTCAAATCCTCTGATCCCGAATTCAAGGGTCTCCATTATGTTTGATAACCAACCATAACTCTCCCTCAAAAAAAGATATCGATGACGCCCTTCTAATAATCAATAGCTAAGATAACTTAAGATTTTCTACTGAATTTTTTGTTTTTCTACGATATATATCACTAGAATGATCAGCAGGAGTTTTGTTACACATTGTACTTTACCAACTTTAGATGCAAAAGGAAAGATATTATTGCCCTGGTACTAAAATTCTTTATATCTATTCAACGGCTTTCATATGATTTCTGAAGATTGCCAAGTCTTTTTTCAAAGATAAATCTTTGTTTT
>JAAEPJ010000511.1 GCA_024222485.1 bacterium | reverse complement strand
TTCTAGTTGAATTATAATTGAAATTGAAACTGAAATTGATGCTTAATTGAAAAAATTAAATTTAAATAAATTGACATTGAAACTGAAATTGAAATTGAAACTGAAATTGAAATGACATTGAAATTTAAACTGACATTGACATTGTTGACATTGTTGACATTGACATTGTTGACATTGTTGACATTGTTGACATTGTTGACATTGACATTGTTGACATTGTTGACATTGTTGACATTGTTGACATTGAAATTATTTACATTGTTGACATTGGCATTGTTGACATTGTTGACATTGTTGACATTGTTGACATTGCTGACATTGTTGACATTGTTGACATTGGCATTGTTAACATTGTTGACATTGTTGACATTGACATTGTTAACATTGTTGATATTGTTGACATTGACATTGTTGACATTGACATTGTTGACATTGACATTGTTGATATTGACATTGTTGACATTGACATTGTTGACATTGACATTGTTGACATTGTTGACATTG
>JAAEPJ010000510.1 GCA_024222485.1 bacterium | reverse complement strand
TCAAACATTACACTAAATTTGCCAATAATGGTAACCACTCAATATGCTCTTCTTGGTTCTAAGAAACATATTTCACCTTGGCACACTCTTTATTATCTTTTTCAAACAGGTTAATATGCAAAATAACTTTCATCAAATAGTAAGAACCTGACATTTTTAAAGTAACCACGTTTTGGGCTCTTAAATTCCTGGAAACCACAAAAATGCTCAAATTCTAAAATAACAACCTTATCCCCAGCTTTTTGCAAAATTTGGTAACCTTAACTTACTCGAGTTAACTGCTACACGCTGTTGAAGTTGCGAGATAAGGTAACCACTACTAGGGTAACCACTTTTTTGTGCTCTCAAAAGAAAGACTTATAACTCTTGATTCAGGGAACCATTTAAAACGGTTCTTTTTGGAAAAGTTTGGGAATTCTATAATCCATGTTAAACGGTTATAGTTGTTTTAGGTAACCACTAAAAACTGGTTCATAGGTACTTTTAATGAAGACATCCCTAAATGTCACAAAACAGTGGTTAATTTTTGATTGCTCAAATCCTACGTCTTCTCAAGCAATACTCTGACTTTGTAAATTCACTGTTTTGATGTTAGAAGTACTAGTGACTGCAAAGAGTGGAGAGGTGGAGAAGGCAGAAGAAGTGAAGGAGGTGAAAGAAACATGCAAAGCTCCCACAGAAGAAAGTGCAAATGACGAGGAGCTTGAAATTATGAGGAAACGGGAATTGCTGAAGAAAGGATTGCTCAAAGGAGGGAAGAAAAAGGTTGCTCCAAAACCAGAAAAAGATGTGTAAGAATCTTGTATTATGTCATTTGTAATCTGAAAATTCATCAGATTAGTATGTCAGAAAGAAAATAAAAAAGATTTGAGATAAGTAAGTTAGTTTATTGGCCGCTTTCTTTTTCAACTGTCATCTCAGATAGGGATGGACGTATATCTAATACTTGGCCGAAAGTCACCTACCTTTCATTCATCTCTTTATGCTAAGTGTCAAGCAGAGAGATATTCAATACCTTTTTGAAACTGCTTTGGTATGACTCGGTCTGATCCCTATGGCATGGGATCGATTCCATATGCATGGCTAACGTATTGATTGAGATACATGGTAATTATATTTCCATTATTTCAATGTTGTGTGATTTAACGATCTCGCAGATTTGTTATTGTAACTCTGCAGACTGATATTAT
>JAAEPJ010000509.1 GCA_024222485.1 bacterium | reverse complement strand
TACAAAACGCCTAACATTGGCTGAGCATAGTCCAAATCAACCATTGCACAATGAGGATCATTGACCAACAGTGGCGTGGGATTGGTCCGGACCAGAAAAGGCAAAAGAACTGGGTCGATAGCCTTCGGTTTGTTTTGAATTTGGCCCTCCCACCGCTCCGTACCCCGCCTATTTGACCGCTCAGCTGGAACATTCTTTTTACCCAGGGGTGGGTAGACTTTAGCTAGTCACCTGGAATGGACCAAAATGTCCCAAAATGGCCAAAAATGGCTAAAAGCCACAAGTGAACACCCTTCCAGGAGGTCATTTTATTAAATATCCAATGTGCATATGCTGTGATTCTACAAGCCTTTAAATGGGCCGTCGGGCGGGGCCCGGGTGGGATCCAAGGGTGGAAAGGAGGTTGTTGACTACGACTACTGACTACTCTCCACTGCTGTTGACTACTTTTGATTACTGGTCACTAATGTACTACTGTCTTCCGGTCACTAATGTCAATTTTCTACATTTATAACCTCACTTCTACACCGCTTTCTACAAGCCTTTAAATGGGCCGTCGGGCGGGGCCTGGGTGGGATCCGAGGGTGGAAAGGAGGTGGTTGACTACGACTACTGACTACTTTCCACTGCTGTTGTCTACTGTTGCATACTGCTCACTGATCTACTCCTGTCCCCCGCACACTACTATTAATATTCTACATTTATAGCCTCACTTCTACACCGCTTTCTACAAGCCTTTAAATGGGCCGTCGGCCGGGGCCCGGGTGGGCTCCGAGGGTGGAAAGGAGGTGGTTCACTACGACTACTGACTACTTTCCACTGCAGTTGACTACTTTTGAATACTGGT
>JAAEPJ010000508.1 GCA_024222485.1 bacterium | reverse complement strand
TGAGTATACCAGTTCTCGTCTGATCACTGAAGTCAAGCAGGGTCGGGCCATGTCAGTACTTGGATGGGTGACTGCCTAGGAACACATGGTGTTGTAGGCTTTATTTTTTAATTTTCTAGGCTATCTCTTTTCATCGACAACTGGTTATCTGTCAGGATAAAAAAACTAACTATGACTTTATTACAGGAACTAAGAAACTCCAACAACAGAAATACAAGGCCGGGGATAGCAGATCTCGTCTCAGAACTGATGGTTGTATTTCCATAGACACATGATCAGGGAGACTCTGTTTTGATATTTGATTTTATCTCATTCTATATAAATGCATGTCCTAAAGGGAAAAGCAAGGCAAGCATCTTGTTGATACTTTTTACAGTTTACTATGCCTGCGGCCATACCACCCTGAGTATACCAGTTCTCGTCTGATCACTGAAGTCAAGCAGGGTCGGGCCATGTCAGTACTTGGATGGGTGACTGCCTAGGAACACATGGTGTTGTAGGCTTTATTTTTTAATTTTCTAGGCTATCT
>JAAEPJ010000507.1 GCA_024222485.1 bacterium | reverse complement strand
CAGGGCTAGAACTTTTCTAGGACTCATCAGATTTGAACCAACAGCATTCACGCCCCCCTGTCACCACCAGTGCAGAATCGTCCCGTTTGCCAAGTCGTCAGAACACTTGTCCTCTCAAACATAGCCGGACTGCTGCACCATTTAGAGCTCGGGCCACCTTTAAGTTAAGCCTCAGCATCTTGGCCTGTTTTCCCTGGCGGTCACCCATCCAAGTACTAACGGGCCTCAGCCTTGCTTAACTTCTATGATCTCCACCGTCATGGCTCTGCCACTAAGCTGCGAATCAAGCTAAAAGCTCAGCGGGGGAGCTGAACTGATAGCTTAGCGATTCGAATCTACCTCATCATGGGGTGGTATCGTGTGAATCTTGCACTGGCTGTATCGCATATATACTGGTCTCTCATCTTTACTACAGCAGCTGTGTGCACATCTGTTACTAAGGCCCGGTCAAGCCTAGTTCTCATATCACTGGTTTTGTCAGTTCCACTCAGCTCTTTTGAAACCCAGACAGTGCCTTACCTCACCCCGTCCCCCAGGGACGGCCAGGGCTAGAACTTTTCTAGGACTCATCAGATTTGAACCAACAGCATTCACGCCCCCCTGTCACCACCAGTGCAGAAT
>JAAEPJ010000506.1 GCA_024222485.1 bacterium | reverse complement strand
TGATAAAATTAATTCAAAAGTATACTTTTTACTGGTCGAATGTCAACTATCAATTAAATATATATAATAATCAATGGAACTATGAATCAATTCGTGAAGAACAATTGTTGACAGGTCAATAGTTATGACAAAACAAGCTGAAGGATATGTATTAATAAATAATGAATAATTAGAAAATAAGGAAGGCATTGAAATTGTAGTACCAAAAGAAAATCTGCAACAATTCGAATTGGAAGAATAAAATAGAATAGTAAATTTAATAAATAAAAAGTTTATTATTATTAGGTTAATATAAATAGTTATTAAAGAAAATAAAATTAAATTAATGTTGCTAAAATACACAATAAGATTAAAACTTTGATTTGAGTTAAAATTAATAATTAATATAATCTTAGTCTTGGAATGGGATCTTAATAAATCGATCTATATATAAATCAATCAAATATTAATATTAAGACCTAACTACTAATTAAAGTCTCAATTACTAATTAAACCAATATATTTGATTTATATTCTTGAAATATATCCTGAATTATGTTTTATAAACTAGAAATAGAAAGGAATTATAGAAGCGGGAAATTATCGTTCCTTAATTAATGATAAAATAAATAAATAAATGAATTATCAGTTATGTTTTTATAGAACGTATTCATATTAATTCTAATTCTATTGCTTTTATGTTTTTATATCAATTATTATATGAATTACATCAAATGAATAAACAAAT
>JAAEPJ010000505.1 GCA_024222485.1 bacterium | reverse complement strand
TGGGAAAAGCGTAATTTATAAGCAATTGAGGTGAACTCTTATTGCAGGGCAAACTTTTCACAAAGTTTCAAAGGGAACTATAAGAAACCCAAGGTGTAACAAGTTCTAGGCTGTTCCCATGGACAGAGCTGTTGTAATACGAATGTTTACAACATTTTAGAGCAAACGGAATCGTTTTTTTCCATGTGGAAGGTGTACTTTATAGAAAATTTAGGTTAACTGTTATTGCAGGGCTAAGTTCTTATTAAAATTCATGGGGAAATGTAAAAAACCCTCGGTGTAATAAGTTCTAGGCTGTTTCTATGGACAGAACTCTTGTAATACGTATGTTTACAACTTTTAGAGCAAACGAAATCGTTTTATTCCATGCGAAAGGCGTACTTTATAAAAAATTGAGGTGACCTCTTATTGCGAGGCAAAGTTTTCACTAAGTTTCATTGGGAACTATAAGAAACACCCGAAGTAATAAGCTCTAGGCTGTTCCAATGGACAGAACTGTTGTAATACTTCTGTTTACAACGTTTCAAGCAAACAGAATCGTTTTATTCCATGGAAAGGTATACTTTATAAGAAATTCAGGTGAACTCTTATTGCAGGGCTAAGTTTTCACTTAGTTTCATGGAGAACGAAGAGAAATTCTCGAAGTGATAAGTTCTAGACTGTTCCTATGGACAGAACTGTTGTAATAAGTATATTTACAACGTTTAAGAGGAAACGGAATCGTTTAATTCCATGCGAAAGGTGTAATACTTTAAAAGAATATGAGGTGAACTCTTATTGCAGGGCTAAGTTTTCACTAAGTTTCATGGGGAACTATCAGAAACCTTCGAAGTAATAAGTGCTAGGCTGTTACTATGGACAGAACTCTTGTAATACGTATGTTTAC
>JAAEPJ010000504.1 GCA_024222485.1 bacterium | reverse complement strand
GGTTGATACCTTCGTAGAAAAGCCAAGCTCTTTCCAGTTTCTCAGCATTTCAGAAGAAATTTGTGGCATCTACATCATCATTGGAACATCTAAATGTAAGACTTTTGTTGACAAATGGTGTAAACAACAGTCGCTGGGTGGTTTATACCTTCGTAGAAAAGCCAAGTTCTTTCAGTTTCTCTGCATTTCAGAAGAAATTTGTGGTGTCGACATCTTTAATAAACATTGAAATGTAAGACTTTTGTTGACAATTCTCCCAAAGACGGCCGATTTGTATATTTTACGCTCCCAGAAAACCACGTGTTTTCAAGTAATTCGGCATTCGAGCTGCATTTTCAAGAAAAAGATGAGAAATTTCTTCTTTTTGTAAAATCAACGATTTTGGGGAAATGTTTTTTTGGAGGTCTTGATGGCGTCACAAGTTGATGAGGAAAAAAATTCATTGATTAATTAGGTAGTGAAGGACAACTTTGTGTTTCAACTTTTTTTTGTAAAATCTAATGGTTTTTGAATTTAAGCGGTTCGATTTTTGACTTTTTTTTTCTGGCAAAAAAACTCGGTTATAAAAAAAAAAGATTGCCAAAATCCGCATAGTTAGAGACACTTTCAAACGACGCATCTACAAATCAATAAGTGGTCCTGAAGCCTTCGGCCTCAATAATGATTTGCTTTTCATTTAAGGGG
>JAAEPJ010000503.1 GCA_024222485.1 bacterium | reverse complement strand
CTTTATAAGAAATTGAGATGAAATCTTATTGCAGGGCTAAGTTTTCTTTAAGTTTCATGGGGAAACTATAAGAACCCTCGGTGTAATAAGCTCTAGGCTGATCCCATGGGCAGAACTGTTGTAATTCATTTGCTTACAACGTTTTAGAGCAAATGGGATCGTTTTATTCCAGGCGAATAACGTACTTTATAAGAAATTGAGGTGAACTCTTATTGCAGGGCTAAGTTTTTACTAAGTTTAATTAGGAACTATAAGAAACCCTGGTTGTAAATGTTCTATGCTGTTCCCATGGACAGAACCGTTGTAATACGTTCGTTTATAACGTTTTAGAGCAAATGGAATCGTTTTATTCCATGCAAAAAGCGTAGTTTATGAGAAATTGAGGTAAACTCTTATTGCGGGCTAAGTTTTTACTAAGTTTCATGGGAACTATGTGAAACCCTCGGTGTAATAAGCTCTAGGCTGTTCCCATGGACGGAACTGTTGTAATATGTATGTTTATAACGTTTTCGAGCAAACAGAATCGTTTTATATCATGCAAAAGCGTAATTCATAAGACATGGAGATGAACTCTGATTGCAGGGCTAAGTTTTCACTAAGTTTCATGGGGAACTATAAGAAACCCTCGGTGTAATAAGTTCTAGGCTGTTCCCATGAACAGTACTGTTGTAATACGTATGTTTACAACATTTTGGCTCAAATAGTATCGTTTTATTCTATGCGAAACGCGTATATTATAAG
>JAAEPJ010000502.1 GCA_024222485.1 bacterium | reverse complement strand
TACAAAAGTGTGCCGGAGTGCTAATATCAACTGCAACCTTCTTCTCTGCACGATTGATAGCTGCTGCACGATTTCTATTGCCGATTGGATCGGAACTAAAGCCCTGCTTACACTACAACTTTTAAACTTAACAACCTTAACAACTTAAGATTTTCCGATTGCTTAGTGTTTCTCTATCCAGTACTACAGTTAGGCAGGGAATTCCATGTAAGTGACTGAATTTTTGCCTAACCTCAACTTTTATTACGGATTCCTACTAAATCGACCCTGCAGATTTCAAATCCAAGATGGGTCACTTTCGATTTTGACCGGAAGTGTCTCAATTTGATGACGTCATAAAACAACGAATTTCTCCATTCTACCTGCGATTTCTCGGTTTACTTACACCCATTTTCAAAAATACTTGCATATTTAGATTCAGCACAACGTGGGCTATCGACTGATATACATTTTATCAATATTTACCAATGTTACTATTTCTAGAAATGACGTCATAATGACCTAAAACGATGTTTTGCTTTGATTTTACTAATTTTTTGTCACCAACATGGGTTTTTCTGATACAGAAATGCATTCCTTTGTGCGTGGACGTCAAATATTCCTTTTTTGG
>JAAEPJ010000501.1 GCA_024222485.1 bacterium | reverse complement strand
TGGAATAAATCGATTCCGCTTGCTCTAAAACGTTGTAAACTTACGAATTACAACAGTTCTGTCTTTAGGAACAGTCTAGAACTTATAACTTCGAGAATTTCTCTTAGTTCCCCATGAAACTTAGTGAAAACTCATCCCCGCTGTAAGAGTTCATCTCAATTTCTTATAAAGTACGCCTTTCGTATTGAATAAAACGATTCTGTTTGCTCTAAAACGTTGTAAATAAACATATTACATCAGTTCTGTCCATGGGCACAGCCTAGAACATATTACACCGAGGGTTTCTTATAGTTCCCCATGAAACTCAGTTAAAACTTAGCCCTGCAAAAGAGTTCACCTAAATTTCTTATAAACAGCCTAGAACTTATTACACCGAGGTTTTCTTATAGTTCCTTATGAGCTTAGTTAAAACTAAGCCCTGCAATAAGAGTTCACCTTAATTTCTTATAAAGTAAGCCTCTGGCATGGAATAAAACGATTTCGTTAGCTCTAAAACGTTGTAAATATACGTATTACAACAGCTATGTCCATGGGAACAGCCTAGAACTTATTACACCGATGGTTTCTTATAGTTCCCCATGAAACTTAGTGAAAACTTAGCCCTGCAATAAGAGTTCACCTCAATTTTTTTAAAGTACGCCTTTCGGATGGAATAAAACGATTCCGTTTGCTCTAAAACGTTGTAAACATACGTATTACAACAGTTCTGTCCATGCGAACAGCCTAGAACTTTTTACACCGATGGTTTCTTATAGTTCCCCATGAAACTTAGTGCAAACTTAGCCCTTTAATAAGAGTTCAGCCCAATTTCTTATAAAG
>JAAEPJ010000500.1 GCA_024222485.1 bacterium | reverse complement strand
CAGTTCTGTCCATGAGCACAGCCTAGAACTTATTACAACGAGGGTGTCGGATAATTCACAAAGAAACTTAGTGAAAAATTAGGCCCTCAATAAGAGTTCACCTTGATATATTATAAAGTACCCCTTTTGCATTGAATAAAACTATTCCGTTTGCTCTAAAACGTTTAAAACATACGTATTACAACAGTTCTGTCCATTGGAACAACCTAGAACTTATTATACCGAGGATTTCTTATAGTTCCCCATGAATCTTAGTGAAAACTTAGCCCCGCAATAATAGTTCACCTCAATTTCTTAAAAAGTACGCCTTTCGCATGGCAAAAATGATTCCATTTGCTCTAAAAACTTGTTAACATACGTATTACAACAGTTCTGTCCATGGGAACAGCCTAGAACTTATGACATCAAGGGTTTCTTAAAGTTCCCCATCAAACATAGTGAAAACTTAGCCCCCCAATAATAGTTCACCTCCATTTCTTATAAAGTACGCCCTTTCGCATGGAATAAAGCGATTCCGTTTGTTCTAAAACGTTGTAAACAAACGTATTACAACAGTTCTGTCCATGGGAACAGCCTAGAACATATTACACCGAGAGTTTTTATATAGTTCCAAATGAAACTTAGTAATAACCTAGCCCCGCAATAAAAGTTCATGT
>JAAEPJ010000499.1 GCA_024222485.1 bacterium | reverse complement strand
TGTTAGTGTTTTTGCTGTCACCTATGTGCATGAGAGTCTTCTTAGGATATCCAAGTTATGCGAAATAAGGTTCTGCAAGGGGAATTCCGGGATGGCAAGGTGGGAGACCCCCTCCCAGTTACTCCTTTTTTAAATGTGTCTTGATGTTTCATCCTTGTAAATTTCCAAAAGCTTGTGTTTTGCCTGTAAGGTAATAATTATGGCTAAAGATGAAAATAATCATCAATGGAGGGTGTAAATAAGCATTAAAGGGGAGGAGGCCCTCCCACCTAGCCACCCGGAACCCAATCCCACGGATCGGATGCAGGTTATGAGAAGAACCCCCAAGTGGCTAGGCAGAAAAAGCCGTTTAATGTATAGAAGTTACTAATTGGAGGAATTTAGTCCATTTTGCGGGACAAATAAAGATTTTCTGAAATTTCGTGGAGCCTTATTTGCTTGCCTCATGTTTGGTTCATTTCATTGCTGCTATTGCATGCTTTATGATATTTCTCAATTCATTTCATTACTGCTATTGCATGCTTCATAATATTTCAATTCATTTCATTACTGCTACTGCATGCTTCATTTCATGTTTTTCAATTCACTTCAATTCATTCATTTCATTTCATTTCAATTCATACTTCATTTCATTTCATTTTATTTCAATTCATACTTCATTTCATTTCAATTCATTTCATTATTGCTACTAAATGCTTCATAATATTTCAATTCATTTCATTACTGCTACTACATGCTTCATAATATTTCATTTTACTTCATTTCAATTCATACTTCATTTCATGTTTTTTTATTTCATTTCATTACTGCTACTGCATGCTTCATAATG
>JAAEPJ010000498.1 GCA_024222485.1 bacterium | reverse complement strand
ATTTTACTTTTTTTGTTATTTATATTCATTTTAAATAAGGTGCATTTTCAAATTACTATATTAAGGTACGTGCGCACGTATACATAAACTTTTTTAATATACAAAATTTTTGCTATAGTTTTTTAACTATTTTTTCCGTATAATTGCACCATATTAACGCATACAAAATTAATTTTAATAAAACAAACATTTATGCAAAAAAAATCGAATAAAAATATTTTTAATTATCCTAATAATTTAACAGTTATTTATGAAATAGTTTCTAACAGTCAAAATGACGAATCAGAAACCCCCTCTTGTTAAACAGACCCCCTCTTGTTAAACATACGTAATTTTTTCACCTATATACAAAATTTTTTACAATATGATGCACACATTAGTATTAGTAGTAAACGGAATAAAAAAAGAATGGTTATTAAATACAAACGTCAGCCCTGATGTGACTGACGCTTTAGTAAATAAGATAATTGATAGTAACAGTCCTGATGACTGGTGGATTGACGAAGGCTACAACCCCCTTATGTTAAAGATACCCCCTCTTGTTAAAGACTCTATTTAATATTATATACACCTTTGTTTTTACCTTGAGCAAGGTGCATAACAGCATATCTAAGTGCATCTAAGAAGTGATTGTACTTATCTATAGGCACAGACCCTTTTTCTTTCCAAGTATAATGATTTAATTCCCTTATTATACCGTGAGACTTAGGGTCAACTATTATT
>JAAEPJ010000497.1 GCA_024222485.1 bacterium | reverse complement strand
CGCTATTGTATCAGATTATTATTTTGAAGGGCGCTTTGGCTTCAACCTATTCAGATTGGATCTGAATACCTTGACCAAAACATTGCCTCTCTTGTCGTGAATTTTGCTCAGGGCAGTACCTTTTCTCAAAATAAAACGTCAGGAAAGAACTGGTGAATCTCTCTCCCCACTCTACAAGTGGTTTTCCATGAATATCTGGTGGCGAGGGAGGGATGGAAAAGGAAAGTCTTTCTGTTGCGCTTGGCCTAGATTATATGAGCGATATAACTATTAAAATTGAGTTGCCTGAGGAATAGGAAGGGATAGAAATAAGCATTTTCAGATACACGGAAATCCTAAATGTGCGACAAAACACTTTCTAAAATTGTAAGCCAAAGACTGTTGAATCAATGAGAATAAATGCAAAAAAGCTGCTAGTTATAAGTATTTTGTCATTGCACTTTTTGGCCTACATTGTTCAATTTGACGGCAGGTATTCAGGTTCAACTCCGAATACCTCAGCCTTTTGGTGGCTCCCCTGGATGGGCCTGAAGCCGATATGAGCTGAGGATGACATTTGAGTAGCAGGGGCCGCTGCCCTACTGCCCTGCTGCTGTAATCGGGTTTTACTTATGCTGATATTTGCGATTTGCGTTAAAAATTTTCATAAGGAACCTTCCAGCAAAGCCTTTAAAACACTTG
>JAAEPJ010000496.1 GCA_024222485.1 bacterium | reverse complement strand
TGACATCCGGAAGATTACATTGCACGTGGAAGGAATGGCCACATGAAAATACTTTCCAGAGTGGGCTGATCAACGAGCATCCGTTTTTGTCACATTTCCTTTGATGCAATGATGGACCCCTTTGACACAAAAAGCACTTTAACGCTAATTGGGTAGAGCAGGGATCATGCCACAAAGTTCGTAGTGCAGGGGCCAGAACTAAAAAATAGCATTTAGATTCAGTTGCTTGTGCATGTCTTCAGTTTTTTTAACTAGCAAATTACTTGAATGTCCAATTTGTGGAGGGGGGCCTGGTCATGGTCACTTGTACCCTTGTTGTGTGAGCTTTGTAAAATGTGTTGCCTTATATTTTTATTGTTCCACACTCATTTTTTGGTCGATTTCGGTACTCAAAGTTTCCTAATATTTTCTTAATTTTCTGATGGAAACAGAAAAATATTTCAACTATCTTTCGATTATATCAATACACAAGCATACGGGCTGGAGGGGCAGCAGCCCCCCCCCCAACTTCAGAAAATTTGTCGAAATTGAGCCCTATTCGGACAAAATTTAGCCCTCAGTTGGGCAAAAATAAACAATGAGTTTTGTGTTGGGCAGCCCCCCTAAATTGTTTCTTCCGTACGCTTATGTATCAATTCCATCAAATGTCTTTAGTCTATACACATGCATTGGTGTCAACTTTGAAGCTCACACTATGCTTATAAAGTGTACACGCATTTTTTATAAGAAACTTGGCTCAAGCCGAGTACTAAAAGTTTCTTAAATTTTCTATTGGAACAAAAGAATCTATTGTTCTTTTCGAGAAATCCGAGTACTCAGTTTCTTATTAGAGAGTTTCTTATAAGAAAATGTGTGTATTATTGAAAAAAGATGTTTTATTTTAAGAAGTGGTGGCACCAGCCATCAAAAAGTGGGGGCAGGAGATAGGGCGTGGTCAAGACATTAAGGACCATGACCATGCCCTTACCCTCCCTAAAATGTTTGATAAACAGTTTCCCTACCCCCCACTATTATCCTTGGAACACTCTTGTATTCTTCATTGAAATAAATTATATCTATACTCATTTTCTATCAGAAACTTTTTATGATAAGAAATTCGGTACTGCTGCCGAAATACTAAGTTATGATTTAAAAACTTTTGAAGACATTGGAACAGAACCAAGGCCAGAAAGGGGCCGAGGGTTCAGCCCCCACAGAGTCAGCAGAAGTTAGAAGAAAAGAAAAAATATGCCTTTTTGTATAAAGTTTTTATTTCTGCACTGGAGAATATTCTTTCTAGTCTCGTACTTGACTTCAAATATTGAAATTCAGTGAAAGTTGAAACTTTGAGCAATGACGATTTATAAAGTTTTTTATTAAAAATGAGTGCATTTATTCTACCCTGCGTAATCCACACTCACCTTATCAATGAAAGTTGCTGTTAATAATTCACTGTATTCGTTTCTTAACTCTTGTCTTGAAAATCGCATCAAACAATCTGAACAGCTTTTCGAAATATTTTGTTTTCTCCCTCCATTTTCAGCGTCTATCTTCTTGTAAATATTTATGATTTCACCCAAGCCATTTGATCGCAAACAAATGATCTTTCCCTCCTTTTCTCCACTCCAAATTTCATGATAAGGATTATGGCAGGCACTTTTAAACTTCGGCATTTTTTCACGGCTCGAGTAAATTCATTTTCAGTATTTCATTTATTTCTACTTTCCCGCCAACAAACTCATTGAAGATGAAGAAGCGCGAGCACACTAACATCACAGTAAAGCGAGGACGGGGTTACCATCGAGTAAAAGGGAAAAGTTTGAAAACATTTTCAAGCTGTTAAGATAAATATGCAATTGTAAATTTTTTGACAATAAGTCGGCTGTTTTGTATATCAAAAAATTTAAACATAAGAAATTCAAAAACTTATTAAAAACAATAAATCAACGCAGTAAAAAATCTCCCGACAAGTAATTTTCACCGTTTATTACCCCCGTGCTTTGTTGATAGTATTTTCATTCATCAATGCTAGTCAATTACTTTTTGCGTTGGTTGGCTGTTTTTTGGCGGGAAATTTGCATTGCAGTTGACGAATGCGAATAAAAAAGGAAATTGTTTTGGCTAGAGACATTTGTTTTTGTTCAAAAAGAGTAAAAATGGGAGTTTTGGGAGGTAAGTGTTGGCTTTTTAAAAATTTTAGTGATAAGTTTGTAACGCTTGCCACGCAGGGTTGCTGCTGGGTCCCTTGGTTTCACAAGGAATTTTAGCCCAACTTCTTGGTCGATTTTCTCTGCATTTAGGCTAGATATCAAAAATGCGAGCGGCAAAAAGTTAGAAAAACTATTGTAGTTTACAAAAATAAAGGACTGGTCCCGATATGTTGAAGTATGTCTTGCAGTAAATCAGAAATGTCGACGTTATTTTTACACAGCTTCCCCGAATTTCCGCCATTTTGGTCGCTTTTGAGCTGCCTCACCAGCAAAATCTATTGTCTTTTCACTAATTTGATTGGTCAAAATTTTAGTAAACAAATGTGCTGATTGGCTAAAAACATGTTTCCCCCTTGCTGTTGGGTGTGTAATTCAGGAATGTGGATGGACTTTTGTAGTAATGTGCAGGATGTTCAGTACATTTTCGTCCT
>JAAEPJ010000495.1 GCA_024222485.1 bacterium | reverse complement strand
CTATATTTTTTAGCGATCATCCCTTAAATAAGTCTAAATTTTAGCTATTTTACCAATTTCCAAATCTAATACAATCAACATTTCTATATTTTTTAGCGATCATCCCTTAAATAAGTCTAAATTTTAGCTATTTTACCAATGTCTTATAATATATATTATGTTAACTATTTATAAAATAAATAATGAAAAATATTTATAAACTAATAGTAAATTATCCTTTAAATTAAATAATAATTACAAATAAATTAATAATAGTTATTAGCTTTTAACTTTGATTAAATTATTAACTAATTATATTTGTATTTTTAATATTTTAAAAAAATAAGGCTTTTATTTCTGATTTTTGATAAATGGGGTTTTCATAAACAAAAAAACGTGTTTATTTTTACTTTTAAGGTTTTCTAATAATTTCAGTTTTTTTATAAAAATCCTATCTATTTATATCTCCTATTGAGATTAGGAAGACGAATTTTTTAAGCTTTAAATTTGCAAGGAAATTATTTTAAATAATTTGAAAAGTAAAAAAAGATAAAAAAAATGAAGTTTTAATTTGTAGTTGTAGCTTAAGGTAAAGCTGAAATGATAAGCAAGTTATTTATCTTTGCTCTTTTTTTCTAGAGTTTTCATTTTTAGAATCTCACAAAAAAGTTCCGTATTATAGCCTTTAATGTTAATTTGATCATTAACTTTAAAAGACTCAAGAGGTCTTACTTGATTATTAAGATCTTTCACGATTGCATATCCCCTACTAGTGATAGCATGAGGAGATAGATTTATTAACCTTGAATGTAATAAGCCTAACTTATAGGCTTTTTTATCAAAGGTATTTTTAACAAGCAATTGAAAGCGTTCGTTTAAGTAGTCAATATCTTGGGCATAATTTTGAATAAAATTAGCCATTATTTTTTTTAATATGGATTTTGAGTAATCCAATTGCTTTTTAATCTCTAATTTATCACGGATCACTAATTCTGCAGAAGAAGAAGGTGTTGCGGCTCTTAAATCTGCTACAAAATCTGAGATCACAAAGTCCACCTCATGTCCAACACAAGAAATAGTAGGAATAATTGAATCGGAAATTGCTCTTGCAACTACTTCTTCATTAAATGGCCATAAGTCTTCAATACTTCCACCACCACGACCGATCAATAAAACATCAGTATCCGCAAGTTTTTTATTGAAATATTTAATAGCATTCCTAATTTCAAACTTAGCTTCATCTCCTTGGACACGAACAGGATAAATAATAATATTAACATTTGCATAGCGCCTATTAATAACTGATAATATATCTCTAATTGCGGCTCCTGTTGGAGAGGTGATAACGCCTATTTTTTGCGGTAACATTGGGATATTTTTTTTATATGTAGGATCAAAAAGTCCTTCACTTTGAAGTTTATTTTTAAGTTGCTCATATGCAAGTTGTAAACTACCTAAGCCTTTAGTCTCCATATATTTTGCATTTATTTGGTAAGAGCCTGTTTTTATAAAACAAGTTAAACTACCTTTAAGTAGTACTTTTATCCCATTTTCAGGGGTAAACTTTAGATAAGAATACATACCTTTAAACATTACAGCACGGATCTGTGCCTCTTTATCTTTTAAGGAGAAATAAAAATGACCTGAGGAGTGTAATTTTGCATTAGAAATTTCACCTTCAACCCAAATACCAGAAAAATCAGATTCAAGCTGTGTTTTTACTATCTTATTAAGATCTTTTACTCTAAATATTTTTCGATCTTTATTTTTTTTTATTTTTGAAATAGGATCAGGCTTCGGAGTGTTTAAATGATCAGAGAAATTTTCAAATAAATCACCATAAAAAGTATTATCATCATTTTTTTTGATCATTAAACCATCCTTAGGCGTTATCACCTCTCCAACAGAAGCCGCAATTAGAGATATTTAGAAAATTTTTTTCTTAAGTTTATTGAAAGTGAAATGAATTATTTAGATTGAAAACTCTTCCGGATATTTTTTTTCAATTTTAAAAAAATATTCGATCACTTGAGAAATCCTTTCACAAGCCTTACCATCACCATAAGGATTAATCGCATTAGCCATTTCAGAATACTTAATATTATCAGACCAGAGTTCATAAACACTGTCTACTATCTTATTCTTGGTCGTTCCAACTAATTTTGCTGTCCCATATTTAATTGCCTCAGGTCGCTCAGTTGTTTTACGCATTACTAAAACAGGTTTTCCTAAAGATGGGGCTTCCTCTTGAAGACCCCCAGAATCAGTAATGACCATTTTGGTTTTTTTCATTATTTGAACAAGTTCTAAATATTCAAAAGGTTCAGATAAAATAATATTCTTATTTGAACCTAAAAGTTTATATATTATATTTTTTACATTTGGATTTGGGTGTACGGGTAAAATAATTTTGAGGTTCGTTTTTTCGGTAATTTCATTAAATGCAGCACAAATATTTCTCAGTGGTTCACCAAAATTTTCACGACGATGGACAGTCGCTAAAATAAAGTTATCAGGCAAATTAATATCATAATTTTTTCCAGCAACATGTAAAAGGGCATCCGTAACAGTATTTCCCGTTATGAAAACCTTCTGAGGGTCAATATTTTCTTGAAGAATGTTCTGTTTAGCAAGTACTGTCGGTGCAAAATAAAGATTAGCAATAGCATCGGTTAATACCCGATTTACTTCTTCCGGAAAAGGGTTCTGTTTATCAAAAGAACGCAAACCTGATTCTACATGTCCTACAGGAATTCTTTCATAAAAAGCGGCTAAAGATGCAGCAAATGTGGTCGTAGTATCCCCATGAACTAATAGTAAATCCGGGTTTTCTTTACGTAATATCTCACCAACCCCATTCAAAACCCTTGTGGTTGTATGATAAAGAGTCTGGCTAGGTGTCATAATATCTAGATCATAATCAGCCCCTATTTCAAAAAGTTTCATAACTTGATCTAACATTTTACGGTGTTGTGCTGTTAAAACAACCTTTATATTAAATTTTTTATTTGCTTTAAGCTTTAAAACAAGTGGGGCCATTTTAATTGCTTCGGGACGAGTTCCAAAAGCTAAAATAATTTTTTTAGTCATATTTATATATCCTTATTGGATTCTTGAATAAAGTCTCCATAAATTTTTTTTATGATTATTTTTTTTATTTGCTTAATATTTTTGCGTGTTTCAATCCTGCCTTCTTCAATAATAATTTCATAATTTTCTAGGCTTTGAACATCAATACCACTAACACTTGGTAATAAAATAAAATCCGCATCTTTTAAAATATGTGCATTCAAGCGTTTGCCTTGAATATATGTTATTTGAAATAACATATTAATAGCTTTTTTAAGTTCATTTTGAGTAAAATCAGCTTCAATATTAACAGCAATAATAATATCTGCACCAAGTCCTTTAGCGACATCTACGGGGACATTATCAACAATCCCACCATCGACTAAATAGCGTTGTTTATATTCGATAGGTTCAAAAATTCCAGGAATAGCACTACTTGCACAAACTGCTTGCGCGACATCTCCATCACGCAACACAACTTTTTCCCCTGTCACAATATCCGCAGCGACACAGGCAAACGGGATATTTAACTCATAAAAATGTTTTCCCTCAATATTTTTAGAAATTAAAATCCCCATTTTAGAGCTATCCAAAAATTTATCTTTAAAAAGTAGTTTGAAAAATGAAATAAGGTCTAAGGTGAAAAGGTCATGCCATTTTATTTTTTTAGTTATTTTTTTTAGATCTTCAGAAGTTTTACCTGAAGCATAAAGTGCACCAATAAAGGCTCCTGCACTCGTTCCTGTAATAATATCAATAGGAATATGATTTTCTTCAAAAACTTGTAAAACACCAATATGTGCAAACCCTCTTGCTCCACCACCACCAAGAACAAGGGCTATTTTAGGCCTATTATCTTTAGGCATGGAGATAACTTCTTGCCAAACCTTATCATAAAAAGTATTTTCTAAAATAGAATTGTTATCTGAACTCCAAAGAGAAGAAAAAATAAAAAAATTAAAAGAAACAAGAAGTAAAATAATAAGTTTTTTCAATCTATTTCACCAATAACATAATATAAATAAAGAGTTTTCTCATTATATGCATTAATTGTTTCTAAATAATTAATAGTATCTTCCTTATATTTACGTATCAAGTTAAAAGTTTTTCGCCAGTTATTCGTTGAAGTAATTTTTATTTGAGAGGTATTGTTAGTCGACGGTATTAAATTTTTTTCTAAAAATTTTTTGTAATGATTTTCTAATAAAGTTTGATAATAATTTGATTCATATGTTAACTTTCGCCTTTGATGTTCATATCCCATAAATGCATTTTTAATACTTAACTTGATATCTTCCTCAATATCCGCTCGTTTAAGCTTAAGTTTTCTTAGATTAATTTTTGTTTGGTTATTTCTAGCAATCCAAGCTCCCCCATCAAATAAGGGAATATTCATTGTTAGACCACAATACCAGTTTTCTTGCCAATTATCGCCTTTCATTCTAAAGTCAGGAGCAGTATATTGGTAACCACCACCAAGGGCAATAACGGGGTTTCGTTCTGCCATAGAAATATTCATTTCTAAAAACCCAAGTTCCTCTGAAGCCTCACTCGACATTAATTCTGGTCTAGAATAAAGAGCCTTAGCAATTGCAGAGTCAAGGTCAATGTTAAGAGGATGTACCGCCTCAAGCTTCCCTGCCAATATAATCAAACTATCTTGTTCAATCCCCATTAAGTTAAAAAACTCCAACCGAGTAATCTTATGTGCAATAATAGTTTCGTCATAAGCAAACATAAAGTTTTTATAAAAACGATCAAAATCAAAAGATATTTTATATTGAGAAGCATTCAAAGTCTCAAGGTATTTTTTAATATCCTCTAAAAACTTTAATTTTTTATTCAGAAACATATAGCGATAAAAATATACTTTTGTTCGGTATACAACCTGCTGTTTAATAGTTTCATATTCACTTTTAGCTTTTTTCAAGGTTGCTTCCGTCGCTTTTTTTGTGTTTCTTGTGCGGCTTCCATTATAAATAATTTGTGACATGCTAAGGCTTAAGGAATGCTGGTTCTTCGCATTTTTATTAAAGAGATAAGTATTAACACCATCATCTAAAATATAGTAATCGTCTTCTAGGTTATAATGGTTATACCCCGCGGAAAAATCAATCTGCATAGCCTTAAATGATAGTGCTTCCGCCGTTTTATATTTAACCATCATAACTTCTTCATTTGCTATTAAAAGATTACGATTATTAAGAAGCGCTAAGTTAATACTGGCATCAAGGTTCAAATTTTTATCATTTGTATAACCAAGAATAGCCGCAAAAAGTAAAGTATTAATATTAAAAATAAAAAAAGTTAAAATTATCACAAAAAAATATATTTTTTTCATGTTAAAAAATATCCTTATTAGAGTATCTCTCGTACATCGATAGAGAGAACTTCCCAAAATGACCAAAGATTTAAATATTTATCTAAAACCTAAAATTTTTAATTTGTTGTTTAACTGATTTTAAGGATGTTCCTCCATCAATAACTTGCTTATTTACAATTGTTATTGGGGCAAAAATTTTTAGGATATCACTTTCAAAAATAGAGTCAATTTTCTTAAATTCAGTTAAATCTAAATCCACAAATGTTTTTTCACTATCAATACAATAGGCGACTAAACTTCCTGTAATTTCATGAGCCTTTCTAAAAGGAATATTTTTTGTCACTAAATAGTCTGCGATAGCTGTTGCATATAAAAACCCACTACCTAATGATGTTAGCATATTTTCTTTTTTTATTTTCGTGGTTCTAATTGCCTCTGGCAAAATTTCTAAAAAATCTGCAGTATTGTTTATTGTTTGTAATAGATAAACTTTATCATCTTGCATGTCACGATTATAAGTCAATGGCAAACCTTTCATTACATTAAAAAGACCTGAGAGGGAAGAAATATTGCGTTGACTGCGACCACGAATAAGTTCCATAATATCTGGATTTTTTTTCTGTGGCATAATGGAAGACCCTGTTGTATACGCATCATCCATTTCAATAAAGTTAAACTCAGAAGAAGAGTAAATGATAAAATCTTCTGCTAACCTTGAACAATGTAAAGCAAATGTAGATGCTGCATAGATATAATCTAACATAAAATCACGATCACTTACGACATCTATGCTATTAGTAGAGATAGAGGAAAAGCCTAAATCTTTTGCTGCTTTTTCACGATTAACTTTATAAGGGGTACCCGCTAGTGCTCCTGAGCCTAAAGGATAAATATCTGTACTTTTGAAAGCATTTTTGAATCGTTCTTTATCACGCCTAAACTTATTCGCATAGGCTAAAATATAATGCGAAAAAAGAATGGGCTGTGCTTGTTGAAGGTGAGTATAGCCAGGCATAATAATATCCAAATTTTTTTCAGCCATATCTATTAAGTTCTGAATTAAAATATCCAGATGTTTCAGAGCATATTTAATTTCATCTTTTAAAAACATTCGGACATCTAAAGCAACCTGATCATTTCTTGAACGCCCTGTGTGTAGCTTTTTCCCTACATCTCCAATAGACTCAATCAAGCGTCGCTCAATTGCCATATGAATGTCTTCGTCAGTTGGCTTAAAATCAAAAGTAGCTTCATCTAGCTCAGTTTTGATACTTTTTAAGCCCTCTGTAATTATTATAAATTCATCATCTGTAATAACATTAAGATCATTCATCGTTTGTATATGGACTAAAGAACCTGCAATATCATAAGGATATAAAATTGTATCTAATGAGAGTGAGTTAGTAAAATCAAAAACTTTTTGATTTAAACTTTTTGAAAATCTTCCTGACCAAAGCATGATTAATTCTCCATAGCTTTTAAATTTCTCACTCAACTAGGATAAGATTATAATTACCCAGCTAAGTAAGTTATAAAAAAATAAACTAAAAGCAATAACTTACAATTAGGCATATTTTATTATTATAGAAGACGAAAATTTTAAAATTTAGAAGAATAAAGCACCCTGAATCTAGCTTCTCAAATTAGAATTAACATAAAAACTTTTCTTTACAATTTTAAACTTTATTCGTCTCCCTCGAATTTGCACTTCGACTTCTTTAAAATCATCGCTAACTTTCCTATCTAAATAAGCTAAGGCGATTGTTTTCTCTAAAAAAAATGAATATGAACCACTTGTAATATAGCCAACCTTATTATTCGCAATAAAAATTGGATCATCCATTCTTGGAATTGCACGCCGATCAGGTGATTCTAGACCTACAAGCTTTTTTTTGGGTATTTGATTATTGATGTTCTTAGATAAAGTCCAAGTTAAACCCGCATCAAAGGGAGTGATATTTTCCGTAAGCTCATGGCTATAAAGTGGGTAACCTGCTTCAAGACGCAAAATATCTCTTGCAGCGAGTCCGCAGGGTTTAACGCCTATAGCCATAAGATTTTCCCAAGTTTCAAGTGCTATAGTATGCTTAGGACCTTGGTCATTAAAGTAAATTTCATAGCCAAGCTCAGCGGTATAACCTGTCCGAGCTAATATAAAATTATCTTTTTCAAAAAATGTATAATAAGCAAGTTTGTCAATATCTGTTAAACTAAGAACTTCACTTAAAACATCCTTGCTTTTAGGTCCTTGAACAGCTAGAGCCGCTCCATACTTACGCTCAAGCTCAATCTCAAAATTTTCAAAAAACCAATTTTTAATCTTAGTTGCATTAGCAGCATTAACCACTAATGAAATTTCACTATTACTTTGTAGATAAACAATCGTATCATCAAGAATCCCTAACTTTTCATTCAAAATAAGAGAGTAAATTGCATCTCCATATTTTTTAGTTGTTAAGTTAGCAGCAAGCACTTGATTCATCCGTTCCAATGCATTTGGATGTCTAAAAATAAAAAATGCCATATGTGAAATATCAAACATGCCAACATTGTTTCTAACAGCAAAATGTTCATCTTTAATGCTCGAAATATAGATAGGCATCTTAAAGCCAGCAAAATCTGAGATAAAAGCACCTAGTTTTTTAAACTTTTCATAAAATGGAGTAGTTTTCATATTTATTGCTCTCAAATTATTTTGATTTTTAAGTAGCTACAAAAGCTACAATAAGATATTCATAATTTACTATTCTCAATATCTGAAATTTTATTTAAACGATAACGGTGTCGTCCTTCTTCATATTCAGTTTCAAGCCAAGTATCTATCATCTCCAGAATATCTCTATGAGATGAAACACGCACTCCAAGGCATAGCACATTAGAATTATTATGTTTTCGAGTCATTTCAGCCATCAAAGTATTTGTACATACAGCAGCTAAAATACCCTTAACTTTATTAGCTGCAATAGCCATCCCAATCCCTGTTCCACAAATCAAAATACCTCTAGCCGCATCTCCCTTTTGGACTTTTTTTGCGACCTTTAAAGCATAATCAGGATAATCACAGGAGTCATCAGTATAAGCTCCTTCATCAGAAAGAATATACCCTTTACTTTCTAGATAATCAATAATTTGAGACTTTAACTCAACAGCTGAATGATCCGTACCTATTGCTATCTTTTTCATTATGCTTTAGTTACCAAGTCAGTAAAGCTATCTACTTTAAGACTTGCACCACCAATTAAACCACCATCAATATTCGGGCAAGACATTAAACCTTCTACATTCCCAGGGTTCATACTACCACCATACAATATTTGAGTTGATTGACTAGAATCATTCTTATAAAGATTCGCTAAAGTCTGACGAATAAAAGCATGGACTGCTTCTGCTTCCTCAGGTGTAGCAACTTTTCCAGTTCCAATAGCCCAAACAGGTTCATAAGCAATAATAACATTTGTAACATCAATATTTTTTAATCCTTCAGTAATTTGTCTTTCAATAATATTAAAAGTGTTATCTAGCTCTCGATCTTCCAATGTTTCTCCTACACAAAGAATAACTTTTAAACCAGCACTTAAAGCTAAATTAGTCTTTTTATTAATAATAGCATCCGTTTCTTTATAATATTCTCGTCTTTCGGAATGCCCTATAATCACATATTCACAGCCTGCATCAATTAACATTGATGGTGAAACTTCTCCTGTGTATGCACCATTATCTTCTGTTGCACAATTTTGTGCACCAAGTTTAATATGGCTACCCTTAATTATTTCGCTAGTTTTAGCAATCGACATAAAAGGTGGGCAAATCAAAATATCTTTATCAGTGATATTTCCTAAGTTTGCAACTAATCCTTTAACCAAAGTCTCAGAATCAGCAATCAAATTATTCATTTTCCAATTACCTGCTAATAACGATTTTCTAGACATAATAAAATTCTCCTCTATATTTTTTATATTTCATACAAAGTTTGAAAGTTTTTACGCTCTTTTTTCAAACCTTCATAACTATATTTTGGCTCTAAAGGAACATGTGTGGAAATGTAGTTTAAAAATAATTCTTGAATAGTATCTCTAGAAACCGAAATTTTTTCTGCTTTTCGAAAAATATCTTGATCTATATAACTATTTAACATTCGTTCTAAAATAGCTACTTTGTATTTTTCATCTAATTTAAAGTTATTTCTTCCAGAGCTAAGTAACTCTGTTATTCTTGCATAAGATGACTTTTCATCAACTTTATATTCTAAATCTGAAATTACTATATTCTCTGAGCTTCTATCAGAAATACTAAGCTCTAAAATATCTAAAATTTCTTTCCCTGTCAGTTTAATCAATACAACCCTCTGAGACTCAGGAAATATTTCTATCACTTTACGATACTTAATTTTCCCTTTAGAAATAGTTGATCTAATATCTTTATTTTTAATAATTGCAAAATCTGCATTAGTCGCGGACTTCATAATATCAACTGTTAACATAGCAATATTTTGTTTTTGTAGTAGAAAATTAGTTCTTCCTAAAATAATATTATACTTACGATTGATAGTTTTTTTAAATTTTTGAACCTCATCATAAAATTGAAAATTTTTATCTTTTAAATATATCGCTGGTATTGTAGGCTTTATTTGTTGATTTGAGAAGCTGACCATCGTCTTTGTTTTATCTCTAATAATAATTTCTAGATTTCCGATAGATTTAAATTCCCCCTCAAAAGAGTTACAAATAATAGTTTTATTTTTTGATGAAATATATGCGTCGGGAACTTTTGAGGCATACTCATCAGGAATAGATTTAGCAAGAATAATATCAATCCCTTGTATTTCATCAGCTATCAAGGAATTATTAACCTGATAAAAAGTATTACTTAAATACTCATCTTTATGTGTCATATTATAACGAGATAAAAGAATAATAAGATCAACTCTTTCTTCTTCTTTTAAGAGTTTAACATACCTTTTTAAAGTCTTAAATAATGGCTTTATCGTAAAACTTTTAATATTTTTTTCTAGGTTATTTTTAAAAATATCTTTATCTGTAACACCAATTATTCCTATTTTAGTGTTCTTAATCGTTTTAATAATATAAGGAGTAAAAACATTACCTTTAATATTTTCATCCTTTTCCAACTCAATATTACAAGATAAAAGTGGGAACTCTGCCTTAGAAGCTAAGTTCATTAATTTTTTTTCACCCCATGAAAGCTCCGACTCTCCAACACAAAGTCCATCATATTTCATTTTCGACATAAACCCAACAAAATATTGAGCATTATCATTCAATGTATAAGGATTTTTATAAATAGTATTTCCCACATCAAATAATAAAAAATCCTGGTACTTTAAAGTTGATAAATAATCTGCAACGGGCATTACCCCTCGGACCTTATTATATGAGTCAATATCATAAAACACTCCTTTCCCATCAGAAGTATAAAAAATATTGATTTTGGAGGTCTTTTGATTTAAATAAAAATAATGAATTAATATTAAAATAAATAAAATAGCAATAAAATAAAAACGTTTGTTCAGGTTGATATATTTTTGTGATTTTTTTTTATTCATTTTAATGAATGCAGAGATACTATAAATTTTATAGTATCTCTGCAAGTATAAATTAAACTCTATTACTTGAGCCTAATACATTTTTATTTTTATGCTTATACATCTCAATTAAAGCAGAACGAGCTGGTCCTAAATATTTACGAGGATCAAACTCAGAAGGTGATTCAGCAAATACTTTCCTAAGAGTTGCTGTCATCCAAAGTCTACCATCAGAATCAATGTTGACCTTACAAACTGCCGATTTTGTGGCATTTTTTAATTCCGTTTCTGGGAGACCAACAGCATCCTTAATTGCACCACCATTTTCATTAATTATTTTAACAGCTTCTAAAGGAACAGAGGATGATCCATGGAGTACAATTGGGAAGCCTGGTAATTGCTCTTCAATTGCTTCCAAAATCTTAAACTTAAGCGGTGGTGGAACAAAAACACCATCCTCATTTTTAGTACATTGCTCTGGTGTAAATTTATTAGCACCATGTGAAGTTCCAATTGAAATTGCTAGAGAATCTACTCCTGTTCTCGAAACAAAATCAACGACTTCTTCAGGTTTTGTATAGGTTGATTCCTCGGCAACCACATCATCCTCAACTCCAGCTAAAACACCTAACTCACCTTCAACAGTGACATTAAACTCGTGAGCATAATCTACAACTTTTTTTGTTAATGCAATATTTTCTTCGTAAGGGAAGTGTGACCCATCAATCATAACAGAGGAAAAGCCTGAATCAATACATGCTTTACATGTTTCAAAAGAATCACCATGGTCTAAATGAAGAGCAATTGGAATTTCTTTCAACCCTTTTTGCTTTGCCATTTCTTTCATCATTTCAATAGCACCTTGTCCCATAAACTTTAAAAGTGTCTCATTAGCATAAGAGCGGGCCCCCTTCGAAACCTGTAAAATTACAGGTGATTGAGACTCTACACATGCAGTAATAATTGCTTGAATTTGTTCCATGTTATTAAAATTATATGCAGGAACAGCATATTCACCTGCCATAGCATTTTCAAACATTTTTTTTGTGTTAGATAATCCTAAATTTTTGTAAGACATCATTTTCTATATTCTCCTTATGTTTTGTATATTGTATTTAACTAGCTTACTTTATTTCCAATAAAATCAAAAAGTACCCAATGATTTATTTTCCATAAATTCACCAACCTCTCTTAATTTATTATATCTTTTTGTTAATAAAAAAGTTAAATCATCTTTTTCTAGTTTTTCAAGTTCAGAAATAATAAATTTTTTAATAGTCTGAGCAATTTTTTTGGGATTATTATGTGCACCACCAAGTGGTTCTTTCAGAACTTTATCAATAATATGCAATTTTTTTAAATCTTCAGCTAAAAGTTTCAATGCTTCTGCGGCTTTAGGTGCCATTGAAGCGTCGCGCCATAAAATAGAGGCACATCCTTCTGGAGAAATAACGGAGTAAATAGTATATTCTAACATAGCTAAGGTATCGCCAACACCAATAGCTAAAGCGCCTCCACTACCGCCCTCACCAATTACAATACAAATAATAGGTACTTTTAAATTAGCCATAACTTTTAGGTTCTGAGCAATTGCTTCTGCTTGTCCGCGTTCCTCAGCTCCAATACCAGGGTATGCACCAGGAGTATCTATTAAAGTAATAAGTGGCAAGTTAAATTTTTCTGCCATACGCATTAATCTCAAAGCTTTTCTATAACCTTCCGGATGAGGCATCCCAAAATTACACCTCATATTTTCCTGAACATTTCGACCTTTTTGATGACCAATTATCATAATGCTTTTACCGTTAATTTTTGCAATACCTCCAATAATAGCTTCATCATCAGCATATAGTCTATCACCGTGAAGTTGAAGAAAATCATCTGTTATACTAGTAATATAATCCTTAGCATAAGGGCGATCAGGATGCCTTGCAAGTTGAACTTTTTCCCATGTAGTCAAATTTTTAAAAATTTCTTTTCTCGTTCTATTAAGTTCTAACTTGCATTCTTGTACCATTTTTCTACAATTAACATTATCACTATTAGAAAAATCACTAATCTTAGAGTGCAAGTCAGCAATAGGTTTTTCAAATTCTAAATAATTTTTCATATATTCCTCTTATTTTAGTTAGGGAATTTTTTAGCTAATATACCTGAATTTTAAGTTCCAAAATCATCTCATAAAAAAATTTTCCATTTATAATCAATAGCTCTCAAAAAAATTAACATGTGCAATATAAGTAATCATCAAAACACGCTCAACAGTTTTTTCTCTTTTATTTAGCTTTCGAACCGCAAATCCCATTGAAAGGTTGTCTACAATAAAATAACGAAAACCAAAATTTAAACATGCATTAGGCGCTGTACGAATATTATCGTATTCTAACATAAAAAGCAAAGAGTTTTGCCATAAATAGCGAAGATTAATAAATCCAAAAATGTCATCTTTATCAAACTTTGGAGTATTAACCCCAAAGTTCCAAATTAAATACGGTAAAAAAATTTCTCGTTCACAGGCAATATAAAACCCTTTTTCTCTCGTTTCATATTCATTACCTATCTTCTCTCCATATCCTTGACCTAAGTAACCAATGTTAATAGCAGGAACATTAAGAGTCCCTCTAAAAATACGCCACCTAACAGAAATTTTAGGCTCACGAGTTTTCATTTGTTTATCACCAATTATGCTATTAAAATCAACAGAAAACCCTAAATTTAAAGGCGGTTTAACCCCCATTTCAACCCAGGTTATAACCCCACCATTTTTATACATATAATAATCAATTGCCACTTCATTCGGAGCATAAAAATTATTGACAGGAGTATCAATTAATTTAGATGTAAGGATAGCCTGAAGATTAGAAGTAATAATTAAAACTATTAAAAATATGAAAATAAACTTTATTTTTCTAGTCATCAATACCCCTTTCTATCGTATCTCAAAAATATTTATATTTAATATTTTTTCACTTAAAAAAACACTTCAAAATATTCTCACGATATAAAACCGCAACACCAACCATTAGCCTTTCAGCAATATCAACAACTTTTCTATTTTCTGCAAGAGCCAAGTCCGTATTTTTCACCCAATCATTAAAAGCACCCATAGAAGGACCACACCATATTTGATAATCTGACTTATGCTCCTTATCAGCTTTCCTTGCCCATAAAGGAGAAAGCCCTAAATACCAACGAAAAATTAAAGCCATCTTTTGTTTTTCCGAATCACCCACTTTTTCAAGTTTAGCAGGATCTCTTTCTTTAAAAAAAGCAACTGTTTCTTGCCAAACAGCTTCCATAGTTTTTCCAAAAAACTGTTTTTCTACTTTTAATTTTTCATTCTTCGGAATATCGTTTATGCTATCATATCGTATATAGAGATCATAAAGTTTTTGAGCCCGAACAGCATAGAGAGAACCTTTTTTTAAAACTTGAACCCTTACCCCCATTTCAAACATATCCGCAGCCGGAGCCATTGCGACATCAGAAACAAGCACACTTTGTAATAAATTTTTCACATGCTCAGAAGTTCCTGCTTCAATACAAGATTGGTTAATAGAACCAGTAACAACATAATCAGCACCCATAGAAAAAGCAGCTAAAGCTGAGTGTGGAGTACTTATACCTCCAGCAACACCAATATGAATTTTATCCTTTAAATTATATTTCTCATGCAATTGGTCTCTTAAGTTTTTAATAACAGTATAAATACTTATAAGAGGTCTATTATCTGTATGTCCGCCTGAATCAGCCTCAATTGTAATCGAGTCTGCTATAGGAACTTGCATAACCAAATCAGCTTGTTCTTGAGTGATTAACCCCTCTTCTAGTAATTTTTTAACAAACTTCTTCGAGGGAGGTTCCATAAATCTTTGAGCAATTTTGGTACGAGAAACCTTAGCAATAACTTTATTTTTAATGATAATATTCCCATTTTTATCACGTGATAAACCAGACGCTCTATAGTAAACTAAACTCGGAGTTAAATTTATATAAGCAGATGCTTCAATAATATCAATATTATATTTTAAATAAAGTTTAACTGCATTCATTTCAGCAGCCGTTTCATATGGAGAATGAATCAAGTTAAAACAATAAGGACCATTAGGTAATTCCTTTTGAATATCTATAATAGCTTTCTCAATAATTTTAGGTGAGACACCACCAGCACCATAAGAACACAGGATTCCAGCCTTCCCCATTGAAATAACCATTTCTGCGCTAGAAATCTCATTAGCCATTGAGCCACCCATATAAGCATATTTAAGGCAATATGCCTGCTTAAAGTCGGTAGAACCTAAGTCTTCGGGCAGAATAGTAGGAACTATACCAATAGTGTCACTCGCTAACTTTTCTTTTAAAAAAAGTTCCTTTGTTAAATAATAAGTTTTCTTAAAATTTTGTAAATATTTTGCAAAATTTTGCATTTATTTTCTAGGCTCCTTATATTAATTAAAAATTATCCAGTACTCCCAATGCATATTTTGCAGCTAATTGCTGAGCTTTTTTCTTACTATGACCTTCTCCGCAACCTAAAACTTCTTCATGCATCAGTACTTCCACTTTAAATAGTTTTTTATGTGCAGGCCCACCCTCATCTTTAACATGGTAATGTGGTGTTGACTTATGCTTTTTTTGTATTAATTCTTGTAACTTTGATTTATAGTCCACTTCAAGTTCTGACATATCTAAACAAGAGAGTAATTTATTAGTCAAAAAATTTTCAACGGTCGAATATCCACGATCCAAATACATTGCCCCAATCAAAGATTCAAAAGCATTACCTAAAGTAGAAACTTTGTTTCGCCCTCCTGAAGTTTCCTCTCCCTTCCCTAACAATAAATATTCCCCAATATGAAGTTTTTTTGCCCATTCATAACAAGTATTTTTAGAAACAATAACTGAACGCATTTTAGACATTGTTCCTTCTTTTAAGTTTGGATATTTAAAATACAAGTATGTAGAAATAATTATTGAAAGAACAGAATCACCTAGAAACTCTAGACGTTCATTATTAAATAACTTATTTAGCCTATGCTCTGTTGCATAAGATTTATGAGTGAGGGCCAAATCTAAAAGATTTTTATCTTTAAATTCAACCCCCAATAACTTTTCAAATTTCAATTTTTTTTGTTCTAAATTATTGTCCATTTTTTATTCATATTTTTTAGCAACTAATGTAGCGTTGTGTCCACCAAAACCAAGTGAATTAGAAATGACTGCCTTAATGTCCTGATTTTCACGCTTAATATTTGGGACATAATCTAAATCACATTCAGTATCCGGTGTTTGATAGTTAATAGTAGGGTGAACAGTCCCTGTTTTAATAGTTAAAATTGAAGCAATTAATTCAGCGGCACCTGCTGCACCTAAAAGATGTCCCGTCATTGATTTAGTTGAGGAAATTGGAATTTCTGGCGCTAAATCAGCAAAAACCTGTTTGAATACATGTGTTTCAGTCTTATCATTAAAATAAGTTGATGTTCCATGTGCATTAATATAGTCTATATCTTCTAGGTTAAGTCCTGCATCTTTAATAGCATTTTCCAAACATTTAGCAGCAGCAATACCTTCAGGATTTGGTGCTGTAATATGATAAGCATCATCAGTCGCCCAATAGCCAGCTAGTTCTGCATAGATTTTTGCATCACGTTTTTTTGCATGTTCTTCACTTTCTAGAATTAAAATACCCGCACCTTCTCCCATAACAAAACCATCTCTGTTTTTATCAAAAGGACGGGAAGCTGCTTTAGGGTCATCATTCCTCGTTGAAAGTGCTTTAAGAGCACAAAATCCAGAAACACCCAACGGCATTAATACGGCTTCTGTCCCTCCAGTAATAATAACATCAGCTTCCCCATACTGAATAGATCTTAATGCTGCACCTATTCCATGATTGGCACTCGCACATGCGGAAGAAACAGCATAGTTAACACCTCTTAAACCATAATTAATAGCAATTTCTCCAGGAGCAATATTGGTAATTAACATTGGAATAAAATAAGGTGAAATCTTTTTGGGTCCTCTATTCATTAAAATTTCTTTCTGTTGCTCAATTACATTCAACCCACCAATTCCTGAGCCCATCACTACACCAACGCGATCTTTATCTATTTTATCAAAATTAATTTCTGCATCTTCTTTTGCCATTTGAGCCGCAGCAATAGCGAACTGCACAAAACGGTCAGTTTTACGAACGCGTTTCTTGTCTAAGTAATCAAGTGGGTTAAAATTGTTTACTTGGGCTGCAATTTTAGTCGTAAAATCAGTCGTATCAAATCTATCAATCATGCATGTCCCTGACTTCCCAGAAGTCAAAGCCTGCCAATAATTGTCTAATCCTATTCCAATGGGAGAAATTATTCCCATCCCGGTTACTACTACTTTTTTTTTATCAATAACCATGAATTAAATCCTTAAAAAATTAATAAGCAGTACAATTTTATATAAAATTGTACTGCTTATTCTTAAAAAGTATCGCTTAAAATATACTAAGAAGTTACACTTTTAATATATTCAATCGCTTTCCCAACAGTATCTAGTTTTTCTGCTTCGTCATCAGGAATCTCTAACTCAAAATCTTCTTCAAAAGCCATTACAAGCTCTACTGTATCTAAAGAATCTGCCCCTAAATCATTTATAAAAGAAGCATCAGTTTCTACTTCAGTTAGCTCCACACCTAGTTGTTCTACAATAATTCCTTTTACTCTTTCTTCGATAGTTTGAGTCATGGTTATTCCCCCTTACCTTTCTAATTTTTTTAATAATTTATTTAAAATAAAACCTAGATAATCTTCAATCAGACAGATTACCTAATAAGAGACTTACATAATAATTCCACCATCAACATTAATGGTTTGACCTGTAATATAATCCGAATCTTGACTAACTAAAAATAATGTTACATTAGCCACATCAGTTGGAGATCCAAATTTTTTCAAAGAAATACTACCAATCATATTTTTCTTAACATTATCAGATAAAGCATCTGTCATTTTTGTTGAAATAAAACCTGGTGCAACAGCATTAACATTAATATTTCTTGCCCCAAGTTCTTTAGAACAAGTCTTAGTAAAAGCAATTACTCCACCTTTAGAAGCAGAGTAGTTTGCTTGGCCAGCATTACCTCTAACACCAACAATCGAAGCAATATTAACAATTTTCCCATATTTTTCTTTCATCATAGCTTTTGAAACAACTTTTGTACAGTTAAATGTCCCCTTTAAATTAATATCCAAAACCAAATCCCAGTCATCTTCAGACATACGCATTAACAGTCCATCACGAGTAATGCCTGCATTGTTTACTAAGATATCTATTTTAGCAAAATTGTCAAGAATTTTAGAAACTGTATCCGTAACATTAGACATTTTTGAAACATCTAATTGATAAGTCTCAGCTCTTACACCATGCTCGCGGACTAATTTTGCTGTCTCCTCACAAGCTGTAAGGTTAACATCAGTTACGCAAATATTAGAACCTTCTGATGCTAACTTTAAAGCAATTTCTCTACCAATCCCCTGGCCAGATCCTGTAATTAAGGCAACCTTGTCTTTTAGTTTTCTAGTCATATTTAAAGTTCCTCCACTTTTCCAATATTTAGAACATTTAAGCTTTTATCAATTTTTTTATTTAAGCCTGTTAAAACTTTTCCAGGACCTACCTCAATAATTTTATTAACGCCATTTTTTACCATTAATTCTATTATTTCAACCCACTTGACAGAGGCTTTAACCTGATTCGTAATATTTGATTTGATGTCACCATTAACTTTACCCGTATAATTAAAAATAACAGGAATTTTGGCTTTTTTAATTCTGTACTTTTCAATTTCTTTTTCAATTTCGATACTAGCTGAGTCCATATAAGATGAATGAAAAGGACCAGAAACATTTAAAGGAATCATTCGTTTTGCTGCAATTACTTCCATAATTGCAGCAGGATTTTCTCCTTGATAGCTTAAAACGGTTTGGAGCGGTGAATTATAGTTAGCAATTTCAACATTATCAAAATCTTTTATTTTGTCTTGAATTTTATCAGGCTTCATGCCAATAATTGCAATCATCCCTCCAATATTAGCTTCACAAGCAGACTTAATAAACTCCGCACGTTTTTTAACAATCTTAATACCGTTTTCAAAAGTTAACATGCCACTAGCAGTCAGTGCAACATACTCACCTAAACTATGCCCAGCTAAAAAATCAGGCTTAATTCCTCGCTGTTTTAAAATTTCAAAAATAATATAGCTGATTGTATAAATAGCGGGTTGTGTTATTTCTGTTTGTTTTAACTCTTCCTCCGTACCATTAAATATGATATCTGCAAGATTAAATCCTAAGGTTTTATTGGTTATTTCAAAAATTTCTTTAGCCACAGCAAAATTATTATAAAAATCTTGCCCCATTCCGATATATTGAGAACCTTGACCAGGAAAAACAAAAGCTAATTTCCCCATTTCATACCCCTTATATTAAAAAACAACAGAATAATTCTTCAACACTACCGACTTATCTTTTAAAATAACCTTTAAGTTCAAGGTTAAGGTCATTTCCAACACAAACAGCGGCAAATTTAATAGCATTGCAAATAGCTGTATCATCAGCATTTCCATGTGAAATAATTGTAATGCCATTTGTTCCCAGCAAAAGGGCTCCACCATGTTCTTTTGCATCCACCTTTGATTTTAATGCTGCAAAAACAGGCAACAAAAAGAATGCGACTAAACGCCTAACAATACTCTTCTTTATCTCTTGTTTAAAAAACTTAATTACTACAGAGGCGACACCTTCAGAAACCTTTAACACTACATTCCCCACAAATCCGTCACAAATCACAACATCACATTTGTCTGTATTAAGGTCTTTTCCCTCGACATTACCTATAAAATTTATTGTTTTTTCTTTCTTCAACAATTTGTATGTATCAAAAACTAAATCATTTCCCTTAACACTTTCTTCTCCGATACTTAAAAGAGCGACTTTTGGTTTTTTAATTTTTGACATCTTAGAAACATAAATAGATCCAATAATTGCCTGTTGTAGTAAATGTTCTGGCTTAGAATCCATGTTAGCACCAGCATCTAAGAGTAAGGTAGAGCCATTTAAGCGTGGCATAGGAGTTGCAATAGCAGGACGCTTAATACCTTTTATGCGTTTAAGGTTTAAAAGAGAGGCGGTCATTGTTGCACCAGAATTCCCAGGACTAACATATGCGTTAGCTTCTCCATTAGCCACTAATCTTGCAGAAACCATAACAGAAGAGTTAGGTTTAGACTTACAAGTTTTGGCAGGTGATTCATGCATTTCGATCACATCATCTGCATGACAAATTGAAACTTTGGAATGATCAAATTCTTGGTGCTTTAAAAGTTCATCTTTAATTAATGAACGATTACCTACAATAATCACATGAATATCTTTTTCTCGTGATGCACGAACGGCACCATTGATTAATATATGTGGAGAGTTATCTCCACTCATAACATCAACTGCTATTTTTATCATAATATTTTTATTTCATAAAAAATGCCACCGAAGGCACTAAGTAATATTTTTAGAAAAAAATATTTAACAAATATCTAGGATTTGTTAAACATTATAAAATTCCTAAAAAAATTTAAGATTGCACAGGACTGATTATTATTCAGTGGAATCTTTAGCTGTTGTTGTCGCTACACTAGCTTTAGTGACCGCAGATGTTTTTTTTGATTTATCTTTCATTATAACAGCAATTTCACCATTATAAAAACCACAACTAGAACAGACCTTATGTGGCTGAATAAGTGCCGAACATTTAGGACACTTTGTATAGTTTGGTTCTGTTAACTTCCAGTTTGCTCTTCTTTTATCGCGCCTCGATCTTGATTGTCGTCTTTTGGGGTTAGCCATTTTATATTTACCTCTTTATCTGATAAAAAAGAAGCTTTGCTTCTATCCATCATTATTTCTTAATTATTTTTTAAAATTTCTCAGTATATTAAAAGGATTTTCAGGATTATTCTCAATATTATCTTTTTCACAATCACATTTTTGATTATTTAAATTAACCCCGCAAATAGAACACAATCCTTTACATAAATATTTACACCTGTATATGATAGGTAAACCTAGCCAAAATTCTTCCCTGATATCTTCTGTTAAATTTAAAGTAGCGATCTCCCCTAAGTCTGATAAAAAATATTCTCTATAAAATGGAATATTAATTTTATGGATATAAGTATTTAAACATATATCACATATTTTATTCAATTCCACAAAGAGTGTACCTTTAGATATTAACAAGTCATCAGGAATAAAATCAACTTGAAAAGACACTTTTAAGTATTTAAGGAATTCCTCATCAATGCTTGATAAATTTTCAAGTTCTTTTTCTATAAAAATACTACCGTTATTTTTCAAATCTTCTAAGTTAATCTTAACCATTATCATAAGTCCCTAACGAAATTAAAAATTTCAAATGATAATTTTAATTTCTTTAGAGTATTTTGTCAATAAAAAGATCAATATGACCTTTTTTAAGGTTATGTAATCTATGATTTATTTTCTGCGATAATTAAAAAGTAAGAGTAATTTATTTCAAGTAACTTTATTGCTGTCCAAGCATCAGGTAAAAATAAATACTTTAAAAAATATTGATTGAATTATAACATATTTATATTTCAAAGTACTAACATAGACTTTAATTGAAGGTTTTAGCATAGTCAAATACCAATCATTAAAGTTGTAAATATTCTAAAAATACTATTTATTTAACTTTCTATCTAATTATAGTAAGTTATTGTAAATTTTCGGGGGATAAAATCATAAACACAAAAAACCAATCTAATCATTTAAAACCAATATTTTCTAAAATAGAGACGAAGCTTTTAGGTAATTTTTTTAGTAAAAAAATTAGCTTATTAGTATTTATCACTTTTTTAACAGTAAGCATGCATAATTTTGCCTATGCTAATGAAAGTCTAGCAGTTTTAAAAAATACTAACCTTATCTTGCCTGACCTTGCAGGGAATATTGTTGAAATTTTTGAAGGAAAATGCTCTAAAAATATATATTTAATCAATGATTTACATTGTGACTATACAGTCCAGTCCAACATAGTCAAATCTCTGCGTGCAATCACCTCTCAACATCCTCAAGGTCTAGTGATTGGTGTAGAAGGCAATAGCGGTTGGCTAGATACACAGCGTTTTAACGCTATTCCCAATGGGGAACTTAAAAATAAAGTGATGGATCGGCTTTTAAGGGCGGGCATCATTAGTGGCTGGGAAAAATATGTGGATGAGCATAAAGAAGCCTTAGTTTATGGTGTGGAAAATGATACGCTCTACCAAGCTAATTTTAAGCAACTTTACCAGAATATTAATTATTATGATTTTATGCTTGAGCTTGCG
>JAAEPJ010000494.1 GCA_024222485.1 bacterium | reverse complement strand
TGGATAAATGATTATAATTATGATTTTCCACATCAGAGCCTTAATTATTTAACACCTAATCAATATTATCATAAAGAACTTAAAGTTGCTTTATAAAACTCTCCCATTTTTTTCTTGACTAAAAGGGGTACATTACAAAAATTAGGCTTATACAAGCCATAAATAAATGTCTTACTTAATAATACAAGCATTAATATTATTTTTATCACTTTCATTGCTCGTTCCTTAAACAATATAAAACATACTCTTTCTATTTAACACATACTTAAAAAAAACAATCAGCATAGAATAACCTTAATATTAAAGTTATCTTTACTGTCTTTTAAATCTATCAGAACATAACACCTAATCTTTCCTTTTCTTTATAAAAGCAAGAACAATTAAACGAATAAATCACCCTCCGCTTTATACTCAACCCCCTATTTATTACAATCTTTCATAGCAACTCATCCTTACTATCCGCAAAAACTAAAACATTATAAGTTCCTGCTTGAGAAACATGAAGTTCTAACTGATTATCCTTTACTTCTCCCCAGCCACTTCCAAAATGTTTAAAGGGGACAACATAAACAATAGCATCTTTATCTAAGCCTTTATAATCATTGGGAAGTTCTTTTATATTTTTCCCTACTTTTAAATCGAGCTGATCCTTATATCCACTTTTTTCTCTATTATCCATTTTTATATTAGCATCTATTTTTTTATTTAGCTCTTGTATAGAAGCAATAATAAAAGCTGTAAAACTATTGGTATAGCTAACATTTTTGGCTTCTCCATCCACAAGGTTATAGTCTGCCTTATCACTATCTATGGGCAGCGATACAACACAGTCTGGAAATACACTTTCCAAGTTTTGAGCCATAACTCCAGCTATATCCTCTGTTTGATCCTGGTGCTCAGCTGGGTTAATCCATTTAAATGTTTTAGGGCTTAAAAGCAACATTTTTTCTAGAGCTTCTTTAGTATCTAGATCTTGAATATCTTTTTTTACCCTTTCGTCAGATATAAAGCCCAGGTTCCTCCACCACTTTTGGATGCAGCTCCATTACTATAAAAAGCTATTAGTCTCTGAGCATTAGCTCCATTAATTGCCTGATGGTCAGCTGCATTTGATATAACATATATCCTTGAGTGTGTAGTTCCTGTTCCACCTGAGCCAGTATAGTAGTCAAACTCAAAACCAATTTGATGATTATTACTCCCATCCTCCCATACAGCTGCAAGATATTTATTGGTTGCATAAGCATTAGAATTAGAAAATATTAATGCCTCTGATAAACCAGATAGTTCTGCTCCTCCTATAATATTATGACTCCCAATAACGATATTTCTGGAACTATCAAATGCCATTACTCTTGTATTATTGCTTTCAAACTCTAACCTTCCATCACTTATCCAGTTTATTCCAGTATCGCTATCTCCAACTGCTAGATCAATGCTTGCATTACTAGTCCTTACCCCAAGATTGTTGCTAGGAATAAGAACATTGGTATTATTAATATACATTTCATCAGTTAAAATGCCATTAGTTCCTGGTGAAAAAACTATTTCCCCATCAGGAGAGCCGTCACTTCCACCATGACCCACACTTATAATAGCAAGGTCTCCATCCCCTGGCAAATCTGGATCCGAAATCTGAAAAAGAAGACCTCCCAGCCATTGCCCTGCATTTACAGTTGTATCTGAGTCCCTTATAGTAATTAAAGAAAAAAAATCTTCTACATGCAAGTCTCCAAATATTGATACTTGGCGGTTAGAAGGACTAATCGTAAAACGAGTATCAGAAGAAAGGTCTGTGCTATCAGCTATCCTAAACTCATCACTGCCATTATGATCTATTCCCATAACCCATCTTTGAGTTCCTGTTAATAAAAATTGGATTAGAGCATCACCACTACTTCCATCGTTTTCGACAGTTAGTCCTGCAGTAGTTCCTACATTATTTGTATTTTCATAAACATGTAGTTTGCTTATTGCATTAATTATCCCTATGCCCACATTGCCACCACTAGTTATTGATGCCTTAGTAGATCCATCAAACCTAAAGTCTAATCTATCATTAGTTCCGCCCTCAACACTGACCCAATTAATATATGCGTTTGTTCCTCCATGACTCATTTCTATGTAATCCGTAGCCTCATCTCCAGCCGTATCATCATGAGATCTTATTATTCCTCCTACATCCAACATTTGGTTTGGACTTGTTATCCCTATCCCAATATTCCCTGCACTTAAGTCGCCATAGATAAGATTGCCAATATTAAGCTGATTGCTACCTGTTGCAGAAGTTGCTAAAGCACTTTTCCCTATTATAATATTATTATCTCCTGTAGTCAGGTTGACTCCTGCCTCAAAGCCTATTGCTGTATTATTGCTACCTGTTGATACACTTTTTAACGCTCCAGAGCCTAAGACTGCATTATTAAAACCTGTTGTGTTAAGGCTAAGAGCCGTATAACCTAAGGCTGTATTGTCTGTCCCAGTAGTATTTGAGAATAAGGTTCCCCTGCCTACTGCTGTATTATCTCCTCCTGTCATTGTAAAATTACCAGAAAAATATCCAAGAAAAACATTATTAGCGCCATAATTATGTAGAAAGTGAAAACCATCCTTATAAATAACTCCTGTTGTACTAGAAGTTGTTTCTTCAATTTCTAGGGAACCTATAATATCTAAAGCTTGAGAAGGGCTGGCTTCGCCTATGCCTACATTGCCTGAGCCATTCTCAAACACATTACTTTTTTTTAGTTTTTCTCCATCCGATTTATAGAAATAATTCGTCTGGGTTATATCATCACTCTTAACATAATTAGGATTATACGAGCCATAAATAAATGTCTTACTTAGTAAAATAAGCACTGTCATTATTTTTATTATTACACCTACTTATCCAATATAAACCTTTTCCTCCTTTAATATAACTCAAAATTTTCAAAAATCAATAAAAAATACTTGTTCTAATCTACCCCTTTTTCTCAAAAAAATAACAACCCAGAAGAAAAGTATCTTAATAGTAAAATAAAATTTTATATATTTTTGATCTATCAGAATATAGCACTTACATATCTCCTTTATCTTTATAAGAGCAGGAAAATTAAACAGCTAAGTAACCCTCCGCTTTATATTCAACCCCATATTTATTAAAATCTTTCATAGCTAACTCATCCTTTCTATCTGCAAAAATTAAAATATTATAAACTCCTGCTTTATTTACAGTAACTACTAAATCATTATCAATAACCTCTCCATAACCAGCTCCAAAGTGGCGCAATGGAGAGACAAACACCACAGAATCTTTGTTTAAATGTTTAAAATAGTCAGGCAAAGGCACACTATTTTCCCCCTCTTGCATGTCTAAAGAATATTTATAAATATTCCCTCCAGCACTGGGTGTTTCCACAAAATAATGGCGTAAACGCATCCCATCATCAGCTTTTTTAGGATCAGGGTGCTTGATATCGAATGAGCCTGATCCTTTAGATAATGCCCCCCAGACACTAACAGTTCCAGAGTGCCCTATTCTCATTCTCTCGACTGGAGTACTAGAATTAACAGGATTCGTCCAAAAACTTAATCTCCCCGGATAACTAGGAGAACTTCCGCTAGCGCTACCAATATCAGAGTGCGCCATAATTCTTGCAAATACCCCCATAACCTGATCATCATCTCCTCTAAAATCAATCCTGGCTAGTTCCTGCCCTGAAACAAAGTAACCATTTTCATCATTGACACTAAAATAAACTTTAACAGGGTTCCAACCATAATCATTATGTATTTCAAAATTCCCGCTAGGGTTGGATGTGCCTATACCAACATTTCCACTTTGATCAATTACCATCTTTGTATTTGACTGCCTATTCACCAACGATGACACATCCCCCAATACAAAACGCATTTTTCCAGTCGATGAACCATCTAAAAGCAGTCCACCGTGATAACCTCCAGAAGAACCCATAGTGATTCCTGAATCATTCGTACTTGAAGCACCATAAAAACTGGTGTGAACAATCGAACCTTTGAGGTTATCACTTATTGTAACCCTCGCATGTGGGCTCTGCATAATAGAGCCAAAGCTAAAATCGCCATTCGCATCTATCGTAAAAATACCACCTCCCGGATAGCCACCACCAAGCGCACCGCCTGAATCCACGATTCGAAACTCATTACCTTTTTCATACACAATTCCCGCAATTGTGTCATCAGAAATCAACTCTAAATAAGCGCCATTAGACTTTTCAATTGCCAAAGTCGTATCAACCGCATTGCCGTAAATATGCGTTTGAACCAAGGGCGAGGCTGTTCCAATCCCTACCTTGCCTGAACCATCCTCAAACACATTACTTTTAAGCAGTTGCTCCCCGTCAGATTTATAGAAATAATTAGTCTGAGTAATATCATCACTCTTAAGATAGTTAGGATTGTAAGATCCATAAATGAATGTATTAGCTAACAATAAGAACACTAAAACTATTTGTATAATTTGCATAAGTAAATTTTTTTATCAAAGCTTACTAGGGGGTAACTCAAAGATATAATCTCAAAGCATCTCCAATAAACTTTAATGTTACCTCCTACCAAGTTTTTGATAAATCTTCATAATAAATTCTCACAAAAAAAACAGAGTAATTTTAGTCTTCAACCCAAGGCTATTCAGTCGCTTTTTCCATCAGTGTCAGCATTCGTTTTACATAATCTGTTTTTGACTCTAAATCACCATCGATCAATTTCGCACTTTCAAATAAATGAGTGACCGTCGTTTTGATCAATGGGTCATCGGCATTTAATAAATATTTTTTAGCTAAATTTTTGATCAAACGATGATTCATATTAATTTCCATAATTTTTTTTGTAGCCTCAGGTGTCTGTCCCATCATACGCATCATCTGTTCCATTTGCTTATCAACCCCTTGAGTCCCTGCAACTAGGGTTGCTGCTGAATCAACCAATCTTTTAGAAATCCTGACATCCTCTACTTCCTCTTTTAATGTTTCTTTAAATAAGTTTAAAAGTGGTTCAGAAACAGTATTTTCTTTTTCTGAGTCTTGATCATCTTTAATATCTAAATCGCTCTTATCGATTGATTGAATATTCTTTTTATCATACTCTCCGATTGATGGCACAACAAATACATCTACAGGATCTGATAAAAATAGAACTTCAATATTCTGTTTTTTAAAGTACTCTAAATTAGGGTTCTTTTCTAATTGTTCTCGAGATTCACCTGATAAATAATATATTTCTTTTTGGTCTGCTTGCATTTTTAAAACATATTCTTTCAATGAAACAAACTCACCTTTGGGAAGTGTAGAACTTTCAAAGTATAAAAGATCAATGATCTTATCTTTATTTTTAAAATCAGTGTTAACCCCCATCTTTAATAATGGACCAAAATTTTTATAGAATTCAAGGTATTTACTTTTATCCTTAGCTAGCATATCTTTTATCCAGCCAATTATTTTACTCGTTAAAATATCTTGAATATTACTAATAATAGGTGAGTCTTGGATCATTTCACGAGAAACATTAAGTGGAATACCAGAAGCATCGACGATCCCTCTTACAAACTGTAAGTATTCCGGCAATAATTTTTTACAATCATCTACAATCATAATTTTATTACAATAAAGCTGAACAGTTTTATGTTCTTTATTTCTCATAAGATCAAAAGGTGCTTTTTTAGGAATAAATAACATGGCATTAAAAGCCGCACTGGAACCTTCTAAAGATAGATGCAAATAATCCAATGGCTCTTCAAAATCATTGGTTATAAATTTATAAAACTCAGCCGCTTCTTCTTTTTTAATATCATTTTTATTTTTTTGCCAAAGTGGTTGAACTGTGTTGACCTTATCTTTAGCCAAAAATATTGGAAAATCTGCAAAATTAGAATATTTGGTAACAATGCTCTTAACCTTATATTCTTGTGCAAACTCTTTCGACTTATCATTCAGTTTAAAAGAAATTTTTGTCCCTCGAGTTTCTTTATCAATTTCCTCAATAATATATTTACCATCGCCAGATGAAGTCCATTTTAAACCTTTAGAATCCTTTGCCGCATGCCGTGTTTCTATCACAACTTCATCTGTTACCATAAATGCGGAATAAAACCCTACACCAAATTGACCGATGAGATCTCCAGAATCCTTCTTATCTTCTTTCAACTTTTCTAAAAACTCAAGTGTTCCTGATTTTGCAATGGTGCCGATGTTGTTTACTAAATCGTCTTGAGTCATCCCCACACCATTGTCTTCAATAGTGAAAGTCTGCTCTTTCTCATCAATATTAATTTGTATTTTAAGCTCACTGTCTTTATCTAAAATATTATCGTTTGTTAGCTGTAGATACTTAACCTTATTTAAAGCATCAGATGAATTAGAGATTAGCTCTCTTAAAAAAATTTCTGGATGAGTATAAAGCGAATGAATAATAATATTCAAAAGCTGTTTCATTTCAGCCTTATATTCAAATTCCTGTACTTTACCCGTGTTTGTTTCTTGATTCTCCGACATTATCCGCTCCTTTGAAATTTTTTTATTATTTATACAAGTGAAATTATTAGAATAACTAAATAATTTATAATAGGTTATTATACTTTCTTTTCTCCAGACAGGCAAAGAAAATGAAGATTTTGTGTTAAGTAAATGAACCTAAGTAGCTTTTTTTTAAAAAAAAGTTACAGCTTCGCGGCTTTATGTGAATTAATACAACCAGCGAAGCTGCAACAACGCTGGCTAGCTGGGAAATAAGTTTAGTTATTCATTCAAAAGAATATTCTATTTTCACAGATAGTTAAGTACAAACCAAAAATTTAGGTTCTTTCGTATTTAAGTTGCAATTCAAGGGTTCAATCGATCACAATGTTGGTGAATTTTTATTCTCAATTTTAATTTCTGCCACATCTTTTTAAAAATCAGTTCAAATAATCATTGTATGGAATAATTTCAATATTTGGCAAATAAGGCATTTTTATCCCTTGATATAATAAAAAGCCCTTATCTTGTTTTGAAAGAAAATTTTCGATATTTTTAACCATACGAGGATTAAAACTTGAAGTTTTTTTTATTTCAATAAATTCTTTATTTTCATCGCAATCAATAATAAGATCAATTTCTACACCATTACTAGTTCTAAAATAAAATAGCTCTGTTTTTTTATTATCATGCAGTATTTTCTTTTTAATTTCTGAAACAATATAGTTTTCAAAAATAGCACCTGCCATCGGTCCATTATCATAAAGTTCTTCTGTTTTAATTCCTGTTAAAAAGCTTACCAAGCCTGTATCATAAAAATATAGTTTAGGACTTTTAATAATTCTTTTCCCAAAATTTTTATAATATGGTGGTAAAAGAAAAATAATATAAGAAGCTTCAAGTATTGCCACCCACCTTTTAATCGTGGAAACTGAAACACCTAGTTCTCTCGAAAATATTGACATTGTAAAAATTTGAGATGTATTTGCTGCAAGCAAACGAATAAAGCGTCTAAAATCTCGAATATCTCCGATATTAGAAATACTTTTAAGGTCTTTATTCAAATATGTTTCAATATATGAAGCATACCAATCTTCATTGTATAAAAATTTTTGATTTATTAGTTCAGGATAACTGCCTTTGTAAACAGATTCTGATCTTAATTTCGAGGGAATTTCTCTATATTGAAACGGTAGCAAGGAAAGTAAACCAATTCTACCGGCTAAACTTTCTTTGATTTTATCTAAAAAAATAAATTGGCTTGATCCTGATAAAATAAATTTTCCATAATTGTTTCTATCATTATCTATTGCAATTTTTAAATAATTAAATAGTTCAGGGACTTTTTGTACTTCATCAAAAATAACTTTATTTGAATAAATCTGCATAAATTTTTCGGGATCATCATAAAATAAGTTTAGCATCCGGTAATCATCAAAGGTCACATATTTATAATCATCTTTTAAAAGATGAAGCAGGAAAGTCGATTTCCCGGATTGTCTGGGTCCCATAATAGCAACAGCCGGAAAAATATTTAAATACTTAATTAATGTTTTTTCTAATTCTCTTTTTATATATTGCATTTTCAAAAGCTCTTTATGTTATTTTATTATTGAATATTAAAATAACATAAAAAATATATTATTTCAAATTGTTTTTATGTAACTTAAATATGAGATAAGCAAAATACATGAAAAATGATAAATTTTTGGTACTGTATGCTAATATTGTCCCCCAAATTAGGATGAGGCATCAAAAACCTGAAGCTGGTTTGATTGTGCATTCTGACTGAGGAAAACAGTATGTAAGCCATACATATAGAAATTTATGACTAAAACATAGTTTTTTGCAAAGCATGAGGCGGACTAGGAATCCATATAATAACGCGATGATGGAATCATTTTTCCCTATTTTAAAATCATGTGTTATTATATGGGGATTATGGTTACTATTATGGTCACTATTTTTTAATTCTTCTAAATAAGACTGTCTTCTCTCTCTGCAAATTTTATCAAATGCCAAAACTATCTTAGGAATTAATTTAAAAGCTTCTTTTTTAGATACCCCGCTTTTGACTGCTTCTTTAGAAAAAGGACCCTCCATTGCCATGATTATGGGGACTAATAATCTAGCTATTTCTAGCTATTTCTTCCTCTTGCTCCAATAAATCAGAAACTCTGTTAGAGGGAAATAGTGACTTATCTGTTTACGAGAAAGCCCATCAAACATAATAGAGTCCTCCATTGATCTCTATAAGACATAGATTGACACTATTTTTGTTTTCTGATAAGCTGTTTTTGAGTAGTTTCTTATCTAAAGTTTAGTGGATACACTATCTTACAGAGATTTAGCCTCCACATAGCACGAACTATGTTGGAGGCTTTTTAATTTTAAGTTTAATATTAAAAGTACTTATGCCTTTAATTACTGGTTACTGCAACTACATACTTTAATATAGTAAATAGGTATTTTTATATTATGCAGTACGATGGTTTAATATGAAGATAACAATTAATTTAAAAACAGTAAGAGAGTCTAAAAATTTGACTCAGAAAGAGCTAGCTGATAAAGCAGGTTTCTATTTTTGTAATTACGAGGGTAGAGCAAGATATTTACAAAGAAATATATTTATCATCGATGTTAAAGATTTGCAAGGCATTAAACATGTCTCTTTATGATATAATAGAAATAGAAGAAGAATAAGTTAAAAAAGAAGTTAATATTAGTGAAATAATGAAAATATGGAGTTTTATATATGCCTGAAATATGCAGATTTTTAGGAATTATTATCTCGATGTATTACAGAGAACATGGTCCTCCTCATTTTCATGCTAAATATGATGACTATAGAGCTTCTTTTTCTATCTTAGAATTAAATGTTCTAGAAGGTGATATGCCAAGAAGAGTTGTTACATTAATACTGGAGTGGGCATTCAAACATAGAGAGGAACTATTAGAAGACTGGAATTTTGCTCAAGAGAAACAAGAATTAAAAAAAATAACTCCATTAGTATAGAGAGGTATAAAATGCACTGGATTAAAGATGTAAAATATTTAAAAAAATATAAATTATTATTAACTTTTGAAAATGACGAAATTAAAGAAGTTAATTTAGAACAGTATTTAGATGGGGATATATTTAGCCCCTTGCAAGATATTAATTTTTTCAAACAAGTATATTTAAACCAAGATATTGATACGATAGTATGGTCTAATAATGCAGATTTCTCCCCTGATTTTTTATATCAAATAGGTCAATAGCATAAAGTATCATGCGATCGATCTATAGTGCAAACTCCTATTGATAAAGCTACCTGCAGATCTGAGTAGATTTGTTCTGGTAGCTTTTTTTTATTAAAAGAATAGAAAAATTGGAGGAAGCATTAAAATGAAAAAATATAATAATTTTGAAGATTTAATTATTACGGATCTCAAAAGCAATAAAAAATATTTAAATTTTTTTATTAAACAAAGTATAAAGGATTTCCAAGAAACACAAAATTTAGCTGCTTTCTTAAAGGATTTAAAATATATTGCAGAAGCGAAGAAAGGAAGTATTACTAATATTTCGAGAGAATCAGGTATTACGAGACAAACTCTTTATAATATTTTTAATAAATAGATATCGCTTTTTTGGCATTGCTTATAGAAAAATCTTCCACATTATATATTTCTGGAAAAAGATAATCACATATTTGCTCTTTAAAAATTTTAAGATTATTTTTTTTATTTCCGATAAACCATGCATTTAAAAATGTTTGATTCCCTTCGTTTAATAAATATAAATCATGAATAGTCTTTATAATTTCTTCTTTTTGACTTTTTAATAACTTTTGTTTCAATAATTTCCAGTTTTTAGCACTCCAGTTTAAACCAATTCTATGCGACTATTAATGTAAGGTCTCTTTTTTTAATAAGCAGCATTTTTTAAATTTTTTACCTGAACCACAAGGACAAGGATTATTTCTCCCTACTTTAAAATCATGTGTTATTATATGGGGATTATGGTTACTATTATGGTTACTATTTTTTAATTCTTCTAAATAAAAGTGTCTTCTCTCTCTGCAAATTTTATCAAATGCCAAAACTATCTTAGGAATTAATTTAAAAGCTTCTTTTTTAGATACCCCGCTTTTAACTGCTTCTTTAGAAAAAGGACCCTCCGTTGCCATGATTATGGGGACTAATAATCTAGCTATTTCTTCCTCTTGGTCCAATAAATCAGCATGAAACAATAAAGTTGCAAATAGATAACCTTTAGCCCATTTGGTTATTAAGGTTTCTTTTGGCTCATTTTTAAGGTTGTGTGTTTCATATAACGGTTTATATGATTCATTATTTAATTTATCTACTATATTATTTCTTAAACTAAAGATTAAAGATATTGTAGTATTTGTATGTTCTGCAGATTCAAATACACAATCTGCACCGTTAATATATGGAACCCAAAAATCCATTTTAATCATAGGTTCAGGCGAAGAAGTAAGCGCACAAAGATATCCCTCAACCCAATAAATATCTTTATTTATTTCTAATTCTTTTTCTTCTGTCTTAATTTGATCAAAATTAGTTATTATATGTTGATCTAATATTTTTAACTCAGAAATAGAAAGTTTCTTTTTTTGATTCATTAACATTTTTGTTACCTCCAAACATCTGATCTTTTCCCCAAATGGTGGAAACCCAATTTTATAAACTGTTCTTAAAAATCTTAAATATTTGGCACATTTTTAAAATAGAAAATACCGAAAAATTGTTACTTTTAAAAATATTTTTAATTTTCTCATTTTAAACCCTTTATTTGCAACATTTTCTTTGTTTTTTAGAATAAAAGCCAGCGAAGCTGCAGCGTTGCTGACCTAGACCAGCAACGCTGGAAATTAATATTCTATGGGATCAAAGCGGGATAAATCAAAAGGATCTATGGGATTTAAATCCTTTTTAGGTAAGGGTAACTTCTTTCGCCTTAAATCGATTTCATACTTGACCTTGCTAAACTCAGGCATCACACTCACTTTGTTTTTTCCGGCGTTCTTCGATTTATACATCCCCTCATCCGATTGCTTTTCTAAGGCATCTATAATCGCTAACACTTCCTGTAAAACAGGCTCGTCCTTTGCTTGCTCTGGATGATAAGTCGCTACTCCTATGCTCAAAATCACTCGAACCTGAAATATCTCTTCTACAAGTGGCTAGTGCAGGTGCCTTGCTAAAATACTTGTCCAATCTTTTAGTTTCTCTTTTTCTTCAAATGTAAAAAATCTTTGTACGCCCAACCCACTTAGAGAATCTTTTAAATCATAATATGGCAAAATAATAGCAATTACCGAACTTAAGTTACGATCTTTAATAGCCTTAATTTTTTCTTTAATCTTAGCTAAATTTACTACTTCTTTCTCCGTAAGAATAAATAAAAAAATATCTGGATGCTTTTCAGAACAAAGCAACAAAGAATTTTCCCAACTTGCTTTTATTACTTGGATATTATTACTTATAAAGTATGTGCTAAATCTCTCAAAATAATCAAGATCCTCTGTAATAATTTCGCAATAAACTGCATAATTATTACTAATTTCTTTATCTCTAAATACCCCTCATAACACATTCTATTACGACCTTCACTTTTAGCTCTATAAGTTGCATTATCTCCTGCTTTTAAAAGTACTCTTTGAATACAATGCAAATTTTGCGTTCTTGAGGTACTATCAGTATCTGGTAAAAATTCTACAAGCCCCATACTCAGAGTAAGGGTTGTTATTGTTGCGTTATGCTTTATCGCTTCCAAAAGATGTTTTCTAAATTTTTCTGCACCCTCTTTATTCGCCCCAACTAAAATAATAATAAATTCCTCTCCACCCATCCTAAAAATCATATCATTGGCTTTCAGATATGTTTTTGTAGCGATAACAAACTCTTGAAGAACTAGATCACCGTGTGCATGACCAAAGTTGTCATTGATTTTTTTAAAAAAATCTAAGTCTATAGAAATTAAAACTAACGGTTTAATTTCTTTTTTTGATAATAATAAAAGTCGATTCATCCAAGTATTAAAGCTCCGTCTATTATAAGAGTTAGTTAACGGGTCAATTTCAGACTCTTCCTTTAACAGTAATCCATGAACTTTTATAGCAGCTACAATCATTAAATATCTATACATTAACATATCATTAGAGGTATACTTCGTATTATTTCGTTTCCTGCCAATAGAAATAAACCCAACTAACTCTGAGGAAATCAATGGTAAAATAATTTCTGCATCCAGATTTTTAAAAACCTCAAATATCTCTTGAAAATCTTGAGATTTAAAATCTCTAAACTTTTCTGATAAATCTTTATGAATTAAAATTTGTTCTGTATCACGCATGAATTTAATAAAATAACTGCTGTCAAATATTTCTGTTAATTTTTTATTATCCAACCCATTTGCACCATTACAAATAAAAACTTTATCATCTTTATTATATAAATAAATTGACATATTCTTAGAGTTAAAAAGGCGCATCATTGATGAGAGTAAATATTCACTGACGGCTTCTTTTTCACTGGCTTCTGTAATACGACTAGCAATGTTTTTAGAAGAATCAATACTTTCTTTAAAATAAGTATAAGCAAGACTTTGCTCTTTAGTTTTAATAAGATAAGAAATTTTTTCAAGCTCTTTAGTATGAAAAACTGACTCTGTTTCTTTCTATCCTATACAAAGAATAGCTATAAGTTCGTTTTCTGCAAAAAAAGGAAAGAGATATTCATAGTTTAACTCTGTCATAAAAGCTTGAACTTTAGGATTTTTAGAGATAGCATATTTATTATAATATTTATGTTTTGCTTTTAGTAAACTTGCTTTAGAGTTTGATGGACTCTAATAAATAAAAGAGGTGAAAAAATGGGAAATGAAAAGATTAATTATTTAGATGCAATTGTGTATGATCCTAAAACAAGAAGATATGCACAACGATCTTTGACAAAATCTGAATTAAATAAAGTTGGACAGAACAATTTGAAAATTGTAGTAGACAACTTGAATACTCGATATGAGAAAGTCCACCAATATAAATTAAGAGATAGAAAATCTGAGGCAGACAGATTATTTTATTTATTTTTTAATATGAAAACTGGTGAATTGATGATTAAAAATGGTAGACATTCTAAATTAAGTGGTTATTTGCAAAATATCAGAGGCAATATTACAAATATTTCAGGAATTGGATCTGGTGAATTGTATGGGGATATTTCAAGATTAAGTGGAATATTTGATATGATAAAAGGATATATTGACTTTGATGCTTATGGTGATGTTTCTAGTTGTGATGGTGACATATCAAAGCACAAAGGAGATTTTGCTAATTTTATTAACAACAGACAATATGCAACATATGGATCTCAAATGGTAATTCCTGAAATTAAAGAAGAAAAAGTCCCATTGGAAGTATTCTTTAGTAAAATTGGTGACCATTTCAAAAAATCTTTTGATTATGTAACAAGAGATGGATATGGATTGACTTTCTTTAGAATTATAAAAGCATCGATAATCTTCATAGCAAGATTAATTTTTGACTTATTAGAAGGTATTTTCAAACTGTTATTTTGGGCAATTAAGGTTATAGTTAATAAATTAAAAAAGAAGAGGAATGACTCTTTTAAATCAGGAGGTGAAAATGGAAAATGACACATTACAAAACAAAGAAAAGGATGAAGTATTTTTAAAGAATTAGAGTCTATATCACAGACATCAATTATTACTTCTTCTTTATCAATAAATTTTTCAATTAGCAATGGTAAAAAATTACCGACACCAACAGAGGGTTCTAATATTTTAATTATTTTTTTCTGTTTAAAGTTAGGTAAATCTTTAACAACAGTATATGCAATATCTTTTCTTGTGAAATATGCAGAAAAATCTTGCCGCTCTAAATTTGCCAGTTCAGCAATTAAAAAAAGTTCATCTATGAAATAATTTTTAAAATTCTCATCTAAAAAAAGTATTAAATTTTTTGTGTCATTTAATTGATATTGTGAAATAATATTTTTAATTTTACTGACAAGTATTTTTTTTTATTAGAGAAAAACTTAATATTTGAAGCGATGTTTTTAAATATACCCGTAGGCACCGCTTCACCTAAACAATGTCGAATATTTAGTTCTTCTTTTTTTAAAAATTCCATTTTTTTTAAAACAGAATATTCATTTAAATGTTTTGTTTTAATATTTGCCCATTCAAATGTATTAGGAATTGACATCATCCTCATAATCTCTCTAATAGAAAAAACTCTATTATCGCTTGGATGTATTGTATTTTGACTAGCTAAAATATCATTTCTAGTATGGATACACGGACCTTCTTTATCCCAAAACCATCTTGCATACTTATTCCCATTTTTGCTTTTATTATATACTCTTAAGCCCTCTATTATTCTATGTGGAATTTTGGATTTATCTGAGTTATCAAAAGCAGACTGCCCCTCTTTTAAACCTTCGATCCAAGGGAACATTCTTTTTTGGAATGTTCGATATGAATGAAATATATCATCAGATATTTCGCCCATCTTAGTTAATTGAGGGTAAATCACCGATTAATTGACGCAATGTTTTTGCTTGATTTAATTGAGGGAAAATATCATATGGCGTAATATTTTGAATATCTTTTCTTATGCCTATAACTAAAGTTCTCGTTCTACTAGAATGTGAACCATATTCTTTGAAATTAATAATTCTAGATAAAATATTATATTTACCACCAAGGTTATAATTAATAGCATCATCTATACTTTTATCTTCCCCATCAATATCCGTGCAAATTGTCTTCAAAAATGCTCTTACATTTTCAAAAATTACAAATTTTGGTTCTATTTTATTAATTAATTTAATAGATTCAACAACCAAAGAATTTCGGTTTAATTCATTATTTTTTTTATGATTGGCAACAGACATACCTTGACAAGGTGGCGTAGCGATAACAACATCTACATCTTTAATTTTTTCATTTTCTTTCCAAAAAAGAACCTCATTGAAAAGTTTTTTTTGAATATTTTTATCGCCTAGATCATCTAAAATATATCCTGAGTCATATTTACATTTACTATTATATTTCTGAATATCTAATCTTTTTTGGAGCAACTCATTCGTAGAAATACATTCAAACCCATTCATTTTAAAGCCATAACAACCAACTCCAGCACTACTAAAAAAACTAATATAAGTTAATTTATTTTTTTTAGACATATTTATTTCTTCTACTATTGGCTTATTTAATCGTATCTTTAGATAGCTCAAGGCAAACTTAACTTTATTATACTTTTTATATTAAACTTTTCTATTTTTAATTAATTTTCTAACATATTAAGAACCCTAGTTTCTGTCGCATCATTTTTAATACAAAATGGTAGGGGATACTTTTGTGTGTCTTTTTTTTAACAAGCGAATATCAAGTTTTTGCTAAGAAATTGATAAGAATAAAGGATCAACAGCAAAGCGACATCTTCGCTATAAAATAATGAACACTTTTTTTATTCCGAAGAATAAAAAAAAGCGAAACTCAAAAAAAGACTTTGCCTAAAAACAATTAATACAGGCATTAACTTTTTTTAAAAAAAGTTACAAAAAAATTGTTGTGCGTTAAAGCAAAACAGCGAAGCTGCAGCTTCGCTGTTTTCGTATTAATTAAATCTAGCCAAGCTAGCTTAGGCGGAGGCGTATACTTGCCTGAGAATATTCTCATCCATCTTACCATATTCCGCTATCTCATCAGAAAAACTCTTACACATATGCGGTAAGAAGCTATTTAATACCTCAAACAAACTATTAACCTTAATCAATGGCATCTTACTCAACTGATCTTTAAAACCTGCTCCAAGTCTATCTAACATCAGTATAAGCTCCAGTTTTCTGCTCGCCGTATACTCAAACTCAAAATCTCTAATCCCACCTACAAAATTAATCCCTACAACTCGATCTTCCAGTTCTACTCCCGATTCATAATGCTCTGATTCTTTCACAAAACTCAAACCATTATTATACTCGACATACTCCATCATCTTATACAAAGGCAATTTCACCGCTTCCACACCACTAACTCTATTCGCTTTTGCATAATACAACTGTAACTTCTCATAATTTATCTGGATATACTCTTCACTCTCTTCTTCATTCTTCATTATCTCTTCAAATACACCATTCATACGCTCCATAATCTCAAACTTAACTTTAATACTCCCTGATCCTTTACGAATGACATTAGTAACATCAAACACTTCGTCATTTAACTTGGAATCTCGCTCCTCTTTTTTCGTCCGCAGGTAAACCTTGAACATATCATTGACTTTCTTTGTGAAAATCTGACAAGAAATCGGCAGCTTAGATCCCCGGTACATATCACGCTGTTTCCTAATTTCGCCTTTAACCTCAGCCCCAGCCATCCCTCCTAAATTAGCATTCCCAAAAATATATGATTTATTCTGAGAACTCATCCCTGCATCCGCATCATACGCTAAAATAACTTTCTTTGATTCCACTAATCTCAAAAATAAATCATCCGTTTGATACCTCTTCATTTCTGCTAAATCAGGTAGATAATAAATATTCGCGGCTTTTGTTAGTTCCTCAATAATTGATGAAGAAATAAATCCCTTGCCGACCAAATAAAAGCGTTTAATCCGCCCATCCTCTTCCCTTTCTAGTCTCCTTATCTCTTTTTTCATATCCACAATATGTAGCTCATCTATAGGTAGATCATCTATAGGTAGAAAAATATCATGTATTTTTTTATTATTATTTTTGCTAGTAACATTCTCTTTCACTAAGAGCCTCTCAAGCCTTGGAAATCTTGTAATAATCTCATTTCGCCCTATCTCTAAATTCTCACTCAGATTTGTTATTGCTTTTTCTATTTCTTTAATCCCATAATTTTTTAAAGTAAAATCACTATCAACACCCCATAAAAATAGTATTTTTGAACTATAAGTAAAATTAAATAGGTTGACATCTCCTTCTCGCTCATCAATCTTACCCCATGCAAGCTTTTCAGCTTCTACTAATAAACGGGGACGCTCTTCCTCGTCTAATTCAATCGCTGTTCCTTTCAACTTATGGAAAGATTCTTTCACAATCTCATCAAAATTTTCACCTGTTTTGAGTAACAAATCTTGTAAACTGAGCTCTGCTCCCTCAGCTACTCCATCAATATTAAATTTAGCTTTATTCCTAATCTTAATGTCTTTTAAATTACCAAAAAAATTATGGTTAACATTAACCGTATCTGTATCCGAATTAAAGACAACGGGCAAGGCTTGCTCGTCACTATTATATAAAGATAAAAAGTAACTCCCTAAAATTGAAGCTATATTCGTTACTATCAAAAATTTCTGTTCGCTTTTCTCATTTTCTGTTTTGCTATCTTCTGTATCTGAGTCTTCATCCGAATGTAAAGTGAGTAAATAGCTTAATTCCTTAACATTTTCAAAGGATTCATAGATTGGTAGCCATTCATGGCTGCTTTGTCCTTTTTCCTCTTTTGCCTCTTTTGCCTCTATCAATAGCTCTTCCTCACTTTCCGTATAACTATTCGCAGATTCATCTATATTCTGAGCATTATAAACACCCTGCTTATCTATTGATATATTCATCCTATATTTATTAAATTGCAATTCAAAATATATCTTATTAAATTGATCCATATAGATATAAAGAAGAGCCTGCACCTCTTCAGGCAAAAATATGATATGATCTTCATTGATATATTCAAAAATCTTTTTCCCTAGCTTGATAAAATCAGGATGACGAAACATTTTACTATACTTTTTTGTATTAAGATTCTTTTCATATGATCCAAGACTCATGATGTTACCTTTATTAAACCTTAGAATCGTGTTCTGAATATGGGAAGTATAATTTATAAAACCAGAGAGTTTCTCGCTTTGCTCCTCTAGTTGTAAGTAGTCCATATATAAAAGATCTCGACACTTTGGATAGACCATCACCCAAAGCATCAACTCTAATACACTATCAATAATCTCATTGCGTCTACACAACCTCTTACAACTACACAAGTTACGACCTGATTCATCCTCTAACACTTGTATCACATTAGCAGCTATATCATGCATATCCAACACTAACTTTCTTGAAACAATCACAGGGTGGGATGTGTTATTTAAAGGAAGAGGCATAATCAAATGTTGATGGTCATTCATTACACTTTTAGAGCTTAGATTCTTGTTACCTCGCTTTATTACACTTTTAAAGCGTAAATTCTCATCATTAGAAATACCATCAAGCTTTAAAACTTGATACTTTCTCCAGCTAATAACACTATTCCTCACTATGCTTGGCAACAATAGTATTAAAAATGGGATAATATACAAAATTGGGGTCTGAGTCATGATTATTATGCTTAACAAAATAGCAGCAATATTTAAAATCATATTAATAGCAAGATGATGTTTTTTAAAAAAATTCCAGCTACTTATAAATTTTTTGAATATCCCCATAGAGCCAAAAATAATAATATTAAAAATAGAGAACAAAAATACAGAAAAAATACCAGTAAATGTGCCTGTAATAATCAAAAGAGATAATATCGTAAAAGAAAAAATAACCAGTTTAACTACCATTAATAAAAAAATATCTGCTAGCTTCTTCGGATTATTTTTAAATAAGTACTCTTGAGAAATAAAATCTTTATTCTTAAGCTTATTATAGACCTGCTTATGCAACTTATAATATCTGGTATTTAAAAAAAGCAATATAAAACTCAAAGTAACAATAATAATGACTGCAAATATTAAACCTAATCCTTGAGCAACCAAATAAAATGTAGCTAAAGCCATAACAACAGATAAGATTGGCACAATACTTCTATTTAAGATACCTTCAGCTATTAGCGTATTTTTTTTTCTTTTATTCGTTAGAGATATCTCCTCTTTCATCTCTAGTAATTTCATCCTAAAAAAATTAAGATAGTTACCGGTTATCTCCATGCCGTCCATATTAAATACCTCATACTTATCCATTGATTCTTGCTTAAAAAAAGTAAATACAGAGTCTAATGTTTTTTGATTGTCCAAGGAATCTATCAGAGGGTTGACATAGTTATTATCAATATATTGACCATAGATATTATGAAAAAGTCTAGGCATACTTTCCAGCTCTCGGGATCCTAACATGCCATAAACTCTAAGATAATTGTCTCGAAGTGTTTCAAGCATTGTTCGATGTCTTTCTGTACTAAGGAATTTACTATAATGACTTTTCATATTTTCTACAGTAACATGCGAAACCATATGTTTCTTTTTATATTTCCCATATTCAATGACAAAATCTAAAAAAGAAAAAGAAAAATCTTTCCAAGCGTTGAGTTCTTTTATATTGAATTGCCACATATTACCTGCATTTGAATATAATTTTCTTATGAAAGATGCCAACTTAGGAGTAAAATAAAAAGCATATTGATCATTATTACCCAAGATTATAATATCATCATTAAAAAGAATATCTGCATCATACTGATCAGAAACATCCTTATATTTATTGTTATTAAGAAAAACTCTATTACTCATAAAAATATCCCATGAAACAAAATGGCTTTCCTTAGAATAACTCTTGTCAACTTTAATTTCCATCTCACTTTTATTATCAAGGTTATTAACCTCACTGTCAGTCTCAACTATTTCCAAAACTCCCAGATATTTTTTACTTATCAAAGATTGCAAAACAGCTTTCATAACCTTTTTATTATTAACAGAATCGCTATTCAACAGGTCAATTATTCTAGATGGGAGAGGAATATTTATTCTATGTATTAAATTATTATTTATATACTTAAACTTTTGAAACTTTTCAAAAAATTTAGGGAGAGCTAAAAGCTCCTCAACATCTCTTAACGCGCTATTACGCTGTTGTTCTTCTTCAAAATCTGTATCATGCAAAAATAACATTGATAAAAAAATTTCAATAAATAAATAATATTCTGAATTAGGCTCTTCTCTTAATAACCTATAGATAAAATTTGCTATATTAGTATCCATATTATAAATAATATTTTCCTCTATAATCTTAGCCATCTCTACCCCTAAAAGCGCAGCATTATCTTGAATCTTAATAACAATGTCCCGCATTTCTTTTCTTCTCACTCTTAAAATTTGATTAATTTTTATCGTTAAATAACTAGCCTTCAGATCATCTTTTTTTTGAGTATACTCTTTTTTTAATAATGTAAAACTTTCCAAAAACTGAATCTTACGATTATATTTTTTTTTATACTCACTGTCGAGTTTTAGCATGTTTTGATAATTTAGTAAGTGAATCGGGTGAGCGATAACCTCTTCATGAGCATTGTTAAAACTACCTTTATTTTGATTATCTAAAGTGACCCTATTCTGATTTTTAAGATATTTAGGTTGGTTATATTGTTCAGAAATTTCATGTGTTAAAAGGTTAAGCATCATGAGTCGAAGAAGATTTCGACACTCTTCTTTCTGAGTTATTAAATTCTCGTTATCATCCATTCCTGCGGTTTCCAGACTTAAAGAATTAAACTCATCAAAAACCTTTAATAAGTCTTCTCTTAAAGTATTAGAATAAAAAAGTTTTAAAAGCAGTTTATCAGGAACAATCTCTAAAGTGGCATTATCTTTATTAGCTAAACTGTAAGAGTACATACAGTTAATAGCTAAATTATCAAGATTATCTTCGTTCTCAGAAGACATAATTTTAGACAGATAGTCTTTCATCGTTAAAATTTCTGTAGCAGAAAAAATAGGCGTATTTAAAAAATCGTCTGAACGAAGCACATTATTAAATATTGCTAACAAACCATGCCTATCCTCAATAATGAAGTCACTCAGATTCAGATAAAATGGTTTGCCAGTCCAAGCCGTAAAATTTAAACTAGATTTTGTCGCTTGAAATAAAAATAGCAAAGATTCTTGAATGTTATTACTCAAAATTTCTTGATTAAGATTAGCAATTTTAATCTTATATTCACCCTTTAAAGAATCATCAAGCTTACTGATACTTTTAATAAACTCTTCAAGCTCACTCAAAAATCGAACATTATACTTTTTGCTATCCAACCTTGAAAGTACACCGATAATATTCCCGACAAATTCTTGGTCACTAACCATGCCAAGAGCTAAATATGCTAAGCTCAGCTTAGGTAACGCCATATTTTGAACAGGAGCAAAGCGAAAAGATTTCCCTTGCTCTTTAAGACGGCTAAAATAAACCTCTCGACTACGCTCTAAGTTGGCAACCTTATCCACACTAGGCATGAGCTCTTCATAACTTATCCCCTTATTTCTCAAAATCTTTTTAATCGTCCCGCTATGATACCCACCAACAACCAAGGCGCCGATATCTTTGTCATTTGTTTGCATACTCTTTAATAGATTATTAACCATTACTTCATTACGAGCATTAACTAAGAGATAAAACCGATTGATCTTTACCAAAACTTCTTTTAGTAATCCTTCATTTAAGCTCAAATAATCCTTGATGGATAATTTTTGAATCAAATTTTTTAATCTTGGAACAAACCCATCCTGCTCACCCAGCCATAACTCACTCTCTCGTGCGCTCGTTTCATTGCGGGAATAACGAATCATTAAATCAAAATATCTAGCCACATAGATCAGTTCTTTCGCTATTCTTTGTTCATGTTTAGCTTGGATCTCATAATACAGTTCTTTGACTTCTTCATTCAACTTAAACCAATCAAGCTGCTCTTTCATTTTGAGCAGTTTTAAATATAAATTAAAATGGAAATAATCTCTTTTCAGGATAATATTTTTAGCTTTTAATAACTCTGCTAAATAATGATAATATACTTTTATACTTGTTGCCTGAGACTTTTTCAGCTCTTGCCTTTCATTTTTCGTTAAAAAAACAGCCAGATTTTTTACAATATCTTCTGTTTCTAACATTGCCAGATTAAAATCTATTCGGTCTTCTAAGTGACTCAAATTCTTAAATAGCTCAAGCTGTGGGGTAGTGAAATTAATTTTATTGGAAATTTTACCAGCCAGTAATATCTCGACCCAAGCTTTAAACTTAAGTTTACCCTCTAAATATAAACGGCGTTGAGCTAATAGCTCTCGCCCATGCTTCGATAATAATGCTGATTGTGCTATCTCTAAAATTAATTTAATCTTCTGCTCTAAAATTACGGCAAAGTCATAATGACCCATGCTTTGATATAATGATTTAAAGTTCGCTTGATAGAGCTTCTGGTCTTCGACTCCAAAAATTAAAGATTTATTAGTATTTGAGGCATGTTTTTCCCAGCCACTGATAACTCCAGCGGCTAGGAGCTCTTTAAGAACGCGCGCTTTAACCTCTCCATCAGAAAACATCTTTAACCTTGTTTGATTTAAAAGCCCACTATTGCCCTCAACACCGATCAATAACCGATCCACATATTTTTCTGATAAAAAATCTAAGATACCAGCGATCTTATTTTGTACCTCATAGTTACAATGTAAATCATTAATGATATAGATTTTTTTATCTTGGCTGCCTTTAAAGGTAGCCAATTTATTCATTAGAGTGCTGGGGAATATCCCGTTATTCTGAACCAAAGGTGATGTTTTTGCATAGCTAAACTGCTGGCAGATATTAAACATAAATGAGAATAAAACCAATAAAAATATTTGGTTTGTTAGTTTTTTAATATTTATCTTCATAAATAATTTTCTCCTAAATATTCTTCTTTATCTAATCTTAACTTTTTTTTAAAAAAAAGAAACAAAAAAATCTTTGTGCGTTAAACCCCTAAACAGCGAAGCTGTGTTATAATTTTTCAATGACTCTGAAAATAGCACTTCTTGCTCGTCTATTTGTCTTAACTTCCAGAGAACTAGGATATATTGGCTTCTTCGTAAGAACTCTAATCTCAGCCTTTTTCCCGCAAACACAAATTGGTAAATTTTTAGGACAAGAACAGCTCCCCAAAAATTCTTTCAACTTATTCTTCACAACCCTATCTTCAAGGGAATGAAAACTAATGACCCCAAGCCTACCACCAGACTTTAACATCCTAATGCCTATCTCAATCCCTCGCTCTACAGTCAATAACTCACTATTAGTCTCAATTCTAAGTGCCTGAAATGTCCGTGTTGCCGGATGTTTTCTATCGCTATAATTAGGCATATAAATAATTTTTTCTAACTCTAAGGTTGTAGAAATTTTTTGTTTAGCTCGTGCATCACAAATTCGTCTGGCAATTTTAGCTGCCTTTTTCTCTTCGCCATATTGTTTAACTATTCTTCTTAAATCTAAAAAAGAATAATTGTTAACGATCTCAGCTGCAGTCTTAGTCTGTTTCTTAGAAAATCGCATGTCCAATGCTCCATCCTTACGGAATGAAAATCCTCTCTCTGCCTCATCAAGTTGCATAGAAGAAACACCAAGATCAAACAAAATAGCATCAACAGGCTTAGGAATAACGGACATTTCCGTATAGCTTTTATTAAACAACTTAGCTTCCGGCAAGTACTCAAGCAATGCCTCAAAAGATTTCTCATCTTTTTCAAAAGCAAAAACTTGCCCAGATTCCCCAACTAACTTAACAAACTCATGACTATGCCCACCTGCTCCGCAAGTCGCATCAATAACCCGCATACTTTCTTTAATCTGTAAAAATTTAATAACTTCAGCCATTAAAACAGGGATGTGTTTCATCAAGATTCCTCATTTTTTATAATGTTATTACCTTTATTATAAGATAATTAAAAATAACGCTAAAATTAGAGTATCTACTTAAGGAAAAATAATAGGTTTCTATAATATATTTTTTCTAACTGGTTAGCTTAAAGGCAAAATAAAATTTCAAAAATAAAAAGAGATATAGTAGCAGAGCTACTTTTCTATATCTATAGATAAGTAGCCATATAAAATACTAAAAATTGGGCGGTAGTGGATTCGAACCACCGACCCCTTGCGTGTCGAGCAAGTACTCTAACCAACTGAGCTAACCGCCCCAACTAAAATAACAAAAACTTAAAAACATTAAACCAAAAAATCTAAATAAATTATAGCTACTTTTAAACAGCAGAAGCTAAAATTAATTTAATACCCTAAAAAATTTACGGTGCAACCGTCAAAATTTGTTTCGCTTGTTTAGGATGCCTAGCAATAAACAAAAGCTCATCTTCAATCAAAGGTTTTTGTGTATGAACATTCGCACATCTTACAAGCTCTAAAATTTTCTTTGCCTCGTCTTCCGTTTCAAAATTAACTTCCATTTCACCATAAACATTTCTAAAACCTTTGATCCCACCATATTCACCCGTTGTAATCTGTCTACCAGTCTCAACAACCTCTGCCTCACCACGACCAAGCTCTTCAAAATCATACAGCTCATAATTTCTTCTATCTTTTAATGCTCCATCCGCATGGATACCAGACTCATGCGCAAAAGCATTCTGTCCAACACCCGGCTGATTAATAGGAATTGGCACACCAAAAGCATAAGAAGCATACTTTGCGATCTTCCAAGCAAATGCAAGATCGATATTTTCATCAAGCTGATACTTTTCATCTCTCCCAAAACCGCTTGATTTAAGAAGTGCTAAAATAACAGAAACTAAATCGGCATTCCCTGCTCGCTCACCAAGCCCATTAACCGTTGTATTAATGTACGCATTCACTCCATTATCAATACAAGCTTTAGCACCAGCAACGCTAGTCGCTACAACCATCCCTAGATCATTATGACAGTGTAACTCAATATCAATCTGTGAATGTTTAGCAATATGTGCAATTCTATCATACATACTAAAAGGATCATCATACCCCAATGTATCACAATATCTAAATCGGTCCGCACCAGCTTCCATAACAGCAATAGCAAATTTTGTCAAAAATTCGATATCAGTTCTTGAAGCATCTTCAGCATTAACACCAATACCTTCAACACCCATTTCCTTAGCTGTAACGACAGCCTCACATGACATATCAATAATATCTTGTTGCGTAACCTTGCCTTTAAACTTATTCTCAATCATCTGATCAGAAGTCGACATGGAAAGGTTCATGTATTTAAGCCCCGGCACCATCTTTTTAGAGGCAATGACATCCTCTTTAACTGCACGCGCCCAACCACTTAAACGCATCCCTCGCATAACCCCCTGCTCAGCAAGTGCAAGGTTAGCTTGTAAATAATTCGTCTCATGCGTTGTCACAGGAAATCCAAACTCTGATTGAAAAACACCCATTTTCGCCAAATAAATATTTAACATTGTTTTTTCCATCTTAGCTAGCCCAAGATTAGCTGTCTGGACACCATCTCTATTAGTTACATCAATTATATAAATTTTTTTATCTGCCATAATTACCCTCCATTTTAAGTTTTTCCTTAAACTCTTATTCAATATAATGAATAGTCCTTTTCATTTTATATATTATCTCACAAAAAAAATATACAAATATATCAACTATTATAACTATAATTAATTTATAGTCTTTAAAAACTGCTCAAACCTGTCCAACCCTTCTTTAATATCTGACATAGCTGTTGCATAGGAAAATCGAATACAGCTTACATCTCCAAACGCATCCCCAGGGATAACAGCTATTTTTTCTTTTTCCAACAACAACCTGCAAAAATCAACAGTATTATTAATCTTCTCCCCATCAACCGTTTTGCCTAAATACTTAGAAATATCAGGAAAAACATAAAATGCACCCTGAGGGGTAGGACATTCAAGCCCTGTTAATGAATTAAGTTTTTCAACCATATAATCACGCCTTTCTTGAAACTTAATATTATTTTCCTCAAAAAGATATTCCTCACTTATTGCTGCTAAAGAAGCTTTCTGAGAAACTGAGCCAGCATTAGATGTCATATGACTCTGAACATTATTAATAGCACTCGCAATATCCTGTGGCGCTGCCAAGTAACCAATCCGCCACCCAGTCATAGAATAGGCTTTACTTACACCATTAATAACAATTGTCCTATCTTTAATTTCATCACTAAAAATAGCGATCGAAAAATGTTTGGCATCATAAATAATCTTTTCATAAATTTCATCAGAAATAATATAAAAATCTTTTGCTATTGCAATATCTGCTAGCTTCTTTAGTTCTTCTTCAGAATAAACTACACCGGTAGGATTACTCGGTGAATTAATAATAATAGCCTTGGTCTTTGCTGTGATCTTTTCAAATAGTTTAGCAAAATCAATTCTAAAGTTATCCGCTCCCTTAGTTTCCACAACCACAGGGACAGCACCCGCAAGTTTAATCTGCTCGATATAAGTCACCCAATAAGGAGAAAAAACAATAACTTCATCCCCTTCATCACATATTGCAAAAATTGCATTGTAAAGACTATGCTTAGCACCATTAGAAACAACAATTTGCGATGGGTTATAGTCTAAACTATTATCAACTTTCAATTTTTCACAGATAGCATTTTTAAGCTCAATGATTCCTGCAGATGGCGTATACTTAGTAAACCCATCATCAATCGCTCGTTTAGCAGCAAACTTAATATACTCAGGAGTATCAAAGTCCGGCTCACCTGCACCAAAAGAAATAACAGGATGACCTTCTGCTTTTAATGCCTTAGCTGTACTTGAAATCGTCAAGGTAACAGATGCTTCAATAGATGCTGATCTTTTAGATAATCTAGATAACATTATTTATCCTCCTTATATAGGCGCCTGCTATTATAGAACCTGCTATATCCAAGAATTTACTCCTTATTTTTTCATAAAGATCTCTCTCGATAGAAAACAAAATATAGTAAAAAATTTACAAACTTAACCTGCTCCCCAAAACCCTAAGAAAGCGGCAATCTTTACAAATTGCCGCTTTCTTAAATTTAAAATCAAAAATATTATTTCTCAATAATAGGATTACCTTCTACTACATAGTAATCTTTCCCATAAAGACCTGGAATATACCAAAAACCTCTTTTCAAGGTCACATCTGCAAGTCCAACGACTCCTGATTTTTTTTCAATTGCATTATCAATCGCTTCCTTTAAATTAGGTGCTCTTTTCGTTGGTATGAAAAAAATTATATGAGCAGTATCTTTACCAATGACCCTTTTATTTTCTACTGTATGAATATTACTCTTAATATTCATACAGTAGACATTACAGTAAAGTCACCCACCCTAGTTGCACAACCAAAAAATAAAATACTCGCTATAATTTTACGCATATAATATATATCCTTAAAAAACAAATTACTCTTATCTTTTGGAAAATTGGAAACTTTTTCTTGCTTTTGGTTTTCCCGGCTTTTTTCTCTCAACCATACGAGAATCTCTCGTTAAAAACCCTGCTTTTCTTAAAATTTTCTGATTAGCCTCATCTATCTTAGCCAAAGCTCTTGCAACCCCTAACCTAATCGCACCTGCCTGACCTGTTGTTCCGCCACCTTTAACAGTAACTTTAATATCATACTTTCCGAGTGTTTTAGTTATTTCAAAAGGTGATTTTAAATCTTCCACTAGCCTATGAATCCCACCAAAATAATCTTCACCCAATTTTTTATTAATTAGAATTTGTCCCTTACCCGGAACAAGAAAAACTCTTGCAACTGATGATTTACGCCTTCCTAATCCCCATACTTGACTCATTTTTTAAGCTCTCCTTATTTCATTCCCATAACATCTAACGACTTTGGTCTTTGTGCCTCATGTGGATGCTCTATGCCTTTATAAACATGTAGTTTTTTCATAAATCTATCTCTAAGCTTATTCTTAGGTAACATCCCCCTGACTGCAAATATAATTGAACGCTCAGGAGTTTCTGCCATTAATTTATCATAACGCACAAATTTCGCACCACCAGGAAAACCTGTATGCCTAAATGCCAATTTTTGAGTCAACTTATTACCTGTAAGCTTAATTTTTTCCGCATTTATAATAATAATATTATCACCTGTATCAACATTTGGCGTAAACATTGGTTTATGCTTACCTCTTAAAACATTCGCAACTCTAGTCGCTAACCTTCCAAGCACCATGTCTGTTGCATCAATAACATACCAATCTTTAACAGCATCTGTCTCTTTTGTAAAATATGTCTTTCTCATTAAATTCACCTTTTAAAATTTTCTTGATCTGACAAGCCAAAGCATGTCAAAAAAACACTCAACTTTCTACAATTTTTACATAAGTTCCGAGGCTTATCAAAAATATCAACATAAAATACCACTTTGCTTTTTTATTGTCAAGCTAATCTTGCTCAAACAAAAAGATAACCATAGCACAAAAATAAAAATTTACAAAGCTCAAAAATTATAAATTACCCTAAATAATCAAAAAGAACTCTCCCATATGGCAAAGTTATATCTGCATTAAAATGAATACCTCTGTTAATCTTCTGTACGGGAATAGCTGCAACAGGAGCATTGATATGTGGAATCAAATGAAGCTGTGCTGGTCCTGTCCAAGCGCCTTTAATCGTTACATCAGAAAGATTATATGCAACCAACTGTGCAACCTTAGGCGTGCCATCAACATCTGGAATAAGTTTAAGGTTAACATTTGTTTTCGTCGCAGCCTTTACCATATCCCCATGATCTAGCGTTTCATATTTAAAAGGCATGGTTCCTAAAGCAACTTGAATATTATTGTAATCAAGCGTCCCTGTCAAAGTTTCTGTTTCTTCTATGCGCATAGAAGGTCTTGCCCACTTTTTAGGAAACCCCCAAATCTCTCGCCCAGCTAAGATAGCAGGTCCATTATCTAAGTACATCTGTGCCACAAAGTTTACAGCTTCTCCTTCATAAGTACAGGGAATCACCACGCCACTCTCTTCGTAGCTACCAAGACCTGATGAATCTGGCATTTTTATCCATTCATAAAGGACAGTATTTGAGCCGTCAGGTACTAATGGTTCAGGAACAGCCTGTTTAATTAACTCTGGGTCTCCTTGATAACTGACAATAAAATACTCACGATCAATAAATCTGTAGGGTGGCTTACCATAACTGGCACTAGCAGCCGGCATAGACTGTATTTCTAAAACTTCTTTTTTATTCATTTTCTACTCCTTATATAAAAATTTCAAGCATTACAAAGTATAAAATACTCTTTACTTAAAACGGTTAACTAAAAAAACAAAAACTTTTTTTCTATTTTTTTAAAATATCTTAATCTTCTTCATACTTTTCTTTTAATGACTCAACAACTTGACTATCCGCTAGTGTCGTAATATTCCCCATTGATCTCCCCTCTGCAATATCTCGCAATAATCTTCTCATAATTTTTCCTGATCTTGTTTTCGGTAATTCTCCAGAAAAAATAATCCGCTCAGGCATGGCAAACTTCCCAACTTTTTCAGAAATTAACTTTTTCAGATTCCCTTCCAAAGTCTTATCGCCATTTATTCCTTCTTTCAAACTAATAAATGCAACAACTGCCTGTCCCTTAATTTCATGTTTAATCCCGATAACTGCAGCTTCAGCTACAACACTATCCGCAACAAAGATACTCTCAAGCTCAGATGTTCCCAGCCTATGTCCAGAAACATTAATAACATCATCTACTCTACCAAGTAGCCAAAAATAACCATCCTTATCTTTATGTGCACCGTCACCCGGAAAGTAAGTATTCTCCCACTTCGACCAATAGGTTGCCCTAAAGCGTTCATCGTCACCATAAATCCCACGCAACATTCCTGGCCAAGGACTCTTAACTGCTAAAAACCCCGTATCAGCTTCCTGACCATTCGCATCTAAAATACCTGCCTCTATCCCCAAAAATGGCAGTGTTGCACAACCCGGTTTTGTCTCCACCGCACCAGGAAGTGACGTTATCATAATTCCACCTGTTTCTGTTTGCCACCAAGTATCCACAATAGGACATTTTTCATTCCCAATAACCCGGTGATACCACATCCAAGCCTCAGGGTTAATAGATTCACCCACAGTGCCTAATAACCTTAAAGAAGATATGTCATGTTTTTTAACCCAATCATCTCCCCATTTCATGAAAGCACGAATAGCCGTAGGTGCCGTATAAAAAATACTTACTCCATATTTTTCAATGATCTCCCACATGCGTGCTTTATCAGGATAATCAGGTGCCCCCTCATACATCAAACAGGTAGCCCCATTTAACAAAGGGCCATATACTACATAGGAATGACCTGTGATCCAACCGATATCAGCCGTACACCAATAGACATCTGTCTCTTTTAAATCAAATATATATTTCGCTGTCAGATAAGCATAAACCATATAACCGCCAGTCGTGTGCACAATCCCTTTTGGTTTACCTGTTGTCCCACTGGTATACAGTAAAAACAACATATCTTCACTATCCATCTCTTCCGTTTCTGCAGTCACTGCCGCATCATTCATCAAATCAGCATACCAATAATCTCTACCTTTCTGCATATGACAACTAGTTTTTTCATGTTCAGAGCGTTTTATCACAAGCATATTTTTAATATTTACACAATCAGTAACAGCTTCATCAACAATATCTTTAAGGTTTAACAACTTACCTCTACGCCAACCATGATCGGCCGTAATGACAAATGTTGCACCGCAATCCATGATCCGATCCTTAATAGATTGTGCAGAAAATCCAGCAAACACGACCGAATGAATAGCCCCTATCTTCGCACAAGCTAAAAGACTAATCGCCAGCTCAGGAATCATTGGTAAATAGATAATAACTCTATCTCCTTTTTTGACTCCCATATTTCTTAAAACATTCGCACACTTATTAATTTCTCGATATAAATCCCAATAAGTTAAAACACGAGAATCTCCAGGTTCACCTTCCCAAATAATGGCTGCTTTATTCCGCTTTGGCGTATCAATATATCGATCCACACAATTATAAGCGATATTTGTTTTGCCTTCTTCGAACCACTTATAAGCAGGTGGCTCATCTTCATTCAAAACATTTTTCCACTCTTTAAACCAGTGCAATTCTTTTGCTACTTTTCCCCAAAACCCCTCAGGATTATTGATGCTTTCTTTATATAAAGCTTCATACTCTTCACGGCTTTTAACGGCTGCCTGTTTTTTAAATTCAGCACTTGGAGAGAAGACTCTATCTTCTTTCAGTAAACTTTCTAATTCTTTTTCCATATCTCTAACTCCAATATCTTATTCAATAAATTCTCACCTCTTTAGATAAGTAATAACAAAAAAAAATCCAAAATCAAGTTAAAATTCAAATTCTTTTAAAAAAAACTAAAAATATTTAAGGCTTTTAGATATTATTAGTATAAATCTAATCGCTATGAATTCATAGCGATTAGATGGTCTGCTATTTTTTTCTTCAAAGCAACAATACTCTCTGGGGTCCATTCATAAAACCCTTTACCAGTCTTAGCGCCCAACTCACCTGCCTTAACCTTCTCAATCGCTAAAGGAGAAACCTCCGTAGAGGAATCCATCGTTGGCAAAAGTTCTTTAGCAATTTTACTAAACAAATCGAGTCCTGCCAGTTCACAAACCTCAAAAACACCAGCAACAGCCCATCTACGCCCGATACTAGACTTAATGACAGTATCAACATCTTGGGCAGTAGCTACACCACTCTGAACAATATGCAAAGCTTCTCGCAACATCGCTATTTGCAGTCTATTTGCAACAAACCCAGGAAATTCTTTTTTAAGTATTACGGGATTTTTCCCAATTTTAGTATAAAGATCAAAAACTATCTCAATATACTTATCTTCTGTTTTTTCCGTCTTTACTAACTCAACTAAAGGAACTAAATAAGCAGGGTTAAAATAATGAGTATTAAGAAACCTTTCTGGATTTTTTAAATCTTTAGCTATTTGACTAGGAGGAAAAGAGGAGGTATTACTTGCTAAAATAGTCTTCTCCGAACAAAGGCTTTCAATTTTTTTAAATAAATCTCGTTTAAGGTCAAGATCTTCTAAAACAGACTCAATAACTAGGTCTACATCATTAGGCATTTCTTCTATTCTAAGATGTGTATAGATATTATTAGATGCTGCTTTAATATCTTCCTCATTAATAAGCCCTTTATCCTTTAAATTTGTTAAATTAGTTTCAATATTCTTTAGAGCCCTGTTATTACTAGCATCACTTCTTCCAATCATATGCACTTCATAACCATTTTGAGCAAATTCTTGTACAATAGCATGGGCCATTAATCCCGTTCCTAAAATAGCAATTTTTTTTATCTCTAACATTTTCCCTAGTCCTCCTCCTAATTATAATCTTTAGCTACTTCTTCTCCCTTTAATACTCTGGTAACCGCCTCCGCCATAGCTTCCATCTCATAACCACCCGGATAAAAAATAATCTTGCCTAAAAAATCAACTCTTTCTACTAAATAACTCATCAAAAGTTTATTATAAGCTAAACCGCCAGTCAAAACAATCGCATCAACTTTTCCCTTCAAGACTGTAGCACAACTCCCAATTTCCTTAGCAATATTATAAGCTAAAGCTTGGAAAACAACTTCGTGTTCTTTATCACCATTATTAATAGCCTTTTCTACCACTCGAGCATCCACCGTATTGCAATGAGCAAATAATCCCGCATTGCCTAAAAGTTTATGCTTGACAGTTTTATAAGTTGCTCCCTCTTTAAAACACATATCCATCACAGCAATAGTTGGTAATCCTCCGGGCCTATCCAAAGAAAAAGGACCATCACCTAAAAGACCGTCATTAACATCAACACCTTTTCCATTTTCATGCACACCAACAGTGATCCCTCCCCCCATATGCGCGACAATAATACGGGACTGTTCATAAAGAATATCAAGCTCTTTTGCGGCTCGTCTAGCACAAGCTTTTTGATTAAGAGGATGCCATTGACTGCGTCTTCTATATTCTGGCAAACCACTTACTTTAGCAACCTCACTCATTTCATCTACGACTGTTGGGTCCGTAATAAAAGCAGGTATTTGATATTCTTCACTAAAAGCAGAAGCTAGGATAGCTCCTAAATTGCTAGCATGCTCTCCGTTTTTAGCCGTTTTAAGCTCTTCTAACATTAAAGCATTCACCTTATATGTGCCAGAAGGAACAGGTCTCACATAGCCACCTCGACCAATAACAGCCTTTAAGCTCTTAAGATCAACTGAATTTTTAGCTAAAAACTTAGTAATTTCTTGATATCTTAGTTCATATTGACCATAAATAGTGTCAAATGACTTTATTTCTTTTGAATCATGATCAATATCTTCACTCATTATTTTCTTATCATCCTCAAATAAGGCAATCTTGGTCGATGTGGAACCCGGATTAATAACTAAAATTAAATTTTTATCTGACAATATTTCATCCTCCTATAAATTAGAATAAAAAAACTTAGCTTTTCAAGTTTTGAGCCTGAATCACTGTAATGGCAATTATTCCCATAATATCACTGGCACTCGCTGCTCTTGAAACATCATTAATCGGTTTAGCTAAACCTTGAGAAACAGGTCCATAAAGTTCTGCGGGAACTAAATTCTCCGCAACTTTACAAGCAATATTAGCCGAGTTTAGGTCCGGAAAAATTAAGACATTCGCTTCACCATGAAGATCACTAGACTTAGCCTTCAAATTTGCTACAGCAGGGCTAATAGCAGAGTCAAACTGCAGCTCACCATCAATGAGCAGCTCAGGATTCTTTTGCTGAGCTAGCTCAGTCGCCTCAATAACCTTAGTCACACTATCACTTTTAGCTGATCCCTTAGTTGAATATGAAAGCATACCTACTTTAGCCTTGCTCCCCGTTAACATCTCAAAAAAATTAGCGGAAGAAAGAGCAATCTGGCACATTTCTTCACGATTAGGAATCTCATACATAGCTGTATCCGAAAAAATCAATAAACCATTTTCCCCAAACTTTTGATTCGGCAGGACTAAAATAGTACACGTAGACATCCGCTCAACATCAGGAGCCATTTTAACTGTCAATAAACTGCATTTAATGGTATCTCCAGAAGAATTAGCAGCACCAGCTACCATACCATCCACTTCCCCTTCTTTCACCATCATTGCCCCATAATAAAGAGGATTTTTCAAGATATCTTCTGCCTTTTCAATCGTCATACCTTTAGCTTTTCTCATCTCATAAAATTTCTGAACATATTTACTAAAATTAGGACTATTTAAATAATCCAAACAAATAACATTCTCTAAGCTTGCAACATCGATCTGTGGCGCTACTTTTTCAATATCTATTTTTTTACCCAAAATAACAATTTTAGCACAACAGGACTTACTAACTAACGCTGCTGCTTCAGGAATCCTTGAGTCAAACCCTTCCGGTAAAACAATTGTTTTACTTTCCTGTTTAGCCTTAGCGACTATATCTTCTAAAAAACTCACCGCTAACTCCTCCCTACGATAAAAACCATATTAGTTGTTGCTGATCCACCGAGATTAAGCATTAAAGCATTCTTAGTATTTTCAACTTGATAATCTCCTGCCACACCTTTAACTTGTTTATAAATATCAAGCATCATTCTTACCCCACTCGCACCTACAGGATGTCCGACACCAATTAGCCCACCACTAGGGTTAATTGGCTTAATGCCTTTAAAATCAATAATGCCTTCCTCAATAGCCTCATGTTCTTTCCCTGGCTCAGTAATCCCAAATGCTGAAATCGCCACGTACTCACTAGATGTAAAACAATCGTGAGTCTCAAAAAGATCAATATCATCCACACTAAGGTTTGCTTTTTTATACGCATCTAAAACAGCCTGTCTTGTCCATGGCAGGATATAAGGCTGACCTTTAGATTCTGCAACCTTTTTATCAAATGTTAAAGGAGCAATCCTATTTGCCCAACTTTTAATAACAGGAATATCCGCTAAAGAAATCCCCCGCTTTTTTGCATAAGATTCCGCGTATTCTTCTGATGCTAAAAAAACAGATGCAGACCCATCTGTTACCTGCGAGCAATCCGTAATACAAATACGACCACCGACATCCATATTAAATTCGCCACCCCGTTTAGAAGCATGTTCTTTGTTCATAAACCAATTTCTAGTCTGTGCTTTCGGGTTTCTCTTCGCATTCGCATAGTTAATAGTAGAAATCTCAGCTAAAGCATCCATAAATCTAGTTTCATCTATTTTATATCTTGCCAAAGCGACATCGGCTAATTTACCAAATAGTTTTGGGAAAGGAAAGTCCAAACCTTTTGCTTCTTTATCGTAGTAAGCAGCCGTCCCCAAAAAATCGCCACCAACACTAGGACTAACTGTTTTCATTGATTCCACGCCTACAACCAAAGCTAAACCGATCTCATTAGACAAAATTTTATTAATGGCAGCTTCCAAAGCAATTGAGCCTGAAGCACAAGCAGCTTCATAACGCCCACAAGGCATCCCATAAAATGCTTCGTTAATTTCTGTAAAAAAAGCACTAAAGTGTCCTTGTTTATTATAAAGTTCTCCCGCAAAATTACCAATAAAAGCAGCAACATCATTTGCTTTATTTAGCGTATTTAATTCCGCATAATCAATATCAACTTTAGCCAAAGAATCATCAACAACTTCTCTTAACATCGCCACAAAGGACTTTCCTTCTTTAGCCCAGTTTCTTTGAAAATCTGTTTGCTCTCCACCTAAAATATAAATATTTTTATTCATTGTAAATCTCCTAAATTTAATAATAAAACTTTCAAGTTATTTGCTTCTAAATAAGCTGCGCGCATCCAAAATATCATTAATTTGATAAAATTTTTGATCAAGAGGAGCTTCTTCTAAGAGGTCAGGGATTTCCACTGTAGCAGCTTTCAAGAACTCTTTAGCAGCCGCCACTCCTCCAAGCAAATCTACCAATGCTGAAGCTGGAACCCAGTTAAAACCAAAACCCATCGCCATATCTATCATTTCTTTAGTCTCAACAACTTCGCCTACTAAAGAGAGAGAATAACTAATATATTTTGCTAAAAAATAACGACAAAGTTCTGCTTCAAAACCTTCAGCATTCTTAATAATGTCTAACGCTCCTTGATAGTCTCCATCTCCGATCTTAGCCTTTGCTTCTTGAATAAAAAGAATATTAAATTTTGGACAAATATCATATTCACGTGTCTCAATATTATAAACAAACTTAGTCTTACTACCATCCGCATTTTTTTCTATTTTATAAAGTCCTACCTTAGACTTTAAACCAAGGCTTCCCGCATTAATCAATTCTTCAAAATACTCAGGCATCTTAAAAGTCTCATGAGCAAAGTCATTCGTGGTTTCATAAAGGTTATCTACAATAGCTTTGTGGACATCTAAGCCGACAAAATTGACTGTTGCAAGCGGTCCCATAGCCCTACCTGTATAGCCGCTTAAAATCTCATCCATCAAAGCAATTCCACCCTTATCTGCATATTGCTTAGCATACTGAGCAACCTCATTCATTAGCTGAAACCCAACTCTATTCCCTGCAAAAGCCGGCTTATCTTCCGTATAAACAACAACCCTTCTTAACTTAGTTTCTAAAAACCCTCCAAACTCTTTAAAAAGCACAGAGTCTGAACCAGGATGAGCCACCAACTCGCATAAAACTAACTTATACGGGGGATTAAAAAAATGAGTACCGAAATAGTTTTTTTGTCCATCTTCATCTAAATTAGCCGCTAACCTTGAAATAGAAAGACCAGATGAAACGGTCGAAACGACAGTTCCCGGTTTTTTATATTTATTAATCTTCTGAAGCATGGATTCTTTTACAGCATAGTCCTCCGCTAAAAGCTCAAAAACCCAATCAGAATTCTCAATAGCAACCTCTAAATCACTCTCATATGTCCCGGGAATCATTTGCTCAATAATTACATCAGAACGAATAGACTTAACAGCTTTGGTAATCCCTTCCTTTGCTTTCTCCAAAGTGCGTGCCAACATATACACTTTCATGCCACCAAACCCTGCTAAAATGGCTGCACTCCCTGAGCCCATAGACCCATTAGCACCAAGGATAGTTACTGTTTTTATTTCTTTCATTACTCCCCCTATAAATATTAAATTTTTATTTTGCTTTTTTAAGGAAATAAAGCTATTAAATGATTGGAACTTAACCGTTACAAAAATATTCGCTAGGCTTATCCTTTTGCGTGCAAAAACTAAGACAAATTAATTATATCTCAACATGCCTAAAAAAGTCAATTTAACTAAAAAAATCTATCCCCAGTTAAGTATATAGCATCTTTACCCCTCTAGAAAAGCTGCTATTTTGACATAATAATATGCATAAAAATCTTGACAATTTTTCGCTAAAATTATAGTCTTTTGTATTCTTCAAAATTTATCAGAATGGTTCTAACTTTCCTTAACATATTAAATACTTTAAAAATAAAGGATAATCTTATGCAAGTAAAAATAAAAATTTTACGAGAGGGAACAAAGCTTCCTCACTATAAACACGATGGTGATGCGGGAATGGATTTAGTTAACATGGGCGATGATGTGACCATCCCTGCCTTTGGTAGGGTTACCCTGCCTACAGGAATTGCCGTTGCAATACCTCAAGGCTATGAGATTCAAGTTAGACCAAGAAGTGGGATGGCGGCAAAGCGTGGAATCACTTTATTAAATACCCCCGGAACCATTGATGCCGGTTACAGAGGAGAGATTTGTGTTATTATCCATAACACAAACCCCGAAGAAATTAATATTACTAATGGTGAGAGAATTGCTCAAGCTGTTCTTAAAAAATGCGAAAAAATTGAATGGACAATCGTTAAAGATCTAGATGAGACAACGCGTAATGATGGTGGCTTTGGCAGTACAGGAACACATCATCTATAAAATTATCTTTTACACCATCTTTAATGAAAGATAAAAAAATATATACTGTTTTTTAACTGACAGATAAAATTTAACCTGTCATATTCACATGTTTTTATATTCTAGGGAGGACATAATGGGCTTTTTTGTCGGCAAAGATCGAGAAGTAAGAAGAGCATATGGCTTTGATGAGATTGCACTCGCTCCGGGTGCTTTAACAATTAACCCTGAGGATGTAAATGCCTCATGGACAATCGGTAATTTAAAAATTGACATTCCAATTATAGCCGCAGCTATGGATGGTGTAGTCGATATAAAATTTGCTCAAAAAATGGGGAAGCTTGGCGGTTTGGCCGTCTTAAATTTAGATGGTGTACAAACTCGCTATAAAAATCCCGCAAAAATTCTAAACGAAGTTGCTTGTGCACCCCCTGAAACAGCAACAGCTTTAATCCAAAATTTATATAAAGAAGAAGTAAAACATGAACTAATTGCAGCAAGAGTGAAAGAAATTAAATCAGCAGGTGTTATTTGTGCTGTTTCAATCGTGCCTAAAAAAGCAGCAGAATATGGTCCAATTGTTCAAAAAGCTGGTGCGGACATTCTGATCATCCAATCAACCGTCACCACAGTTAAACACGAATCTTCTGCCTATGAATCACTCGACTTCAAAAATATTATCTCAAACCTTGATATCCCCGTTATTGTAGGAAACTGTGTCAGCTACGATGCTACACTTGATTTAATGGAGACGGGCGCTGCTGGTATCTTAGTAGGAGTGGGACCTGGTGCAGCCTGCACTACTCGTGGAGTTTTAGGGATTGGAGTCCCACAGGTAACAGCAACGGTTGACTGTGCAGCTGCTCGTGACTATTTCTTTAAAAAAACAGGGAAATATGTCTCAATTATTACAGATGGAGGGATGGATAGCGGTGGAGATATTTGTAAAGCCTTTGCCAGTGGTGCAGATGCTGTAATGGTTGGCTCGCTATTTGCCAGAGCTTTCGAAGCGCCTGGGAAAGGATATCACTGGGGGATGGCAACTCCTGATAAAAATTTACCACGCGGAACGAGAGTCAGTGTTGGCGTAAATGCCACCATTAAACAAATCTTAGTTGGTCCGGCTAATTTAGATGATGGCTCTCAAAATCTCGCAGGCGCTCTCAAAACCAGCATGGGGTCTCTTGGTGCAAAAAATATTAAAGAAATGCAAATGGTTGATATGGTAATTGCTCCAGCAATTAAATCAGAAGGTAAATTACTCCAAAAAACACAAAAAGTAGGTATGGGGAAAAAATAAGTTTAAATCCTGAATAAAAAAAGTGACAGTTCGGCTAAGGGTCTCTTTTTTATTCAGGATAAAAAATCCTCCTCATCACCTATCAAACGATTACTTATGAGATACTGTGCTGTCTCTAAATTAGCAAGTAATTTTCTTTCCATTTCTTTAGAAATTTCAGGCTGATCATCTAAGTAATTACGGGGATCATTATTATTATATTTATATAAAAAACGCTGTTCTTTTGGCTTAGTAATAAAAAAATACTCTTCATTCAGCACACCTTCTAAACCATCCGCTGAGATGTAAACATACTCACGCTTACCTTTGAATAAATTGACCCCAAATGTTCTATCCACATAAGGAATCTTTAAAATACTCATAAGAGTAGGAAAGATATCTACTTGAGAGGCAAGCTTAGCATCTATTTTAGGCTTATCAAAAATCTTTGGAGCATAAAATAATAAAGGGACACGGTGATAACTCAAAGGAATAGGGTAATAAGTTTTAATCTCAGAGAAAACCTGACCATGATCACCAAGAATAATAAAAAGAGTATTATTAAACCAAGGCTTAGTTTTAACTTCTTTCATAAACCTACCCAATGCCCAATCAGCATATTCATAAATTATATCCTCAGCTTTTTTAGCTTTCGGAATAAAACCAATTTCTTGCATATCAATCAGAGGGTTCCATTTATGGGTCGAAATTGTCAAAAGGCTTGTAAAAAATGGTTGATCATTTTTGACAAAATTATCTATTTTAGTCAAAGCAAAATCAAACAAAACATGATCATAAACACCATTATTATTTTTAAATTTTGTACGAGGGAAATCTTTCTCCTCATAAATTTCATCCATATCATTATTTGTAAAAAATGTATGCATATTATCAAATTTAGCTTTACCTGTACAAAAAAAACTGGTGGCGTAATCATTCTGTGTTAAGACTGAAATCATGCTACTGTACTTCAAAGAAGAGCTGTTGGTGTCATACATCGGGTTTTTGCCACAGATGATAGGCTGACCTGTGTATGTAGAATAAAGACCTGCAAAAGTATGCTGTCCCGTTGCATAAAAGTTAGAAAAGTACAAACTTTCTTGAGTGAGCTTATTAAGCTCTGGCGTTAATACCCCCATTTTATCACGACTCAAACTTTCTAAAAATATTAAAATAACATTATACTTTTCAGCCCGACCACTAAAATTAACCTTACGGGCAAGAGGGTTTTTAAAAGGGGTATCTTTAAAACCCATTTCCTCTTTGACAATCTCAATAGCTACTTGTTTATCCTTAAAAAAATCGGGTATTTTGTAACGGAAACTATCAAAAAAAGAAAAAATGGGATTTATAGATAGCTGGTTAACAAAAACATTCTTAGAAAAATACGCATCTTTAATCACAAAAGGATGGCTATCGAATTTATACTCACCTCTAATCCCCAATGCTAATAAAACTAAAAAAACAAAAGAAAAAACGCCTCGTTTTATAAGGCTATATTTAATCTTAGAATCATGAGTGTAACTAGCATAGAAAATTTTATTCAATAATTTCACACTAAAAAATAAAAGCACTAGCATTAAAACAAAAGCTAGGATTGTAAAAGGAGTTGAAAAAACAAAATCAATAACAAGATCAGGAGTCGCCATCCAGTTAAAAATAACGCGGGTAAGCCGAGAACTATAAAAAGAAAAATAAGGAATATCCAAAACCAAAATAAAAATATTAATGAAAATTAACAAGCAAAGATAGACATGGAAAAATTTCTCTAAAAACTTACTGCGAAGATTAACTAAGTATAATAATGACAAAAATAAAAATGGAACGGCAATCATAATCGCAGAAATTTTCTGGTCAAACATTATCCCCCGATTTAAAAATGCATATAAAATTTCTGTAAATTGATGAGGTGCATTTAAAGAGTAATGTACCGTAAAAAAAATTACTCGAAACATAAAAAAAACAATAATATTTAAAAAAAATATACGGATTAAATAAATCAAGTAATTAGGTAAATATCTATCCAATGTTCATCCCTTTAATCTAGAAAACATAAAAAAATAACGATTTTTAAGGTCTTAAGGTCACGCCCAAATTTTTATCAAGCTCCATTAAAATCTTCTTCTGTAAAAAATTAACGGTCTTTGCTTCTAAAGTTTTTTTATCAGACTGGAAATAAAGTCTCACGGAAATATTTCTAGAATCTGGAGCAAAAGGTTTTCCTTGATAAACATCAAAAATTTTAATATTTTTTAATAATTTCCCTCCTACCTGAGAAATAATCCTCTTAATCTCCGCATAGTTCAAGTCTTTTTTCGTAATAAGAGACAAGTCATGAGTAATTGTTGGAAACATCGATAATTTTTGATACTTATCTATTCTCTTTCCAGCAAAACAAAAATCTGCCTCAAACTCACAAACAAAAAGTTCTGTCTTGGCTTTTTCTAAGCGTTTAATAACCCCAACCTTCTTCCCATCAATCAAAATTCCATTATCTGTAATCAAATAATCCTTTATTCCATAATGAACTAAAAAAGCCTCAATTACACCTTTTAAATAATAGAAATCTACTTTCTTGGCCTCATCCTGCCAATAAAGATCATCTTGACTGCCTGATATCACTAATGCCAATTTATATCGCTCATTTTCTTCAAGCTTTTCTGAATCACTAGTTACTTTGTAAAAACTTTTACCAAATTCAAATAATTTTATGGATTCTTCGCCTCGATTAAGGCTCGTAACAGCATTATCAAGCAATCGAGGTAATCTTGAAGTATTTAAATATTCTTCCTCGGCTGAAATGGGGTTAATAACCTTAAAAAATTGATGCTCTTCGGACTGTTTATCCATGGATAAATAGTCCGAACTTACTTTCTTCTTTGAAACAAAAGAATAGTTAACAGCCTCATAAAAATTAATACTTTTAAAAAAATGCTTTACCTCATGAATTGCATTCCATTTATCATTCGCATCTTTATCAAAACATGGAGAAATAAAAATCGGCTTATTCGCAATATTATCATACCCATCCAATCGTGCAAGCTCTTCAATCAGGTCAATCTCTAAGCAAATATCATTGCGGTAAGATGGAACAATCACTTCAAAAACATCTTCAGTCTTTGGACTCAACTGAAAACACAAACGGCTTAAAAGTCTATAAATATCGTCTGGAGAATAAATCTTTCCTATTATTCTTGCAGCTTGAGAAACTCTTAAATCGATCTTACTCTCTTTAAAATGCTTAGCCGCTATATTTTCTTGCTGTACGATTCTGCTATTCTGAGCAATTTTTTGCAACAAAAATACCGCAGTATTTATAGCAAGCTGACTTATTTCATGACTCACACCTCGTTCAAATCGGTAAGATGACTCAGATGAAAGACCTAGCCTTTTAACCGTTTTTCTAACTGATCTAGAGTCAAATATAGCACTTTCAAAAACAATGCTTTTAGTTTCAGCTGTAACACTGCTTGCCAATCCCCCCATAACGCCAGCAATAGCAACAGGTCTCTTTGCATCTGCAATGATAAGATCGTCTGGAGTCAAGTCATATTGATCGCCATCAAGAGCAATAATTTTTTCACCGATACTAGCATTCCTAATAACCAACTTAGCCCCTTCAAGTTTTCCTAAATCAAAGGCATGCATAGGATGCCCCACCTCCAACATAACATAATTAGTAATATCAACGACGGGGCTAATCGGTCTAAGCCCTGCCTTTAAAAGCCGTGATTTCATCCAAATAGGAGTCGTTGCTCCACAATCAAAATTATCGATGATAACGACCTTATAACTAGGACATAAATCTTTATTTTCAATCATAACAGTAAGCGTACTTGTTTTATCTTCGACCTTAGCAAATTTAATCTCAGGGAGTTTAAACTCTAATTCAAAACCTGCTGCTACCTCACGAGCCAAACCCAAAACACTTAAACAATCACCTCTATTTGGGGTAATTTCAATTTCTAAAATATCATCATTTAACTCAATAAAATCACAAATATCTAAACCAAGCTCAAGCTCATTTGGTAAAACCCAAATACCCTCAGACTCGTCACTCAACCCTAATTCTTTTTCAGAGCAAATCATCCCAAAAGACTCAACACCTCGAATCTTGGCTTTTTTTATTTTAAAATCTCCTGGCAAAACTGCACCAACTTTAGCAAATGCAACCTTAATACCAACACGGACATTAGCTGCTCCACAAATAACCTGAAAATGTTCTGCCCCATCACTTACTTTGCAAAGAGAAAGTTTATCCGCTTCTGGATGCTTATAACATTCAATAACTTCTCCAACCACAACACCTGTAAAATGATGAACAAAAAGCCCTACGGACCCCACTTCAATCCCCTTAGAAGTCAAAAGGTCTGCAACACCCTTTGGAGTTTTATTTGATAGACCAGAATCATAAAAAAAAGATTGTAACCATTTATAAGAAAGTAACATTTTTTAAATTTCCCATCCTTCTTGAGCAACTCTTAACCGGAATTCTTTAATAATACTTTTGGTAACCTCTCCAACATTGCCATTAGAAATTTCTCGTGAATCTGCCATGACAACAGGAATTGCCTCCGCAGCTGTTCCTGTTAAAAAACACTCATCCGCTGTATAAATATCATATTGTGTCATAATTTCTTCCTGAAATATATAGCCTAAATCTCTAGCAATCTCAATAACGAAATCTCTGGTAATCCCCTTTAAAACACCTAAATAAACTGGTGGAGTTTTAATGACTCCATTTTTCACAATAAAAATATTATCGCCCGTACATTCACAAACATAACCATTCCTATCCAGCATAATCGCCTCAAGGACACCTGCTTGTCTTGCTTCAATCTTAGCCATTATATTATTAATATAATTAAGAGATTTAATTTTAGGGTTAACAACATCTGGTGAATTTCGTCTCACAGATGCAGAGATAATAGCCAAACCAGTTTCATAAAATTCTTCCGGATAAAGGTTCAAAGAGTCTGCAATAATGATTACACTGGATCGAGCACAAGTAATAGGGTCAATACCAAGGCTACCTTCGCCTCGTGTTATAAGAATCCTGATATAGCCATCTTTAAGATTATTTTTGCGCAATGCCTCCAAGACGGATTCAATCATCTCGGACTCTGAAATCAAAACTTTAAGCATAATAGCCTTTGCAGAGTCATAAAGCCTTTTAATATGTTCTGACAACTTAAATACTCTACCATTGTATGCACGAACCCCCTCAAAAACACCATCGCCATATAAAAGACCATGGTCGAAAACCGACACTTTTGCATCTTTTTCATCATAAAACTGCCCATCAATATAAACTAGCATTTCCAAATATCTCCTTATAACAATATCTTATCGGGACAACCCTTATTAACTTTATTTAAAAAAATGACTTATCCTTATAACACATGAAAGACTAAATAACTTGCCCATCCTTTAAACAAATTGTCTTAGTCTTATAATCTTTCAACTTAATATCTTTATCATGAGTGACTATCACTATCGAGCTAGAAAAATTCTCATTTACTTCTTCTAAGATATCATAAATCCTTTCTCGGTTTTTAGCATCTAAATTACCCGTTGGCTCATCAGCAAAAATAATATCAGGTTCATTAATTAAGGCTCGAGCAATAGCGACTCGCTGTGATTCGCCACCTGATAACTCTTTCGGGAAATTATTAATTTTTTCTATAATACCTAATTTCCTCAATAAAACTCTAGCTTTTTCTGTGATAGAACCAAAACATTTTTTATCTTTAGTAAGCATTAAAGGCATCAAAAGGTTTTCCAAAACAGTAAACTCAGGTAATAAATTATGAAACTGAAAAATAAAACCAAAATTCTGGTTGCGAATACGCGCTAATTCTTCATCCTTTAATTCATGCAGTCGATGATCAAAAAAAAATACCTCTCCATTACTTGGGCGTGTTAAACCACCTAAAACATTAAGCAATGTGCTTTTCCCTGATCCAGATTCACCGATGATACAAAGAATTTCATTTGCATAGATCTTTAAATTAACCCGGTCTAAAGCGAGGCATTTTTGATTATAAGAAGAAATATATTCTTTTCTTGCACCTCTGGTCTCTAAAATAATTCTTTCATTACTCATACTTAATCGCCTCGATTATATCTTGATTAGCTGCTTTTACTGAAGGATAAATTGATGAGATCAAACAAATTAGTATTGCGCCAATTACCACTAAGACACTCTCAAATAACTTAAAATCAACGGGAACCTTTGACATAAAATAAATATCTTCAGGTATTTTTATAACCTCATAATTTTTAAGTATAAAAATAGCAATTCCTGATAAAATAATACCGAGGATAACACCCATAATCCCAATCGAGAAACCTTGAAACATAAAAATTTGTCTAATCTTTTTCTTAGAAAAACCTATGGTCTTTAAAATACCAATATCTCTTGTTTTTTCTATTGTTAAGATAAAAAGTGAAGAAACCATGCCAAAGCTAGCAATGACAATGATCAAAAAAAGCACAATTGCCATAACAACTTTCTCCATTTTCAATGCCGAAAAAAGGGCACTATTAGACTCGAACCAGCTACGCGTCACCCCATTTTCTCCCATATTTTTTAAAACATTATAAATAGAATCCTCAACCTCAGCAAACGCATAAACATCCTCAATTCCAATACCATAACCTTGTATATTATGCCCAAGCTCAAAAATATCTTGGGCATAAGCAAGTTGAACATAGATAAAACGAGAATCATAGTCAAAAATACCTGTATTAAAAATACCCATAACTTCAAACTTAAAAAACCCCGGCATGGCAGGAAATGAAGCAAAATCCATCTCCGGTGAAATAAAGGTAATATCATCCCCCAAATAAACACCAATTTCTTGTGCTAATTTAGATCCAATAACCACACCACGCCGCCTATTATTAATAAAGCTTCCGACTTCAATATATTTACCAATATTCGTTGCTTTTAACTCTTCTTCCGTCACACCTTTAACTACTGCCGCAGCAGAATATTTGCCTTTTTTAATTAAACCATTGCCAATGACAAATGGAGATATTGATTTAATTTCTTTTACTTGAGAAAGCTCTTGTGTGATTTTTTGATATTGAGTCTGCGACTCAGAAGATAAAATCAAGTTAATACTAGAATTTGAAGCAAAAACTCGCTCTGTTAAATTTTTTTGAAAGCCATTCATAATGGAAAGCGCAATAATAAGTGCGACAACTCCAAGTGCTACACCAATAACAGATAAAAAATTAATAAATGTCGCAAAAATTTGTTTGCGTTTATTAAAAAAATAACGAAAACTAATAAAAAGTGATATGTTCATAAATTTTTCTTTAATATTTTAAGTAATGTAATAATTGACATTTATTTCACATTGATATCTATACAAATGCCCCTTTACTCTAAGCTGATCTAGCAAATTTTTCAATCAATTCTAAATCTTCTTGCCTTAGCTCTAGCTCTTCTTCCAATCGTTTCAAACGAAATGGTGGCAACATATTAATTAATGAAGCTAAAATATCTCCGCATAATAGATGATTGCCTTTTTTCATAGCAACCACACCTTGCTTTATCTTAAAGGTAAAATTTGGCGTTAATTTATAGTTAGGGATCCCCGGCATACTTATCTCAAGAGATATAAGCTTATTATTTTCAAATTTTCGACATACTGTAAATCCATTTTCAGCCGTTTCATGAATAATACTTCTTATGATAAAATTAGGGTTAGGCACATTTTCAAAAATATTGATCTTACTATTTGTTGCTAAGTAAATATTAATGAGATCTTGATATTTTACTTGCTTAATATTCTTACTATTGACAGTATTCTTAATTAGTGTATTATACATATTTTCTATTTTATCCATAGCATTATTTTCTTGTATATCCTCTTTTGCTGTTAAAGATTTAATTTGTTGTGCCAAAATAATATCAAAAATAATATTAATACTTTCTGCTATGTGCTCAACCTGTTCCGCTTGCTCAAAAACAGTATTATCAAAAATATTCATTCTATTACTATTGAAACCAAGAAGCTCTTTCTGAATACTTCCGCCTACAGCCAAATCACACGCCAAGTATTTACCATCCTTTCTAGCTATTACTATCTGTCCACTTTTCCTAAAAGCTGCAAATAGTTTCTTATCAACTAAGCTTGCTTCCTTGCTCATAATATATTTCAAAAACTCCTTATTAGGTATGTATTTAATATTTACATTCGTTAAAAGAGAGTCATTCATAGACAATACTCCCATCAAATAAATCTCTGTACCCATAGACTCATTATTGATCTTATTTTCAATTGTGTTATAAATCTCATTATTAATTGGTAAAAGGATACTGCGATACGAGCCTTTTTGATGCTTAGCAAGTATTGCTTTTATCTTAGGAAAATACTTAAAAAGGTTAGCTTCTGTATATTCTTTATTAACTCCATGCTTAATCCTTTCCTCTCTAAGATATTTCTCAAGTTTAATCATTCCCAATTTTATCGCACGGACCTCAAACCTAGTAAATACCTTTTTTTCCCCTTTCTCAATATCTAATAACATAGATAAATATCCTCTAAGCCTGTTAAGTTCAAACAAATCACTTCCTTTTTTCTCCCAAAAAACTACCCTCGCTTCTTCTTGAGCAGTTTTTAAAAGCTGCTCATCTGTTTGATTCTCGTTATTAACTTTTAACTTCAAATATTGCCAACCAACTTCTACTTGAAAAGAAATTAATAAATTTAAAAACTTAGCAGGTAAATTTTGGAACTCATCACTGACATAAATAGCATCTTTAATCATATTTTCAAGTCTTTCCATTCTAATTCTAGAAATATTATTATTATTTAAGTCAGGATATTCTACTCCTAAATAACCCAACTCTAGCTTTTGATAGTTAAAAAGATCAGGGCTAAAAAAAACACCTACCTCTTTCTCAACACTCAATGTATTACCATCCTCAACTTGTACAGCTTGTGCGGCTATAGCAAGAATTTCTTCTACTAATAACTTCAACTCTCCGATACTCTCTTCCTCATCATCCTTACTTCTAATCTTATTAATTAAAGCATTAATCTTAGCTCTACTTTCATAAACAAGCTTTTGCAATACGCCACTACTTCTCAGTGCTTTTTCATGGTTTCCACCATCACTAAGCTCACGATCTTCATGCGTTAAAAATTGAGATATAAAATTATTTTTAAAATCCTCTCTTTGCCCTTGGTATCCCCATATTTTAAAATAGCCAAATAAAATTAACATATTCAAGGTAAAAACTGCTTCTTTCTGCAGCACTTCTTTATTATCATTCTTTTTAGCATACGAAATAATATCCATCACTCTCTCAAGGTCTAAGGACTCCTTTTCTGTCGATTCATAATCAAGCAACCGATTCAATTGAAAATTAAATCCTTTATCACTATTAACTTCAGTAATATCTTGCATCACATCCCTTACAACAATAGAAAAGTCAATATTCTGAAAATTAAAATTATCCTCAAAATTACCAAAAGGAACTTTATGTGCTTGAATATATTGCTCTTCAAGTTCTAATAACCTTTCTTGATCTTTATTATTATGTGTTTGTTGGTTATAACCTATCTGTACAAAATTATTTGGCACATCATTCTCCATTTCTTTAAGCGTCAATATTGCTGGTTTTAATGGAAGTTTAGCCACCAAATATTCTACCCCCATAACAGCTCCGCTAAAATGAGAGATTCTTTTTATTGGGAAATATTTCTTATTATTTGAATCATTTTCCATGCTCCATAGATGTCCAAATTGCCTGATGTAAATATGGGGAATAAACTGTAAAAACTTTAATTTCTGTACTATCTCCGAATAAAAAAGCACACTATCATCATCGCTAAATCCTAAGATATTCCTAGGCCCAGACTGCTGATCAGCAGAAGTTTTAAACTGGTTATATAGCTTGTAATCTCTTTCCGTATTGCCGGGAACTTGATGAGTATTAGCAACTGTAGAAAAATTTTGAAACTGTTGATTAGCATCACCCCAAGGGTTTTCTCCAAGAGAGGATGCTGTTACCTTTTTCATTTGCCGATGAAAATCATTCTCTAGATCATTTCTCCAGGTAGATGCAACTTGTTGCAAAGCCGCTTGAGAAACAACATCTCGCTCTTGTATTATTAAATCATACCCCAGCACCTTAGCAAATTTTTCCAAAGAACCTGCATCTATGAATGTCCCTGGCTTCTCATAAAAAGCCGCATTATTTACAACAACAGAAAAAGTTAAAAGCATTTCCCAAATAAGCATAAAATCAAAACTATAAGTGAGATCAATATCTTCGCCTTCGTCTTCTAGTATAGCTCTTGCTAAAGCATACAAAGCACAATAGCCAACTTTATATGCCTCTTTCTTGCTTTCATTATGTTTAAAAAAATAATGGCCCCTATCTTGGGTTATCGTAATAACTTTTTTTGGGTTATTTCGCCTATCTTTTTGCAATAGCTTTGCCAGTTTTTCTTCAGGAGAATTGGTCTTCCATAAATTAGAATCAGAGGATCGATCACTATTAATATATTCAATATCTATATTATCATACTTCATATCACTTTTATTATCCTCTAAAATATCGTAAGAGTCATCTATTAAATCACTATTATTCTCTAACACATCGCTAGAATCACCTATCAAGTTATTCTTATTCTCTGCTATCTTTGCTTTCTGAACTTCATAAATTTTATTAAGCAAAAAATTAGAAAACTGCTGATAGTTAGCTATCTTTTTTTCCGCAGTATATAATTTAATATTATCAATACTACAAAACAAGGATTGATATGTAAAAAGGCTATACCCAAAAAAGTCATCTAAACATTTAATTACTTCGGCTATTCTTTGATCTTCAGGTATTCTTTGAAAAACAGATATTAATATCAAAGTTAAAAAATATTCTTGATAATCTTTTAAAGAACTTGTTGATAATTCTGCAAAGCCATAAGAGTACGATAAATTTCCCTGCTTGGAAGATGCCAATTCCTCTAAAATAAAAACTAAAAATTGCTGACATTCATCAACAACTGCGATTTTCTGTACAAACATATATGTGTCTATAAAAAAATTTAATTTTTTAGGAGTTGCATTCTTACTCAAATCACTCCAGTTATTCGTAAGCCACTTTTTATTATTTTCAAAATTAATAAACAGCTTTTTGCTAAATATCTTCGATACTATTGACACCTGTGTCTCTGTACCTTGGAGAATAATATTAGGGTTAAATTTTTGAATAAATTGTTTAATATTTTGTTTATCTTTTCGGGATAAAGGGTGGTACTGAGTCCTGTTGTTTAAATTAGCTAAAATATTACTTAAAATCACCGTAAAAGGAGATATGATACTTTTATAAGCTTCCTCCTTTTTTTTATATTCTTGTTCCCACCTTTTAGACAAAAAACTAGAAAAGAGTAAAGGAGGCAACACTATATGATAAAAATAAGGATTATAAAGAGGTAATAGATTATTATTTTTCTCAATAAGCCTTAGAATCAAAAAAACTTTGGCTGATAGCTTAGTTAAATCTTCATCTAGCTCTTGAGCCTTTTTATCACCTCTTAAGATATCTAATATAATTATCATCAAAAACTCTGACTTAAGTATTTTGATATAACGAGAATACTCGTAGTTCCCTGTTAAATATTCGACGATTGAACTTTTTAGATTCCTAGTTAAAGTTCCAAGAAAGTGTTGCAAAAATTTTCGTTCTTTGTCATATTTTTCCATTCTTTGGAATAAATAACATATCGCAAAAAAACATTGTAAATTTGCTGATAGATTTCGAGTCGGCTTCTCCTTTTTTAGATGAGTCCACTCATTTGTCAACCACAAAATACTAACACCATTTCCTAAAAATAAATATTGACTAAAAATTATAAATAGTAAGGGATAAACTTCATCTATTACTCTGCTTTTCCCCATATTTTCAATATATCTGCTAATATAGTAGGTGATAACCTCTTTATCATCCTTCTGAATACCTATACCCTCTAATACCTCAAGAACAAAACTATTCTGCTTTGTCTCAGGTAGCTTATCCTTATAAAAATCAACAAAAATATTCAAAAAATCAGCTGAAAAAATATTATCATATAAATATGCGATGATAGAATCTTCCTTATTTTTAAAGGATAACAACTTCGAATTATCAATAGAAAGAGTATTCCCGTATTGATTAGAAGTAGTAGTAGTATCACTGTCAAAATATTGCTGCCTCATTCTATTTATAAAAATAAAAGAGTTTAACAAACAATCAAAATTTTTCTTAGCTAAATTTACTTTTTTGGTGTTGGAAACAAACCATGAAGGCTTTTTAATCCTACTCCCTGCTTGATCCAAGCTAAGTGATTGTTGAATATTACTACTGTTACTACTATTGCTACCACTCCAAATAGTAACCTGACTATCACTCTTCTGTTCTTTCTGGGTTACAGTAGGTTTGATTAGCACTATTTCATGGTTCGGCTTAACCTTGTTTTCAATTATATCTTGAGTCATTTCCTTATTATCTGACACATCTACTATTTTCTTATGTGGTATTGGTGGTTTCATTGGTTTGGCTAAAAAATTATCTGGATTATTATAGAGGAATGGACCCATTGTAGTACCTAAAGAATCAACTGCTTTGTTATTTGGGAGTAATGGGTTGGATTGATTCACGAACGAATCACCTAAGGAATTACTTAATTTTAGTGAGTTTTCCCACTGAGTTACTCCATTACCTAAGGAAGGCTTCTTTAATGGTGGTTTCGTTGGTTTATTTAATACATTATCTACTTTATTATTCAGGGATGATAGATTTTCCTGGTTCCTTCCTAGATCATTTGACGCATTATACCTTAGCGATGGCTTTATTAGTTTTACTTTAAGCTCTATATTGACTTGTGCATTAAGATTCATTATAGAAGTTTTAAGTATAGATCCAATAGGAGTTATTGACTTTTTATTACTATTAAAGACCGTTCCTTTAGTCATACTCCCTCGACTAGATTTCTGATTTACTACATCCTTAACTTCCCGCTGCTTTCCTTTCTTATAGTGTTTTGGCTTTGTTAAATTTTTATGCGTATTCGTATTAGTTCCGATAATTTTAATCTTCTCACTTTTATGCGGGGTTTGCTTTGACTTTCCAACACTCTTATTTTCTTGCTTCTTTCCTTTCTTAAAGTCTTTAGACTTTATTGAATTTTCATGTGTATTCGTATCCGTTCCGATAACTTTAATCTTCTCACTTTTATGCGGGGTTTGCTTTGACTTTCCAACACTCTTAATTTTCTGCTTCTTTCCTTTCTTAAAGTCTTTAGACTTTATTGAATTTTCATGTGTATTCGTATCCGTTCCGATAACTTTACTCTTTTTACTTTTATGCAGGGTTTGCTTTGACTTTCCAACACCCTTATTTTTTTGCTTCTTTCCTTTCTTAAAGTCTTTAGACTTTATTGAATTTTCATGTGTATTCGTATCCGTTCTGATAACTTTACTCTTTCCACTTTTATGCGGGATTTGCTTTGACTTTCCAACACTCTTAATTTTCTGCTTCTTTCCTTTCTTAGAATGTTTCGACTTTGTTGAATTTTTATGCATATCCGTTCTAATAACTTTAGTCTTATCACTTTTATTAAGTTGTTTTTTAGGGGGGTGTTTAGGATTAACTTTCTTACCTTGACCTTTTTTATTCTTTATTTTTTTCTTCTTATTATTACCTTTGACTACTGATTGTTTATTTTTACTGAACTTACCTTTACTTTTTTTATTATTACCTTTGCGCTGCTTATTACTTTTTAACTTTTTTAAATTATTAGGGGTCTTCGCTGTGTCATAATTTGGAAGTTTATTACAAACTTCATTAAGCCATTGCAAGCATAATTTAGCATATGCATCAGAATATGCTAAAAGCATACTTTTATTAAAATGCTTCTGATCTTTCTTCAGGTTTTTCCTTAAAAGATCAGTAAAAAATTTAAGATCTTGCATAAATTTTAAATAAGAGAACTCTATATTAGGATTTTCCAAACTATATTCCTGCAAAACATGAATTAAAATTAATAAAAATAAAGTACTCTGAAACCGATCTTCTAAAGAAACATAATGTGGATATACCTCCTTTTCTCTGTGCAAAATATTGCATAAAAAAGAAAAAGATCCAGTATTTGCTAAACTCTTCAAGATTACATATATATATGCATCCTCAATATTACTAGGATCCATAATACAAAACAGGAGAGAATCCATATTATTAGACTGCTGATAAAACAGTTTAGATAATTGAGACAAATATATTTGATTAGACTCAAGTAACATTTTATAAGATATTTGAGATAGCAAGCCTTGATAATACTGATAATATTTATTTTCGTGACGAGCCCAAACTTTACTCAAGGTAAAATGCGACCTCAATAGATTACGCATATAATCTAAAGTATTTGCACGTACGATTGAGTTAAATGCCCCCTCATAGCTATTACTAATAGCCTTAACTTCTTTTGAAGAAGTCAAAGGGTGGATTTTATTAAACCATTGAGAAACCAAAATCAAATAGCTAAAGTGTCGATAAAAATAATGGAAATCAGTATCATTATTTGCTGGAATACCTAGTTGAAAAAGCTTATATCTAGCTCCCTTTAAATATGCTTCAATCCTATCAAACAATCTCTCCTTGAACAAATTCGCCACAAATTCAGAGAATACAAAAGACCTTTCTTCTCGAGGGATATCAATCATATTTTTTAAGAAGATAAGTAGAAATAATATATTACTATAAAATTCTTCTACAAAAAACTCAGATTCCACAAAATTATCTATTGATATTTCAGTTAGATTGCTAAGAAATAGCTTACTTTTTTTTAAAGCATTAAGCAATAAAATTTGCTCATTAATAGTATTTTTTATATAAGAATCTAATTGACAACTAATTATATAAGGTTCAAGCCTATACGCCTTATCAATCTCCTCTTGAAGGGTACTCACATTATCCATAGCTAATGATTCATTATTATTCTTTCTAGAACTAGCTTCTTTTATTTCTTGAATACTGGAACTTTTAGATTCATTTGTATTAGGTGAATAAGTAAACTTATTTATAATATAAAAAATACTATCCTGCTCACTTGCTATTGCCTTACTATCCTCATCGGCTTCGACCTGTATTTCCATAAAAATTAAGGAGTTAACTTTTTTTAATAATTGTAAGTATATGCCATAGTATCGTTGAAAAGGCTTTTTACCTGTCGAACCTTCCTTATTCTCATTTAGGTCAACCTGTACTGCCTTTTTTAGCATTTCTTTCACCGTTATTTGAAACTTGTTAAAAAGAGCTTTATAATCTTGAACTCTTGCCTGCCAGTCTTCCAAATAATTAACTTCGTTATCATTCATCAACTCAAAAGCCGGGGCATTAATAAGAAGAGGAAACAAAATCATACCTAAAAAAATCCTTTTCCATTCCGTGACATCCTCCTCACTGTCATCAAAATCTTCTGCGACACTCCTTTGCCAAACACCTACTAAAAAATCTTGAAAAGACTTACTCTGACTTAAAAAATTTTGCAAAGAGATATATATAGGCTCAGAGTTCGAATCAAAATCATCAGACTCTATGTCAAGAAATAAAGCATCATACAAGTTTTGACCCGCACGATCTAACCTTACAAATTTTGTCTTGCTCCCTTCACTTTCATCTTTTTTTATAATATTTAAAAAATCTTGTATAAAATATCTAAACTTTTCTTCTTTTTGAAGGGAGATTATAGATGATCCAATCAATGCAAAAAACATCACTCTGTATGGATCATCATTATCAATCATAAAAACTGAACTAGGATTATTGAAATCAAGAAACAAATTATGTGAGCGGATATCTGCGCTCACTTTATTATTAATACTTTCTATATCATTTAAGGGAAGTTTAAGAAAAATATCAAGGAGTATCAAATAAAATACTACCTCTTGCCACTCTAAAACAGTAGTCGGCGTTTTTTTATAATTAGTATTTATCATTTTTAACAGAGTTAATAAATATAAACCTCCATGATTCGCCTGTGAAATAATCATTAATTCTTGATAAGATTTGGTCGAGACTATATCGAATTTCTTCTCTTCTATTTCACCGAATAAGTTACTTTTAAGGTCGTTATAACCATTCTCTAATGAATACTCCTCATTTTCGACTTTAATATCATCGCTAGAGCCACCTGTATCTTGGCTCTTTATTTCAACTAAATTACTGCTATTTCCTTGATATTTATGAACCACTAAAGAACTTTGATTTTTCGAATTATTTTGTTGAACACCTGGATCCACCAAAGTCTGAGATTGATATATTAGATTAATTTTTATCACAAGGGAATCTTGCAATTTTTGGCACCATCCCAAAACCCGTTGTAACTCTGTATTATCTGCATCCACCCTTCTGTTTAAATCATAAACCCATTTATTAATAGTACCTAAATGATCATTTAATGCTGTAAGTTGAGATGAAAAACGATCATCTGAATCATCCTTATAAAAATCCAAAATAATAGACAATACAACATATAAAAATACAATACTTTTCACTTGACTGGCCTGATCAGTGAAATCCTCATACTTGAAAACCTCTACTTTGAACATAGTAAAAAAATACTGCATTTTAATAACAAAAGACTCTTTAAAAAAACTATCCCTTAAATACTGATATAAAGGAATTTTTATAAGATCAACAACATTATTACCAATATTATTAAAGAAAAAATTCTTTAGCTCAGAAATGACCACATTCAAAATATCAGCAGACATCTGAATATCATTGTCAATAATATAAGGATTACCCCGCATTGCAAGGATAACTTCAAACATTTTCATCAATACACCTAAATGTTGATTATCTTGGGAAAAAACAATATCGAGATCCTTATCATTGGGAATGATTTCTCCAAAAAAATTGCTTGCTTCTAGATAGTTATCTTCCTGGTATGCGTCTATTCCTTTATAGTAATATTCTGCAATATAATATTCATGGATTGCTTCCCATGCCATATTTTCCTCTTTAAAATGCGCCTCACTATTAACATAATCTGTAAACGCAGGAAAAGCGTGATAAAAAGACTGCCGATGAAAATCCTCCGCTAAAACTGCTTGATGCGCAGCTTCTGGCGACATCTCTAACTCAATTATCTTATGACGTTCAGTCCCCTCATGACATAATAAAAACTCTACTTTGTTAATGATAGAGTCTAAATTTGAGTTTGCTGAAATACTCTTAACAATATTAGAACCACAATATAAAACAAGCCGACCATTTAACACCTTCATTGTCGCATTATTCTTATTTTTCTCACCTTGCATCTTAAATAAATCAAGATAATTATAGATACTTTCCTCTTTAGCTATTTTATGTCCTAAATCTTTAGAAATTTCCCTTTTTAGGTAAGCCTCTAATGTTACTTCGTCCAAAACATTAGCTTCAACTTTTGCTTTTTGGACATTATCCATCTTATTATAATACTTCAATGTTTTCAGCTCTGCTCTAATATTAGCAACAGTACTTTGGAGAGATGAAAGATTTAAAGATCCTTTTTTAATTCCACTTTTATCTATAAATTTCTTATCTAACGACTGTTTAGGAATTAACACCATTTTATTTTTTAACAAAGAATTATCTTTGATTAATAATTTCTTCATTATTTCTTCCGATAATTTCAATACTTCCAGATTTAACTTCTCAAAATTTTCAATTGCTGAACCAATAATAGAAGGCAAAGCCCCAAATACTTCCGATGAAACTTTAAATAACCCAACAATAGCGTTGATTAAGTCATTTTTATTTTGCTCAGCAACATTACCCGAGCTTAATAAATCTTGTAACTGACTATAATATTTACTTTTTTCCCATTTCTGTAAACTTTTAAGGTTGATTGTTTCATTATTTAGCATCTCTCCTATCAAATTTGAAACTTTCATCCGGAGGGTTGCATCACTAAGGATGGAGACAGCAAGGTAGGTTAACTTCATTAATAGCTGTGGAGTACCATTAAAAGGAGAAAGGCCCGCCCATATTCCTTGTTCTTTAATTCTCTCGATATAAGCCTTTTTAATATCTACAATACTCTCTGTATTTGCCAAAGTATTAACGAGTATTTCTTCATAACTGATACCTTTTGCTCGTAAAATTAGTTTAATTTTTTTGCTATGATAGCCACCGACGATTAAGACGGAATCTGCTATATTTTGAGCATCCATTTGTTCAAGCAAGTTCCTTACCATTACAGCATTTCTTTGGTTTACATAACGATAAAATTTCTGCATTCCGCTTACTATTTTTTCGACTGTCTGCCGGTTAGAAGTTAAATAATCTTCTAAACTTATTTGCTTACTAAGTTTAAGCAATCTATCAAAAAAAACTAGCTCTTCGGCTTCCCAAAGCTCGCTTTCTCTTTCAGTCGTTTCATTACGCGAATAACGGGTCATTAAATCCAAATACCTTTGACAATATACTAATTCTTTACTATGTCCTATCTGACTATTTTTCTTAATTTCATAATAGAGTTCACTGCTTTCTTCTGTTATCAAGAAATAATTAAGTTTTTCCTCTAATGATAACAGCTTTAAATACTTAGAGAATTGATAATAATTACGAGAAATTCTAATCTGCTTATTTTGAAGTAGCTTTCCAACATAACGATAATATTCTTGGATGTTTTTTGTTTTTAATCTAGTAAGGTTTTCTTTTTCTCGTTTTTTTAAATAAGGGTAAAGTTTTTTAATAAAGTCTCCTACCTCTACATATAAAACCTCATAATCAAGTATTTTTTTTATTTTACTACTTTCAGAAACAAGCTCAAGGTTTGTAGTATTAAAGTCAACCTTTACTTCCTTTTTTGCTGCGAGAAGAATATCAATCCAGTCATCAAAACTTATCTCACCTCTTTCATATAAAAGTTTTTGCTGCTCTAAATCTTTAATAGGTTGAGAAAAAAGCAAACGGCTACCACTATTCATAATATCTGTAACTTTATTCTTTAAATCAGCAATAAAATCATAATAAGTTAAATTTTGGTAAAGTTGGTTAAAATTATTTTGATAAAGAGGGGAGTCTTCTATCCCATAAATAAATGCGGACTTATTCTTATCGGCATATTTTTCCCAGCCAGTGATTAAGCCTTTTTTTAACAGGGTATCCATAACTTTGTTTTTAAGTCTACCATCAGGCATAAACTTAAATCGATTATTATCAATCAGCCCGCTATTTCCCTCAACTCCAATCAGTAAACCTTGAGGATGAGTATCATCAAGGAAATCTAAAAAATCTGCAATATTAGCTTGAACTTGATAATGACAATGTAAATCATTAATTAAATATACTTTTTTATTGGTTTGTCCTTGAAAAACTGCAACTATTTTCCCCATAGTATCCGGAAGAATAAGAGAAGTTTCCTTAATTGCTGAAGAAGCTTCTTTGGCATAAACAAAATTATTCATGTTTAGAATCAACAAAGAGAAACAAAGAATTAAACTAATTTTTTTCATCAAAAAAGAAAAATAATACTTAGGTTTATTACAGATCATTTCGTCTCCTTTTATTCCTAATAAACAGACATCCACCTTTCAACAATATTTTAGTTTCAAACTAAAACGATTAGTTTTTATTATTCTTTTTTTAAATGCGGAAATAAAATAACATCTCGAATGGACTGAGAGTTAGTAAAAAGCATGACCAAACGATCAACTCCAATCCCCAATCCACCACAAGGGGCCATGCCATACTCAAGAGCTCTAATGTAATCATAATCTACGTCACAAGCTTCGTCATCACCAAGCTCTTTAGCCTGAGCCTGTTCTTCCATACGCAATTTTTGATCTAGAGGGTTATTAAGCTCTGAATAAGCATTCCCAATCTCACGAGCAGCAATAAACACTTCAAAACGCTCTGCAATCAATGGGTTATGAAAATTTTCTTTGGCAAGAGGGGACCAAGCTTTAGGAAAATCATAAACTATCGTAGGATTAATCAGTCTATGCTCAATTTTCTCTTCAAAGATATGATCATAAATTTTCTGAGAAGTTGTGTCATCTTCATACTTAACACCAAGGCGATCTGCTTCTTTCTTAATTCCTGCTAAATTATTAATTAAACTAAAATCAATACCCGCATATTTCACAAACAGATCTTCCATCTTAATCCGTGTCCAATTTGAAAAATCTATTTCATGCTCACCGTAATTAAGTAAGGTTTCACCATGATTAATAACTTTTAAACAGTCTGTAATCAATGATTCTGTAAGATCCATCATATCATAATAATCAGCATAAGCTTGATATAGTTCAAGCATCGTGAATTCTGGATTATGTTTTGTAGAAATCCCTTCATTCCTAAAATTCCGCCCTATCTCAAACACACGGTCAGCACCACCAACCATAATCCGCTTAAGATAAAGCTCTGGTGCAATACGCAAAAATAATGGCATACTAAGTGCATTATGGTATGTCTCAAATGGCTTTGCGGCAGCTCCCCCACAAAGTGGCTGCATCACCGGTGTTTCGACCTCTAAAAAGTCCACATTCAATAAATAGTTTCTAAGAAAAGAAATAATCTTACTGCGCTTCTTAAAAACCTCTAAAGAACCTTCATTAATATTAAGGTCAACATAACGCTGCCTATAACGGAATTCAATATCGCTAACCTCATCATACTTAATTTTTTCGCCTGTTAGAGTTTCTTTTTCCTTGACAATAGGCAAAGCTTTTAATGATTTTGTTAAAACTTTAATCTCTTCTGCATGAATACTTTTTTCTGCTGTTTTTGTTAAAAATAAATAGCCAGAAACACCAATAAAATCACCAATATCCAAACACTTAAAAAGCTTAAAGTTTTCCTCACCAACGGCTTCACGCTGAATATAAACCTGCATTCTACCTGAGAAATCTTTAACATTAAAAAATGCTGCTTTGCCCATTTTACGCAAAGAAACTATACGACCCGCAACCTTAACATTTTTCTTATCTTTAAAATCAGCTTTAAAGTCTTTTACAAAGCCTGTTCGTTCAAACTTAGTAGGGTAGGGATTAACACCTAACTCCTTAATACGCTCTAGCTTTTCAATTCTTTGCCTTTTTAAATTATCTATTTTCTCCATAATAAAACTTCCCTTATTCTAAAAAAAATTATAAGTAATAAAAAATTACCTTTCCAGTCTACGATAATTTTCAAAAATCCATAACCGATTAAAAATGATCTTAATTCACTACTTGATATCAATCAAAAATAATTCTTGAGAATACTCAACATGATCTTTATTATTAACTTTGACCTTTTTGACTATCCCTGAGAAATCCGAAGCAATCTCTTTAAAAATATTCATAGCTTCAATATAGCCTAAAAGCTGTCCATTATGCACACGGTCTCCAACCTTAACTTCAACTTTATTCCGACCGTTAGTATCGGCAAAACTTCCAACAAATTTTGATTTAACAATTTCTTGATCAAAAACATCAAGAGTGGATGACTCCTCACACTCAAGTGCTGGTTCATTGGAAAGCTCACAAATATTTGCACGCTTCATCCGTAATTTAAGACCTGATTTCTCCCAACAAAGTTCTTTAATATCCGTATCCTTTAAAAGTTCAAAAAATTTCTCAATTCTTTTAGTCTCCATATTTATCCTCCATTTTTTCACCTAGAAACTAGAAAAAAAACTGTCTATCTAAATTACTAAAAAATAATTATAAAATATTCGCTACTTTTGTCAATATAGCTTATCAAATCTTTTAAGTATAAAACAATCATTAACTTAACAAAAATATTACCAAAACAAATACCTTAGAACTCAAACATTGATTTTGCTTATATATATTTGCTTATATATATAAGTCTATTTTGATGATTATTTCCAAGGAATAACTAAAGATTTTTCTCATAAAAACCATAATTATTGACTAGAACCTAAAAACATTACTGAAATCCAAGTATTTTAGGGAAACCCCAGATACCTAATCACTTTAATTTATGCCTTTAAGGATATTTAATTAAAATTTTAATCGTAATTTTCTGATTATTTTGTAAAATATTTTAATTTATAAAGTAAAAAATTTTCTAAATTAATTGAGGGTTATTAATTTTATGAGAAATATAATTGCATTTTTTATAAGTTTATTTATTTGTTTGACATTTTTAAATGCTAATATCACTATCAGTGCTAAAAAAGCAAAACATCTGACTGAGAAAAATATTTACTCCTCCTTTATTAAAAAAATTATTTCTGATTATTCCTACCAAGCTTCAGCGAATCAGCTTTCTTATGAAAATTTAATCGATCGTTTTCCAAATAATAAAACTTTTCAAAAAAATTATTTTTTCTCTTTGGTCAAGGCAGGAAACCTCAATAAAGCATATCAATATGGTTGTTCTATTGTTAAAGGGAGTGATCCAGAAACTTTAACAATGCTAGGATATCTCTCTATTGCTCTTAATAATTATGAAGCAGCCCTTAGCTATCTTAACTTAGTAACAGGACAAAATTTTTTAAAGGGTATTGCTTATTACGAGCAAGGACATCCTAAAAAAGCTCTTAAAATGTTCAAAAAAGCTTATCTTGAGAAGCCTTTCGAAGCAAAAATGATCTGGTTTTTTGAAGAAAGTAGCGATGACTATGCATTAAAAACAATTAACTACTTAAAAAATTTAGAACAACATTCTGCCTACAAAAACATTATTTGGTGGTATATTGCCAACCTTTATGAAGATATCTTACCTATTAATGCAGACTTCTACTATAATAAAATTTTAGAACTAGAACCGGATACTACAACTAAAGATTTAACGTATAAAAGACTTGGGCAAAAAGCCTTTCTGGCTAAAAAATACGATAAAGCATTTTCACTATTACAAAACATCAAAAACGATAAAACGATTCATGAAAACCTTGCAGAAATCTATGCCATCAACAAAAACTTTAAAAAAGCAGTAAAATATCAGAAAAACCCTTTAAAACTATCTTATTATTATGATCATTTTAATCCAAAAAAATCCTTGAGAATTTTAAAAAAACTGCATAAAAAAAATCCAAAAAATAAAGAAGTTAATTTCTATCTTGCTATTCGCTATTTTCTGCTAGATGATTTTAAAAATGCCATTAAATTCATGCATCTCAACACAAAAAATCAAAGTAATTATAGTTTTTTGGTAAAAGAAATGCTCGAAGTAGAAAGAATCTATCTTCAAAATATAAAACTATTAAAATTTTCCAAAAATAAAATAAAAAATAAAGATAAGCAATATTTAAAAGTTCTGTCCAGAATATATTTTGATGCCAAGCTAAAAATTAAAAGCGCACAAGAGTTTGGCTCTATCATCTTAAAACTAGACTATAACCATGAAGAAGGAATCAAAATTAAAATTTTCCAAAGAAAAAACATTCCTAATCAAATTTTAGAACTTTCCAGCAATGAGCTTAAAAAACATAAATTTCTTGGACACTTTATCCGCCTTATTACACAAAGCCAAAACTATAAAATTATAACGGATCAATACTTAAATGTTACCTCTATTCAATCCCCTGAAGCTAAGTTGTTTTTTAAAAAAACAAAAAAAGGATTTAATTTACCTGTCCAAATGATTATCAACCAAGAGGAAATAAATATTAAGTACCTTGATTTCCAATATAACTTTAAAGAAAAATCAGAGCTAACTGAAAAGCTTAAGGTATTCAATGAAAGTAAAAGCTAATGCAAAAATAAATCTTTACCTAGATATCCTATCTAAAAGGTCTGACGGTTATCATAATATTAAAACCGTAATCCAAGAAATCTCTTTAGCTGATGAGTTAGAAATTATTCCTAATGGCTCTGGAGAAATTAGATTAAAAATAACGGGGCCCTTTGCTATTCCTGTCGCTAGCAATAACCTTATTTTTCGTGCTTGTAAGCTAGTGCGTAAAACATTTGGAATAACCGAGGGAGTAAATATCTCTCTTAAAAAAAATATCCCTGTTGGTGCTGGACTCGGTGGAGGATCAAGCGATGCTGCAGCAACGGTTAAAGCTTTGGCAAAGCTTTGGCACTTAGATATTTCCCGTTTAAACCTTAGTGCACTTGGAGCGGATGTCCCATTTTTTATCTTTGGAGGAAGAATGCTTGCAGAAGGCATTGGGACTAAACTAACACCTATCGGAAGTTATCAAAAACAAAACATTATTTTAGTTTATCCTGACATGCATATCTCGACTAAAGATGCTTATAAAAACTTGAATTTAGAGTTGACAACATCAAAGAAAAAGTGTAGCATAACTTATCTTTTTAATAAATTTGAAGATAGCATTTTTAAAGCAGTTCCTAAAGTAAAAAAAATAAAGAAAGAAATAATTACTCTAGGAGCAGAGGCTGCTTTAATGTCTGGGAGTGGTTCTAGTGTTTTCGGGATTGTTTCTTCGAGTGAGGCAGCCGAATCCATCAAGATTAAACTTACTGACAAGCACAAAAAGTATTCAGTTTGGAATTTGAATACTTTGTAGCTGCATAGATTATGGAGGATAAAATGGAAATTACGGAAGTAAGAATTTTTTTAAAAAATGAAGACAGACTAAAGGCATATGCTTCGATCACTTTTGATGATGCATTCGTAGTACGAAACTTAAAAGTTATCTATGGGAAAAAAGGAATGTTTGTTTCTATGCCTAATAGAAAAACTAAAGATGGCGAATATAAAGATGTTGCACATCCTGTAAATAATGGAATGAGAGATGTTATTGAGAAAAAGGTTTTGGATGAGTATGAAAGAAAATTGAAAGAGGAAGGCTTACCAATGCCTAAACCTCCGGTTTTCGACGAACTGGAATCATCGACTTCAATTGCAGATGAATCGTCATCTTTTGGCAAGTTCTAAATTTTAGCTATTAAATAATTATTTTGGGACGTCGCCAAGTGGTAAGGCACCTGGTTTTGGTCCAGATATTCGTTGGTTCGAATCCAGCCGTCCCAGATTTTTTTAGCTTACTCTTAAAACAATTGATACCTTGTATTAGATTCTAACTATTTCAAAATTTTAATATAGATTTTTAATTAAAAAAAACAAAGTACTTACTTTAGTGGCGATGCATTCAACTGTCTCGTCGTTATTTTTATTTTTAAGAAATTTCTTTTATTTTTTCTTAAAAATAAAGGAAATTTCCATGTCTAATAAAAAACCACTAATATCTATTATTTTATCGGCCGGAGCTGGAACCCGCATGAAGTCAGATATTCCTAAGGTTTTGCATAAAGTTTTAGGAGAATCAATGCTCGGCTGGGTTATTAGAACAGTAGAAAAATTTAAACCTAAAAAAAATATTATTGTCATTGGCTACAAAGCTGATAGTGTTAAAAAAGACTGTGAGAAAAGTCCGTATAAAAATTTAGATTTTGCGATACAAAAAAAACAACTAGGGAGTGCCGATGCACTTAAGGCAGGCATCACTAAAGTTGACAGCGATTTCAACGGCAATATTTTAGTTTTATGTGGAGATACTCCACTCATTACTGAAAAAACCCTAACGAAACTTCTAACCGCACATGAAACGACTCAAAATACAGTAACAATTTTAACAGCAATTACAGGCACGCCCTTTAGCTATGGCAGAATTAAACGCGATGCAACAGGAAATATTGGAGCTATTATTGAAGAAAAAGATGCTAGTGATGAAGAACGCAATATCCAAGAAATTAATAGTGGCGTTTATGTTTTTAATTTTAAAGCACTAATATCTGCAATTGATCAAGTTGATTGTAAAAATACCAAGAATGAATATTACTTAACAGATGCAATTAAAATTATTTATCAAAATTCTGGAAAAATTGGTGCTTATGTTACGCATGACTTTTCTGAAATATTAGGTATTAATGATAAAAATGCTTTATCAACTGCCAACCAAATTAAACGTACCCAAATTAATAGTGATTGGATTGAGAAAGGAGTCAATATTCCTTTTCCTGATCAAGTATATATTGAGGCCTCTGTTAAACTGGGGAAAGATACAACTATTCAACCTGGAACGACGCTAAAAGGAGATATTTTAATCGGAAAGGCTTGTGACATCGGCCCAAATACTTTTATTAACGACTCTATCATTAAAAATAATACAAAAATTAAATTTTCTTATGTAAGTAAAGCAAAAATAGGTTCTGATGTTAAAATTGGACCTTTTTCACATATTAGACCAGATAGTAAAATTCTTGATAAGGCTAAGGTTGGGAATTTCACAGAAATTAAAAACTCTATCATTGGGAAAGGAACAAAGGCTTCACACTTAAGCTATATTGGAGATACAGAGCTTGGCAATAGTGTCAATATTGGAGCAGGAACTATTACTTGTAACTATGACGGTAAAAATAAATTTAAAACAGTAATTGAAGATAACTGCTTTATTGGCAGTAACACGAACTTAGTTGCTCCAGTCGTTATTGGGAAACACTCGATCATAGCCGCAGGCTCAACAATTAATAAAAATGTACCAGAAAAATCTCTAGCGATCGCAAGGTCACACCAGAAAAATAAACCTGAATGGAGAAAAAAAAATAGCTAAATTACTCTTTATAGAAGTAGTTTATAGGGGAGAAAAAAATGAAAAATTTAATAATTTTTTCAGGTAACTCTAATAAAGCTTTAGCACAAAAAATTTGCGATAAGCTTAGTGTCAGGATGGGGGAAGCAATTGTTTCAAAATTTTCTGATGGTGAATCTAATGTCAAAATTGTGGATAATGTGCGTGGAAAAGATGTATTTGTCATTCAATCTACTTGTCCTCCTGTGAATGATAATTTACTTGAGCTTTTGATTATTATTGATGCGTTAAAAAGAGCTTCTGCTAGAAGAATTACAGCAGTTTTACCCTATTTTGGTTATGCAAGACAGGATCGAAAAGTCGAACCAAGGGTACCGATAACTGCAAAGCTCATCGCTAACTTAATCACAAAAGCCGGAGCTAATCGTGTTTTAGTTGTTGACTTACATGTAGGACAAATTCAAGGTTTTTTTGATATTCCTGTTGACCATTTAAGAGCAGAAAAAGTTTTAAGTGATTACTTTAAAAAAGAACCTTCTCAAAACTTAATTGTAGTCTCTCCAGATGTTGGTGGAGTTGAAAGAGCGCGTAACTTTGCGAGGAAACTAGGACTTGACCTGGCTATCGTTGATAAAAGAAGACCTAAAACGAATGTCTCTGCTGTTATGAATATTATTGGAGATGTTGTTGGCAAGAATATTATTATTTTAGATGATATGATTGATACTGCTGGAACCTTATCTAATGTTGTCAAAGCTTTAAAAAATAAAGGCGCTAATAAAATTTCTGCCGTAGGCTCACATGGAGTTCTTTCTGGAAAAGCAATTGAGAACTTAAACAATACTCCCATTGATGAGTTAATAATAACAGATACAATTCCACTTTTACCTAAAAAGAAAATTAATAAAATAAAAGTCATTTCAATGGATAAAACTTTAGCAGAAGCAATCAGGCGTATTCATCATAATGAGTCAGTGAGTGTATTATTTAAGTAGACATTTATTATTCTTTTAATTATAATATTGGATTAAATTAAGGGTTGTCCCCACATAGACATCAATACTGAAGAAGGAGAGCTGGAAAAATGGCTAGACAATTAGAGATTAATGTAACTAAAAGAAAAATAACAACAAAAGGCGCTTTGAATAAGCTAAGAAATGAGGGGAACATTCCTTGTGTTATATATGGGAAAAATATTGATAGTTTTGCTGCGAGTATAAATAGAAAAGAATTTATGCATTTAGCAATGAGTTCACTGGATGAACATGTAATCTATGATCTTAAAGTTGGGAATGAAACACCCCTACATGCAATTATGAACACTCGTCAATTTGATGCTTTAAAACAAGAAATTTCTCATATTGATTTTCAAATTATTGATCTTTCAGTACCTATTGACCTTGTTGCTGAAATTAAAATTGAAGGTCTACCTGCTGGGGTAAAAAAAGGTGGGGTTATGGAAGTACGAACTATTAAATTTAAAGGCTCTGCTTTACCACTTAAGTTTCCTAAATATATCCCTTATGATATCTCAGAACTTGAAATAGGTGATATTTTAAGGCTTAAAGATATTACTATTCCTCAAGGATTGACCCTCTATGCTAATTTAGAAGAATCGATCTTAACTATTGCACTTCCTAAGAGCCAAAGAAGTGGTGGTGGTGAAAGTTCTGATGAGGATAATGAGGATGTTAAAGAGGAAAAATAACCCACTACAATACTTATGTTTAAATTGAAAAAACATCAAAAAGAGGTAATGTCTAAGACATTACCTCTTTTTTTAGACTAGGCTTTAAATAAAAAAATTTGATTCTATCAAAACTTGAAATACTCATATGCAAATAATTATCTTTACATATAGTATTTCGATAAATTTTGAGCGGAGGTGTAGGAAATAAGCATAGCTTTATTTCTACGGATAAAAATGACCTTACTTACAAAAACACCCCCTGATTTAGAAAGAAAAATTTACCAAATCGAACAGCGTGATGGTATTTTTATTGTTATTGATGGACAAAACTATTTAGACTTTTCCTCTAATGATTACCTAGGGCTTGCAACCCACCCTTTAATGAAAAAAGCAACTATCCAAGCCATTCAACAATATGGCACAGGCTCAACGGCCTCGAGGCTCTTAAGTGGGACATATAACTTACATAATAAACTTGAAACTGACATTGCGATTTTTAAACATAAAGAAGCGGCTTTAGTCTTTAACTCTGGGTACCAAGCAAACCTTGGACTAGTTAGAACACTTTTTAATAAAAATGATGTTATTTTCTCAGATAAACTTAATCATGCAAGTATTATTGACGGACTTAAGTTAGGCGAAGCAAAATACTTACGCTTCAAACATAATAATATTGAAGACTTAGAATGGCTTTTAAAAAAAGAACGCAAAAAATTTGACCGAGCCTTAGTCATAACAGAGACGGTTTTTAGTATGGATGGAGATATTGCCCCTCTTACAGATATTATTGCTCTTAAAAAACAATATAATCTTGAGATAATGGTTGATGAAGCACATGCCGTAGGCATTGAAACTCCTCAAGAGATTGATTATATTATGGGAACCTTTAGTAAAGGACTTGGCAGTTTTGGAGCGTATTTTGCTTGCTCTCAAGAGATAAAAACCTATTTAATTAATAAATGTCGTAGCTTTATTTTTACAACAGCCTTACCTCCGGGAGTGATCGCTGCCAATATTACTGCTTTAGAAATTTTAACGAGTGAGAAAGAACGAACTTTAAAATTAAAAAAAAATACCGAATATTTTAGAAATGAGTTAAAAAAACAAGGATTGCTCCCTCTAGGAGAAACACAAATCATCCCTATTATTATTGGGAGTGAAGCTAAAGCTCTTAAAGTTGCCAACAAAATGCGAAAACTAGGATTTTGGGTATCACCTATACGCTATCCAACAGTTGCAAAAAACCAAGCACGGCTTAGATTCTCATTAAGTTTTAATCACACGAAAGAAATGTTGGCTGAAGTTATAAAAGCAAGTTATTTGCTCAAGGAATAATCATGATTTATCGGGATAATAATAAAAAACAAGATTTAGTTTTAATTCCTGGATGGGCAACAGATTATACTATTTTTGGGGAAAATTTCTTAACTACTTTTGCCCAAGAATATAATTTTATCTTTCTAGAAATAAAAGATTTAGAGCAACCATTTCTAGTGATTGATGAAATTCAAGATTTTCTAAATAATAAACGACCTTGGCTTTTAAAAAGACTCCCTTCAAAAAAAGCAAACCTTTTAGGTTGGTCAATGGGAGCAACTCTCGCAGCAGATTATGCTAGGAAGTTTGGAGCTAACAAACTATTTCTCTATGGAATAAGACGACAATATCCAAAGCATGAAATTAGAATGATTAAACGACTTTTGAATAAAAGTATTCCTAATTATCTTAATCAATTTTATAAACTTGCTGCTGCAGATGAACTTACAAAGTCTTATTCTCATAAATTCTCTTTAAATTTTTTAATGAATGGCTTAGAATACTTAGAAAAAACAGAATTTAAATGCGATTTTTTAAACAAAATTAAAATACTTAAAATTACGAATGCCTTAGATGATAAGATCGCAACTTTTAAAGATTTTCCTGATATTCCTAATACAAATAGAGTTACAAAATTTTTCATAAATGATGCGGGGCATTTTTGTGGCATACGAAAGTAGCAAGTAATATGTTCACCATAGCTTCTTACTTGAATACTTCTCAGATTTCACAATAAAATATTTTTCTATTACTTAAATAACAAAGGTTAATTATGCAATATTTAAAAGTCCATGATCTAAAATTATCGAGGATGGGTCTAGGCTGTTGGACCATGGGAGGTAAAAGCTGGAACAATGGTTACGCCTCAGGTTGGTCTGATGTCAATGAAATTGATATTCGTGAAGCAATTTTATTTGCCATAGACCAAGGAGTCAGACATTTTGATAATGCTGATTGTTACGGCAATGGACAATCAGAAAAAATGCTCGGACGAACTTTAGGAAACTTTAAATATAATGTTACCATTGCCTCAAAAGTGGGCTATATTAAAAACGAATATAAACATGCCTATACGGCAAAAAATATTCGGAAACAATGTGAAAAATCTTTAAAAAATATAAAGCGTGACTATTTAGATTTATATTATTTTCATCATGGTAATTTTGATAAAAATGATTGTTATTTAGATGAAGCAATGGCTGAGATGGTAAAATTAAAAGATGAGGGAAAAATTAGGGAAATTGGATTATCCGCGTATTCTACTAAGGATTTTCTAAGGCTAGTCCCTAAAATTAAACCAAGTATTATTCAAGCATGGGCGCATATGATGGATGATAAATTTGTTAGGAATAAAACACTTGTTAGACAAATGATTGATAAATACAACCTAGGATTTGTTGCTTTCAGTCCTTTAAATCAAGGTCTTTTAACCGGAAAATATTTCGCAGAGATCCCCCCTATTTTTGATGCAGGTGACCACCGTAGATCTCAACAAAAATTCACTCAAGAATCACTAGAGATCTTGCAACCAAAACTTGAAAAAATAAAAACAAAGTTTAAAAATAAGAGCTTAACGCAAGTGGCTATCCAATATTTACTTGCTAACCCTTCTGTCAGTTCAATTATTCCGGGGTTTAGAAATAAAGCTCAAGTTGCCGCAAACCTAATCGCCGTTGAAACAAGAACCTTAAATGACAAAGAATTACAATTTATTAGAAAAACTTTTGATTAAAACAACACCTCAAAAATTAACAAGATAATACAAAAATGATATAAAACTAAAGCGTAATAATAAACTCCTCTAATAACATTTTAGGATCTCCTTGTCCCGTCTTGATTTTAAAGTCAAGTTCAATTAAATTATCGAAAATCTTACGCAGGGAATCAAAATCATATAAAGAAGTCTGCTGATGAAACCTAGGGTCTAAAAATGACATAATCCCCAATGATTTTTGTGCTATTTTAAAGTTTACCCCTTCATTTAAAAGTGTTAAATATTTTAAAATTTTGATAAAACGATCGTTAATCACAAAAATTAAAAGTTGCGAAGCTTGTAACGTTTTTGGAGTAAAATTATTTAACAGTTTCAATGCTAAGGTTTTATTTCCGCTAGTAACGGCTATTGCCCATTCATAAATATCTACACTTGTCCCTTTTTTAATATTTTCTCTGATATCTGCAAGCGAAATTTCTTGTTTATCACCCACATAATCAATAATTTTTTTTACTTCCTCATCGATTGATTCTTGGTTATTTTCAAGTAATGACCCCAGCACCTCTGCTGCTTGATAATTAATATTTTTAGCATACATTTTAAAAGTAGTCATAACCACATTAACAAGATCCCTATACTTATACGACCAAAATATTTTCAGCTGAACATGTTCTTTCTGTTGGTCAAACATTTTATACCAAGCAGAACGCTTATCAGGTCGGGAATGATCTAGCACAACAAAACAAGTTTTTGGGGCCGGATTTTTAGCATAATCAGCGAGATATTTTTTATCGGCTGCAGCTAATTTATTAAAGTTTTTTAATATTACTAAACGATTCCCGCCCAAAAATGAAAAGGTATTTGCTAAAGTCAAAATTTCCTCAATAGAGGTAGAGTCACCATAAATCAGGTTAAAATTAAAGGTATTAGGCTCATTATTGATGACTTGCTGCTTAATATTAGCAATGACAACACGCTTAGCATGTTCATTCTCACCAAGTAAAACATAAACAGGTTTATACATATTAGACTCAATCTTTTAGTTTATTTTCAATTCTGATACTTTATTTTGCATAAACAATCTTTCTCGTAATATCTCTTGCCAACAGATCTATTGCATCTTCCTGTGTTTCCGCTTCAAGCTGAGTATTACTTAATGTTTCATTAGGGTTACCTTCTTTAGTAAAATAAATTTCATTGGTTTCAAAGGTTTCTTGGAAAACGACTTCAGATTCCAAGAGATCATCAAGTGTCAGTTTAACCTTAATAATCATTTCGAAACTTTCTACATAATTTTGCATACTATAAGAAATGGGGCGTAAATCATAACCACTTATTACTCCCGATACTTTATATTCTGCTTGATCTTCACTCACAAGCTCTATATAAGAATCTCTTAAAAACTCAGATTGAACCAGCTTAAAAAGCTCTGTATGCAAAGAATATTCTACGGTTTGGTTGCCAAAAGGTTTAAGATATATTTTTTTTATCCCCCCCTCTGGAGGTGGTGCCATGATGCAACCTAGAAAACTCATAGCAAATAAAATAATCCCTAACTTTATTTTCATATTTTCCTCTTTTTATCTTTCATTAAAACCCTGCTCTTACTCTATTTCAAAGGCTATAAATTATTTGTTATTTTACCACAATATTTAATAGCTTATTTTTGACAAAAATAAGCTTCACTATTTTTTTATTAGTGGTATGTTGCTGAACTTTTATTTCTTTGAAAGCTAAGTTTTCAATAATTAATTGTTCGGTGTCCTTATCAACCTCAAATTTAGCTCTAACTTTCCCATTAACCTGAACAACAAATTCAAGCGTATCTTTCTCTGCTTTTTTAGCATCAAATTTTGGCCAAGCGGCATTGATAATGGAGCCAGACTTATCCAGCATCTGCCAAATCTCTTCAGCAAGATGTGGAATAAAAGGAGAGATAGCAATAATTAAATTCTCAAGAAAACCTAAAAGCTGTGTTCTGGGTGCATTATCTTTTATTTTATATAGAAAATTAACTGCTTCCATGACTGTAGCAACAGTTGTATTATAAGAAAAATTACCCATATCTTCCGTAATTTTTTTAATAGTCGCATGTTCTACTTGCTCAAGTTTGCGTAAAAATTTATTCTTATCAAGTGGACGGGCAAGAATTTCTTTAACTAATCTAAAAAGTCGAGCTAAAAAACGACTTCCCCCCTCGATTCCATCCTCATTCCAATCCAAGTCCTTATCAACAGGTGCTGCAAACATGACAAATAATCTCAATGCATCTGCTCCATACTTTTTGAGCATTTCATCAGGGTCGACAATATTACCCTTTGATTTGGACATTTTAGCACCATCTTTAATGACCATACCCTGATTTAAAAGATTTAAAAAAGGTTCAATCGCTTTTTTATCAATCAGCCCCATATCCACAAAAACTTTTTCAAAAAATCTAGAATATAAAAGATGCATACACGCATGTTCAGCGCCACCAATATATTGATCAACAGGCATCCAATAATCTACTTTATCTTTAGAAAAAGGTAATTCAGTATTTTTAGAATCACAATATCTCAAAAAATACCAAGAAGAATCAACAAAGGTATCCATAGTATCCGTCTCACGATGTGCAGATTGACCACATTTTGGACAAGCGACATTAACAAACTCATCCACATATTTCAAAGGGGAATCCCCTCCTCCAGTAAACTCAATATTTTTAGGCAACTCTATCGGCAAATCAAGCTCTGAGACAGGCACTGATCCACAAGAATCACAAAAAATCATAGGGATAGGTGTTCCCCAATATCTCTGGCGAGATAACAACCAGTCTTTTAGCCTATAAGTTGTAGTGAAACTACCTTTCCCCAGTGTAATTAACTTTTTAGTAATAGAAATAATCGCATCCTTTGATTTTAAAGCATCAAACTCCCCCGAATTAATCAAAAAACCTTTACCTTCAAACGCACTATCTAGCAACTTAAAATCTGCATTTTTCGAAGAAATAACAACCTTAATAGGTAGTTGGTTTTGTACAGCAAAGTCATAATCCCGTTGATCATGCGCAGGCACAGCCATAACAGCACCAGTACCATAACTTGCTAAAACATAGTTACCAAGCCAAATAGGGATCTCTTCTCCTGTAATCGGATGTATCGCATATTTACCTGTAAAAACACCTTTTTTCCCCTTAGTACTTCTCTCAAGCTCGCTCTGTTTTTTTACATCTTTAATAAATGCTTTAATAGAAGGGCTCGTTAAAGCTGTTGCAATCGGATGCTCAGGGGCCAAAACTACATAGGTTGCTCCCATTAAAGTATCCGCACGCGTAGTAAAAACCTCAATATTTTCTTCAGAATGGGCCATTTTAAAGGTAATATTTGTGCCTTTACTCTTACCTATCCAGTTTTTCTGCATAGAAAGAATAGACTCTCCCCAACCATTTTCAATCAATTCCTGATCTTCGAGCAAGGCATCTTTATAATCAGTTATCCTAAAAAACCACTGTTCCAAATCTTTCTGAATGACATCATGCTCACAACGCCAACATTTCCCATCATCTACTTGTTCATTCGCCAAAACTGTGACACAATCTGGACACCAATTAACCACAGATTTCTTACGATAGGCCAAACCTTTTTCATAAAATTTTAGAAATATCCATTGATTCCAATGATAGTAATCTTTTTTACAAGTAGCAAGCTCACGACTCCAATCATATCCAAACCCCATTTTCTTAAGCTGCAACTTCATATTTGCAATATTTTGCAAGGTCCAGTCTTGAGGGTGGCTTTTAAATTTAACAGCCGCATTTTCTGCAGGCAAACCAAATGAATCCCAGCCAATAGGATGCATAACATGGTAGCCTTGTAATTTTTTATAGCGTGTGATTAAGTCGGAAATAGTATAATTACGGACATGCCCCATATGAAGACGACCTGAAGGATAGGGAAACATCTCTAAGACATAATATTTTTTATCTTGTTTATCAGGAAATTCCGTTGTTTCAAAAAGTTTATTATCATCCCAAAATTTTTGCCATTTTTGTTCAATATCATTAAAAGTATAATTAGCCATTTCCGGTAAAGCTCCTTTAGCATAAAGAGATAAGGCTTAGCCTTATCTCTTTAAAGTTAATCAAGTCATTATACAATAGAGACTCGTCTATTTCAACTTTACAGGGAGCATTTATCAATAAAATATCAAACTAACAATGACCGACTTTATAATTTCCAGTTCTTCTATCTTTTAACTCACCTATTTTTGATTTATTCCAGTTGGATATTTTACTATAATAACCAACAATTCTTGTTATTCCATCTAAAATTATAGGATCTCTCCCTTCTAAGACACTGCTAATATTATTCCAATCTGAGTCTTTAATCGCATCTTTTTTTACTTGGTATTTTTTACCTATACTATTATTATAAATAGTATACCCTACTTCAGACTGCTTCATTAATTCCAAGTTAGCTGTTTCTTCGATCATTTTCAAAAAATCTTGTCCTGACATTTAATTGCCCTCCTTAATCCAATATCTCAGACTTAAAACATCCAAAATATATTATCCAAGTCATTTCTAGTTTTATCCTTTAATTTCTTCGATCCATGAGACTCCCGGGACATTCTGAGAACCACAGACACCACATTTATTTAAAACACCTCGTGTCATCGCATTACACGAATTACAAATCGTAAATTCAGGTGAAATTGTAATCTGAGCAGCACTTGTATTTTCCCATGTCTTCTTAACTAGATTTAGAATCGATTTAGATGATGGACTTTCTTCACCAATAAAAGCATGAATAATTGCACCTGCAGCAATTAATGAATGAAACTTGCTTTGTTTGGCAATCCGATCAATAATAGGCATATCAATTCCCGGAGAAAAATGGACACTGTTCGTATAATAAAAAGTATCATTTTCCAAATTGCCTTTAATATATTCTTTGCTTTCAGGGTATTCCTTTAAGTCAACCTTGGCCATTCTTCTAGCAGCAGATTCAGCAGGGGACTCCTCAAGTACAAACTTTAAGCCATATTCTTTAGATAGTTCATTAACCTTAAGAAACATACTTACAATAATTTTTAATCCCAGCTTAAAAGCTGAATCACTTTCATGCAACTGTTCTCCTGTTAAAGCTTGCACACATTCATTTAAACCAATCATCCCAATAATATAAGACGCTTTCTCAATATTAACATAAGGAAAACCATCCATTGCCAGCTTACCAATTTGCCAAAGCGGTAAACCTTTTTTAGCCATCATCTTTTCAACAAAACTTTTCTTTTCAAAATGTGCTTTGATACAGATGTCCATTGACTTTAAAATATCTTTAATTGCACTTTCAAAATTACCTTTACCTGCACGATATGCCGCTTGAGGCAAGTTTATTGTTACATTTTGGAAACCACAATACCGCATGCTCTCAGGGTGATCGAGCATAAAACGGTCATGCTCATCATCCATATCAAGAGTTGTTCTTAAACGACAACAAGCAGAAAGAGTAATAGCATCACGATCAAAAACAAAGTAAGGGCTACCGTTTTCGCTAGCGATTTCACAGGCAAACTTTAAAATATCATACTGAACAGGATCATCAAAGGTTTCTTGATTCACATGTAAATCCATTTTAGGAAACTCAAATACATGGCCATTCGCATCTCCTTTTCGCCACACTTCCATCAAAGCTTTAGCAAAAAGCTGTGCTTCCTTTGCATACTCACCATATGTTTTACTTGTATACTCACCTCCGGGACCAATCGCTTGAATATTCTTAAGATTTTCCGGAATACCTGTATGGATATTAAAATCAATAAAAAGGGTTTGTCCCCCTCTAGAAAATGCATTTTGAGCGCAACTATAAATTAAATACTGAGATTCTTGAATTAGATCTTCATAACTCATACCTACAATATATGGAGCATAGGCAATATTAACATAAGCTATCCCCAAAGCTCCTGCATAGTATGCCTGCATTGATGCTAAAAAAGTGTTTAAATGCCCTGTTAAAGTTTGTGCGTGTTTAGCAGGTTTTGAAATAATATTTAAGTTCTCAAGTTCCAACCCATACTTTTTAATATACTCTAAAGAATGTGAAGAACAATAAACTCTAGTCGGATATCCCAGATCATGCAAATGAATTCTTCCACTTAAATGTGCATCTGAAATATCTTTAGAAAATAAATTTGAAAGAGCATATTGTTTTAAAACAGTTTCTGCAATAGCAAGATTGACTGCCTCAGGGTTATTCGCAGCTAAATTAGAATTTTCCTGAGTTTTTGAAAAAATTAACTCTTCTAAATTATAAACCGGCATTCCCAAACTGGTTTGCTTTGTTAGCTTTTTTCCCAGCCCCATTAGCAAAAGCTCATTATCCACAATCTCACGCACAAGACTAGTTGAAACTTGTTGTAAATTAGATCCTAAAATTTTTTTCTCAACATTCTGGGCAATCTCATAAGAAAGATCCGGGTCAAGGCCCCCTTCTTTAATAAGAGCATTCATCACATGTGTTTTATCCCATTTACGCAATTCTGATTCTGTTTCTGAGGCAACCAATAAAGTTAAATCGGTAGAATCCCTTTTACCTTCTTTAATACTAGAAACTTTGATATTCTGGCGTGCTTCTTCTTTAATATCTCTAAAATTATCATAAGCCTTAGCTGTTAATTTAAACCCTTGTTCTATCAAAACTTCTTTCATAGCCTTAGCAACAACTTGAGCATCAAGTACTGCACCCGGTGAACAATCATGTTTTAATTTATCTTCAACAATATCCGCTAATTTTTTTGCAGTCTCTTCATCCATACGATCTATTAACTTACCGACTTCTTTAAACACTTTAACAATTTTTTGTTGACTATATTCTACAATCCTACCATCTCGTTTTTTTAATGAAAAAAAATATTTTTTATAGCTTTGAAGCACACTCATTTACTTATCCCCTATACTTTAATTGCAGAGCATTCGAGAGTCCGCTCTAAAACCTTATCTTCTTATGATTTCTAACTCTTTATTTTTTGTTACTATTTTTTGAAATTCATCAATATCTTTTTTTAAGTATGGCATAATCATCATTAGGTCAGAGTCAATTAATGTTTCTGTTTTTCTAAAGTTTTGCCAAGCCCACTTTGTCCCCGGATTTAAATAGTCTGCAATATTCTGTAAATCATCCAAAGTTACAAATGCGGGAATAATCGTTGTCCGGAACTCATACTCAATCTTATTTAATTGCAGAAAATCAATACTGGCTTTAATTTTTGAGATATCAACATGAATACCTGCGACCTGTGAATAGCGATCGGTCTTTAGCCCAGACTTGATATCCATTGCCACATAATCAACCAACCCTGTCTCAAGAACCTGCTTAAACCGATCATGTAAATAACCATTAGTATCAAGCTTAACCAAAAGCCCCCTTAATTTAACCTTTCTAATAAAATCTAAAAGATCAGGCTCCAAAAATGGCTCTCCACCTGTTATCACAACCCCATCAATCCATTGTCTATTGCCTTCAATATAATTAAAAATATATGATTCCGGGATAGACTCCATCTTATCAGGCGTTATCACCAAATCTTTGTTATGACAAAACGGACAAAGAAAGTTACAACCACCAGTAAAAATAATCGTCGCAATCTTGCCATCCCAATCAAGAAAAGAATTTTCAATTAAACCTTTAACTATCATGCGGGTTCTCCATAACAACTAACCTTTGTGTAAATATTACTCGTTTTATTTTCAGAATTACTTTAGTAAAGAATACCCTCAAAGCGACATTCTAAACTATTTAGAATCTTGAAAATCCTATTCGCCCCTTTACTTGTTTTATATTCAACGAAATCATTGGGTCTAAATAATTAATCTAAAATTTAAAAAAAAATATCTTTAAACTCTTTTGATAAAGGAACTTCTCCATTCCACCTTCTAACTTCAATCTCATCTTTCAAAATAATTGTGCTGGGAATATCTGTTGCATCAGTCATAGTTCCTTCTGTTAATCCCTCAGCAGTATCTAGGTCATAAAAATCTATTTTTACCTCTTTAGTTTTATCCCATTTTTCTAAAAAAATCTTAAATTTTTGTTTCGTACTATTACAAGCATCACAATTATGCTTGCCAAAAATTTTAATATGAATCATTTTACTCCTACCTCCATTTTTTTATTTTTTACAATATCCTTAATCTCTCCTAAAAAAACATCCAAACTATCAAAATCTTTATACACTGATGCAAACCTAAAATACGCAACCTCATCAACAATTTTGAGCTGCTCCATTACCTTATCACCAATCAAGCTAGATGAAACTTCCATGCCAATTTCTTGTAAATCGCATTCGACAGTATTAATAATTTTTTCAAGATCTTGAGTAGAAACTGATCGTTTTCTCATGGCAGTAAGCAATCCTTTCCTAACCTTACTGCGCTCAAAATTTTCTTTAGTGCCATCCTTTTTGATCACAGTAATTAAAACAGCTTCCAAGCGTTCATAAGTAGTATATCTTTTATTACAAGCGATGCATTCTCTCCGCCTTCTGATTACAGTTGCATCGTCTAAAGGTCTTGAATCAACAACCGTATCAGAATTAGAACTACAATATGGACATTTCATGATTTACTCTACTTACCTTTGTAATTAACAAACTTTAATGGAAATAAAATAGAAATAAACTATTTTTCTCCATTTTATTATAAGATTTTGATTACTTTTTAATTTATTTTATTTTAAATATTTACTTTAAAACTTTAAGAATGTGTTTAATTTTAATATGACTCATTTGGCAAAAAAAATACACTGAAGATGTTTTGATTATTTCTTTCTAAACAGGTACCTTACACTATATCATGTGTATAAAATAATCTTATCATACAAAATATTGTAAAGTCAACGCTAAAAAAAACTTTTATCTACTCTCGTCTTTTTTTTACAAGCACAAAAATGTCAAGATTTTTTATAACTTTATTTTATATTGTCCAAAAAAGTCTAGGCAAAAAATTTCAAGTTTTACTATCCCCTTTAAGCCGTGACTTTATCTCTAAAAGTAGCATAATCCTGATTAGGCGTTTTATCTAAGCCCCCCTAAAAAAAAGAAACAGTTATTAACAATCTGATAAAAAAATAATATATATATATTTGAATATATCAAAATAAATTATAATCGAAATAATAAAAAGCTAGAAAATACTGATTGCTAAAAAAATGTGATCACTGTTCGACCTTGAAACTCTTTTAAAAAAAACTAGATAAAGTTGTTAATAGAGTCTATCTATAATCTATAGGAGTATTTTAAAATGCCTAAAGCAACAGGAAAACAATTTGATTTTTTAGAAAAAAAACACATCCAAACAAAATATTTAGAAACATTCGATTTTAAAAGTGAACAACAAATTACTATAGAAACAAAAGAATTTTCCGCAGTCTGCCCATTTAGTGGACTACCTGATATTGGATATATCAAAATAGATTACTATCCTGATGGTGGAAAATGCATTGAACTAAAGTCACTTAAATATTACTTTGTTAGTTTTAGAAATGTAGGGATCTATCAAGAAGCTGTCACAAAAAAAATATACGAAGACTTAAAAAATATTTTAAACACACAAAGAATTAGAATAATAACAACTTACAATACACGAGGAGGATTTGATACTACTTGTCGACAAGGAGAAATTTCTTAAAACCATAAAAATCCTCGACAGTTATAGTATGACAAGGAACACTTACCCTCTGATTTATCTTTAATGTTTAACAACATGGACAATTTTTATATTTCGGAATTGTAAGTCTCGTTCCACCTAATGCTTTAGAACAGTTCTTATCTACATGGTGAAAACGCTTAAAAATATGAGGCATATATTTATCAGAAACTCCGTACCATTATCAGCAATATTAATATTTATAAACGGCTCTTCATTTTATACTAATACCATAATCATACTTTTTTAATTATTATATTTAATTGTATTACCCATAAGATTTAACAATACTTGTTCAATTTTGACTTTATCTATAACAATATCAAAAAAATCATCAACAATCTTAACTTTAACAATAATTTTTCTATCTTCTATTTACTTAACTAAAAAAATAATCACTGAGTCAAAAATGGATTTAATAGGATATAATCCTAATTTTTATTCTACTCTATCAGATTCCAATTTAAATAAGCCCAAAATCATCTTTATAAAATCTTCCACAATCTGCTTATCATGCATAGCACCACTTAAAAAATATCTGCACATTAATAAATTAAGCTTTTATTTCTGTATTTTTATACTTTTATCTATGTCTATCTTACTAGAACCAATGATCTTTTTTAATAAAAAACCTAGAAAAACTCGATGAAATAAATTTTAACTTCATAACAAAAAAACAAATCAGCTCTTAAACATTCCCGCCTTATTTATGCCGCCGTATAAACATTTTGAACAATAGCCAGCTCTCTACTACCAAAGTTTTCCTTAGACTCCAAATTTCTCAGCCAGATCGCTGGTAAACAACTAATTAATAACTGAAATATATTATT
>JAAEPJ010000493.1 GCA_024222485.1 bacterium | reverse complement strand
GCTGTGTGAATAGGAAGCTTTGTTGTTCGTTCCAAGTCAAGAGCTTTTCCGTCAGCAAGGGCATAAATTTGTTGAAACCATCCATATCTTTCGCTAAAGCTTTCTCCTGCTCCTCCGATAGAGTTCCCTCCTGAAGAAACTTCTTCTCTATATAACTCTTCATAGCTGCTAACAATCTCGTCCCTAAACGATAAAAAAAAACCTTAGCTCCTAAAGCTACTCCTAATGGCATATCTAACATTACCTCAGCATATTCTTCAGTTCCTTCGTACTCAGCTATCCTATAAGCTTCTTTACCTTTAAAGCTTTTGTGTACAGGTCTATATAATACAGCCATAGCTTTATGTATTGTGTTTAAGTCATCTGCATAGTTAGTTAAATCTATATATTCACCTAAACTAATTTTATCTAAGTTAGGTATAAAACCAAAGTCTATCTCTACACCATCTGAACCTGTCATAGAAAATCTCCTCTCTAAAGGAGTTTTCGATTTAAACACTTCATAGAACTTTTCTAAAGCTTCATTAAAGTAATGTATAGGCACTTTAACAATGTCCTTATATTCCATACCACAGAATATCTCTAGCACTTTAATATCAAGAAAGTCATTCTCTATCGTTTCATTTGCTTCGTACACCTTCATAAACTTAACGTAATCTCTTAATGAGATGTCATTAATGGTTTCTGGTATGTACAAT
>JAAEPJ010000492.1 GCA_024222485.1 bacterium | reverse complement strand
CGAGACTGCAATCGACATCTTCAATTGCAAAAACGACTGCAAACTAACGAAAAACGACAGCAAACTGCCATAATTGCGTTTTGAAGTCAAAAGTGCATTTTGATAACAAAACTGCATTTGGCAATCAATACTCGAATTTGAATTCAAGACAAACTTCTAAGATGCAAATGACAAGATGGTCAATAGACCGCGAAGTGAAAAGCCAAAATGTATTTGAGAAAGAGGATTGTATTTGAGAAATAGGAAACCCGTACAGTAATACTATTCACAAGCACTTGAAGGGGATGGAGACGGAATTAGTTAGGGGTCTTCTCTCCAAACACTCAGGCTAGACCGGGGGACTTCGTACCGCATTAATATCAAAGAAAGGTGGATCCAGTGCCCGCTCAGCTCGTAGATGAAGTGAGTTAATAGAAAATGGGGCCTATGCGAAAGATTGATTTCAGTAAACTCCGTATTGCAAACGGTCTTAATCATACTATAATTGTGGAACCATTTATTCAATCCATTGCCGAAGGAAATTACCCTATTTTTCAAATTTACATGTGGATGGAGTGGCTTTACATGCTTTTTATTTTGTAAGGAACCTACCTCAAGGCCTACAGTACTAAAAGTTCCTTAAATTTTCTATTTATCTCTATTGTTACAGGAAACAATAGAACAAAAGATTCTATTGTATTTTTGTAAGGGGGAGCTCGACAATCATTGGCTTCATAGCTGGGTAACCCAAAGGAGAATCCTCATTTTGTTTAGAAGGTTAATTTAATCAAGTAGGCCAGACTTACTTTAAGAAATTTCTAAGAATATGTTTTAAAGTATTTTGAAAAAGCAAGTGGATTCTAGTCAAAGGCCTTGGGGTAAACTGTAATAGTCACGAAAAACGACAGCAAACTGCCATAATACCGAGAGCAAACTGCCATAATCTCGAAAAACGACAGCAAACTGCCAAAATACCGAGAGCAAACTGCGAAAATACCGAGAGCAAACTGCCATAATACCGAGAGCAAACTGCCATAATCTCGAAAAACGACAGTGAACTGCCAAAATATTTAGATAATATGTTCAGTTGAAAATTCAGACTTCGTAATAAGATGTACTGTATAAAGCATCAAAACATTAGAAATCATATGACATGTTATTTCTAATTCCTATCTACTAAATGAGAACTTAGCATTAAGGGACTACACTCTTTTTTTATAAGAACAATTTTATAAGAACACGAGCCTCAGATTTTGCCAAATCTTAAGAACAATGGAAGAACAAACCGAGGCTGACATTTCCACGTCAATATTAGAATTATACGAAATAACCACGAGACTGACAAATAATTACAAAATAAGCAAATAGACAGCACACAGATATCATCAGATGGTCAAGAGAGTCCACATTTGAACCAATTAACACAACTGATAGCGAAAACAGGCATCCAAATCGTTATAAAAGGAAGAACAATTTAAAAACATTTCAGGCTGAAAAAAGAGGAATATTTAAGAACAGTCAGCTTAAAATCAAATTTACTGGTTCTTATAAAAAAAGAGTGTATTAAGGAACTTTCAGAACTACAAAGTGGTCGAAAGAGGTCTCAAAATAAAGAACTTTTAAGAACTAGGCCCTGAACTAGGTTCCTTATAACAAAGCTTGTATGCTGCTGATGTGTGAGATTTTATGAGGTAAAAACTTATGGTTTTCATATAAAAGAATAGAAAAATAGGCTATGGAGGTAAACATAGTTGCCTAAAAAAAGTGAGTGTAACTTGATTCCATCTCCATCCCCTTCAAGTGCTTGTGAATAGTATTACTGTACGGGTTTCCTATTTCTCAAATACAATCCTCTTTCTCAAATACATTTTGGCTTTTCACTTCGCGGTCTATTGACCATCTTGTCATTTGCATTTTAGAAGTATGTCTTGAATTCAAATTCGAGTATTGATTGCCAAATGCAGTTTTGTTATCAAAATGCACTTTTGACTTCAAAACGCAATTATGGCAGTTTGCTGTCGTTTTTCGTTAGTTTGCGGTCGTTTTGCAATTTAAGATGTCGATTGCAGTCTCGTTCTGCTTCTCGGTTTACGATTGTGATACAAGTACACGATTAGGATCTCGGGAACATTTTCGGTTTTTAAATCAAATAACGTTTACAATTTCGCGATGCAAATCCAGTTCAAGATTTCATTTAGCATATTGCCTTTTCGATTTGATGAAACTTACACAATTACAATTGACTTATTAAAATAGAAATATTCTTGTTGAATGCATTCGAAAATGTACAAATGGATTTCAATTTTCCGATTCAAGTTGTAGATTTGCATTTCGACTGCATGAATGCATTTCAATTCACATGATTGGATTTCAAATTCAACTTTTCATTACCACATTTTGATTTTGGCGACAATGACACTTCATAGTAAATGTGTTGGCTTTTTTAATCTATTATATCCCATGCATAAATATGTAAGCACAAAGCTGATCTCAAGATTTTCGTCTTTCCTGTTTATTTTTCGTCGTTCTGGCTAAAACGGTTTTACCACGTGACAAAAGTCTAAGGCTGGGAAAATCTCCAACGTTAGGGCAAATTTAAAATTTGTAGGAAGTAGGAAGTTAGTAGAGATACAGGACAATTTGCATTGAAAAGTATAAATGTAGGCCATTTAGTATTTACTTTAGCTAGAATTAAAATGTTAATGTAATCCATAGCTTGAACTCGATTATTCTTATTGGTGGTAGTTTTAGTTTTAATTGTCATGTATAAAGAGTAAAAGAGTT
>JAAEPJ010000491.1 GCA_024222485.1 bacterium | reverse complement strand
TACGTTTGTTTACAACGTTTTAGAGCTAACAGAACCGTTTTATTCAATGGGAAATGCGTAGTTTAAAAGATATTTAGGTGAACTCTTATTACGGGGCTTAGTTTTCACTAAGTTTCATGGGGAACTATAAGAAACCGATGAAGTAATCAGTTCTACGCTGTTCCAATGGACAAAACTGTTGTTATACGTAAGTTTACAACGTTTTAGAGCAAGCGGAATCGTTTTGTTCCATGGGAAATGCGTACTTTTTAAGAAATTGAGGTGAACTCTTATTGCGGGTCTAAGTTTTCTCTAAGTTTCATGGGGAACTATAAGAAACCCTCGAGTAATAAGTTCTACGCTGTTCCCATGGACAGAACTGTTCTAATACTTATGTTTAGCACGTTCTAGAGCAAACAGACTCGTTTTATTCCATGGGAAATGCGCACTTTATAAGAAATCGAGGTGAATTCTTATTGCGGAGCTAAGTTTTCAATAAGTTTCATAGGGAAGTATAAGAGACCCTCGAAGTAATAAGTTGTACGCTGTTCCCATGTACAGCACTATTGTAATACGTATGTTTACAACGTTTTAGAGCAAACAGAATCGTTTTATTCAAAGGGAAATGCGTACTTTACAAGAAATTGAGGTGAACTATTATTGGGGGGCTAAGTTCTCACTAAG
>JAAEPJ010000490.1 GCA_024222485.1 bacterium | reverse complement strand
ACTAAGAAACTCGAACTACAGCAATACTAGGACGGGGATAGTAGATATTGTCTCGGAAATGATTGTTGTATGTCGACGGACATATGATCTTGGAGACTCTCTTTTGATATTTCGATTCAATCTCATTTTATATGAATGCAAGTCCTAAAAGGATAAGGAAGGCAGACATCTTGTTAATGTTTTTTACAGTTTACTATGCCTACGGCCATAACACCCTGAGTATACCAGTTCTCGTCTGATCACTGAAGTCAAGCAGGGTCGGGCCATGTCAGTACTTGGATGGGTGACTGCTTAGGAACACATGGTGTTGTAGGCTGTATTTTTTAATTTTCTAGGCTATCACTTTTCATCGACAAATGGTTATCTGTCAGGATAAACAAACTAAACATGACTTCACTGTAGGAACTAAGAAACTCTAACTTTAGCAATACTAGGCCGGGAATAGCAGATCTCGTCTCGGAACTGATGGTTATAGTTCCATAGACACATGATGGTGAAGACTCTGTTTTGATATTTCGATATTATCTCATTCTATATGAATGTATGTCCTAAAAAGGATACGGAAGGCAAGCATCTTGTTAATATTTTTTACAGATGACTATGCCTACGGCCATACCAACCTGAGTTTACCAGTTCTCGTATGATCACTGAAGTCAAGCAGGGTTGGGCCATGTCAGTACTTGGGTGGGT
>JAAEPJ010000489.1 GCA_024222485.1 bacterium | reverse complement strand
TAACGAGCCGTAAATGATGACAGTAAGTGTGTAGCTTTTTTCATTAGCTTGGCAATGCAAATAATGAAACAATCCTGGAATGAGTTGGACGATGCTGAAAATACTATTTATTCTGATCAAACAAAGAACGGGCAATGTAATGAAATTTTCCACGTCAGCTGAATTGTACTCTCCCTTGCTCTCTAAAGTCTGAAGAAAAGTTGAGGAAGTTTTTACAAAACAAAGAGTTTATCTATGAGAGATTTCTTAATGGAATAGAATGAACGCCTCAGCAGAAAAATTCTCTAACATGAAGAAGGTAAACAAGATTAACTTAAGGCTCCCCTTGGATAAATTCAGTGAAAAATTCTGGGAAGACAACAGGGGAATGTGTCACCAATTTCGTAATGAATGAAGTAAGTGTGGATATATCTATAAAGCGATTAAATGATCCCCTATAAGAATAATTTCCAAGACAATAACCTTAGCCCAATACCCATCAAATGAAAAACAAGGTACTAGTAGAAGAAATAAATTATCTAATGTGTATCAAGGACCAACCTCAGATAGAGTGGATTTTTCTGTAATGGAGAATATCAAACAGGCTAGGAAAGGGACAAATCGCACAATTCATGAATTTAACTTTGATGTTGAAGAGCAACATGTCAGATAAATTTAAAACAAAGGATCTAGAAAGATGCCTTTCTTCAAAATTTATGATAAAGATGACTTCTTTCGTACTGTAAGGGACTCTGCTGACCAGAATTTACTTGTCAATGCCTTAAGAAATAGTATGTGCTAACGAGCCGTAAATGATGACAGTAAGTGTGTAGCTTTTTTCATTAG
>JAAEPJ010000488.1 GCA_024222485.1 bacterium | reverse complement strand
TTTGTATAAGAAAAAGACTACGATTTTTACCGAGAAAAAAATCACCGAATTTTTTTCTCTAGACCTCATTTTACCGAGAATCTCGGTGGTTTTACCGAAAAAAAACACTGTTTCATTTTGTAAACTTGACAAACTCTTCAAAAACGTGTTTTTTTTTCATTTTGTGAACTTGAAAAACGCTTGAAAAACGTGTTTCTTCATTTTGTAAACTTGAAAACGCTTTAAAAACGTGTTTCTTCATTTTGTAAACTTGAAAACGCTTCTAAAACGTGTTTCTTCATTTTGCAAACTTGAAAAACGCTTCAAAAACGTGTTTCTTCATTCTGTAAACTTGAAAAACGTTTCAAAAACGTGTTTCTTCATTTTGTAAACTTGAAAAAAGCTTCAAAAACGTAATTCTTCATTTTGTAAACTTAAAAACGCTTCAAAAAGACAAAAACGTGTTTCATCATTTTGTAAAATTAAAAACGCTCCAAAAAGTCAAAAACGTGTTTCTTCATTTTGTAAACTTGAAAAACGCTTCAAAAACGTGTTTCTTCATTTTGTGAACTTGAAAAACGCTTCAAAATCGTGTTTCTTCATTTTGTAAACTTGAAAAACGCTTCAAAATCGTGTTTCTTCATTTTGTAAACTTGAAAAATGCTTCAAATCGTGTTTCTTCATTTTGTAAACTTGAAAACGATTCAAAAACGTGTTTCTTCATT
>JAAEPJ010000487.1 GCA_024222485.1 bacterium | reverse complement strand
GGGGAACTATAAGAAACCCTTAAAGTGATAAGTTCTAGGCTGTTCCGATGGACAGAACTGTTGTAATACATATGTCTACAACGTTTTAGAGCCAACGGAATCGTTTTATTCCATGCAAAAGGCGTACTTTATAAGAAAATGAGGTGAACTCTTATTTTGAGGCTAAGTTTTCACTAAGATTGATGGGGAACTATAAGAAACCCTCGAAGTATTAAGTCCTAGGCTGTTACCATCGACAGAACTGTTGTAATACGTATATTTTTTACAATGGTTTAGAGCAAACGGAATCGTTTTATTCCATACAAAAGGCGTATTTTATAAGAAATTGAGGTGAACTATTATTGCAGGGCTAACTTCTCACTAAGTCTTTTGGGGAACTATAAGAAACCCTCAAAGTGATAAGTTCTAGGCTGTTCCAATGGAGAGAACTGTTTTAATACATATGTCTACAACGTTTTAGAGCAAACGAAATGGTTTTATGTCATTTAAAAGGCGTACTTTATAAGAAATTGAGGTATACTCTTATTGCGGGGCTAAGTTTTCACTAAGTTTCATGGGGAACTATAAGAAACCCTTAAAGTAATAAGTTCTAGGCTGTTCCCATGGACAGAACTGTTGTAATACGTATGGTTACAACATTTTAGAGCAAACGGAATCGTTTTATTGCATGCGACAGGTGTACTTTCTAGGAACTGGGGGTAAAGTATGG
>JAAEPJ010000486.1 GCA_024222485.1 bacterium | reverse complement strand
TTTTCCTTTCTTTGACAACACTGATATTCAATTTTTTTTCCTTTTTGTTTTAGGAAGTGAAGTCTTATCATCTGTAAGAGGTGCAGAAATAAAAGGTATTCAATCTAAACATGGTATGTTGTATAACTCCTTCATTATAGGTGCTTTTCCTTTCTTTGATAACACTATTATTCAAATTTTGTTTTTCTTTTACTTTGAGGAATTGATGAATTGATGCCCTGTCGTCTTTATGAAGTGCAGAAATAAGAGGTATTCAATCCAAACAAGGTTTGTTGTATAACTTGTTGATAACAGATGCTTCTTTCTTTCGTTGTCAACACTTTTATTCTTATCTCATTTCTCTTTTACTTACAGGAGGTAAAGCCCTGTCATCTAAGTGCAGAGGTTATTACATTGAAACAAGGTATGTTGTTTAACTCATTGATAGTAGTTGCTGTTGTAACTTATCAGCTCGTTTTTTACAACTGATTTAAAGTCCAGAATATCTGAGCAAGTTGAGGTAAGATTTATTGGGCAGCTATGATGTATTAGGCTGTACAAATAATTCAAATAATCGAGGAATTTATCAAACAGGCACTTTGGGATAAGGGCAGGATCATAGATTTTTAGAGGCATAAAATGCAGAAAATGCTCACACTGACTGCAAAGCACTTTTCAATTTCTTACAGTGGTTGCTTTTTAACTTAAGTACTTATTTTAAATCATAATTCTAACTGTTTCTCAAATCCTAAACCTCAAGTTGAATCGTAACCCTAAACTAATTCTTAACTGATCAATCTAAAACCAAACCATAATTGAAACTTTAAAATCTACTAACCGTAACCCTCGAAAACAACTACTGAAAGAAATTGAAAAGTTGTGAATCGTCCAAAAGTGTTTACATTAGTTTATCCCTGCATGGCTCTGTGCTTTTAAAATATTAGACGAGAAGGAAATATATTGAATGCATTTAATTATTCTTTTGGTTCAACTAAACTGTCTTTTGTGTCAAAGAAATCAGCCTTTTTATCATTTCCAAATCAATGATGAAAACAAAAAGTTTTAATGTCCCAAAACTCGATGGACAAGAAAGGTCTGCTGAACAACAAATAAAAAAGGTAAAGT
>JAAEPJ010000485.1 GCA_024222485.1 bacterium | reverse complement strand
TCCCATCTCCCTCTCCCCTATCCCCTCTCCCCTCAGGAACAGCTTTTGTTTCGATTGAAAAACTACTATTTTCATAGTAATTTCTTTTCCCACAGTGGACATGTGGTCAAAAATGGCCCAAAATGCTAATGTTTATTCCGATTTGGTTTGTTCCTGCATACCCACCATGTATTTCCTTGTTTTTATATTGTAGTCGGCACCTTTGGGATTGAGGAACAGCTTTTGTTTTGATTGAAACACTAATACTTCCATTGTAATTGCTTTTCCCACAGTGAGCATGTGGTCAAAAATGGCCCAAAATGCAAATTTGTGGGTGGTCCCCAGGACTCAAAATATAAAACGGCGCGGATTTTCGCCGATTCTGTAGTCTACCTGGGACCTATAGACCAGAATAAGATGGCCCGAAACCATCATTGTCCGTGTGCATCTCTGTGCACTGCTACTTCTATGAACAGGCCAAATTCCATACTGTAAAACCCAAAAATGCCATATTTTGGACACCCCTAAAACCACGTAATATCTGCGCCAAGGATTTAATAACGCCTGTCCCACTTCAATATGGGTCTAAACTACCAGAAAAGTTCACTAACTCCATTTCCATGTTCGGACCCAAATCACCCCCCTGCAAGACCACTGTGCACCGTGTCACAAGTCAGGGGCCGGGCCAGGCACTGATGCTACTTTGTACTTTGTGCCAGGAAACAAGCGGCCTTACGGCCGCCCCGGTACCAGACCCTAACGGACCGGTTTGTTGAAGTGACCAGTCATTTCCCTTGACCAGTTAGCACATTTAGCAGGCCTTTGGCCTCGGCCAGGGGCCTTCGGCCTCGGCCAGGGGCCTTCGGCCCCGCCCAGGGGCCTTCGGCCCCGCCCAGGGGCCTTCGGCCCCGCCCAGGGGCCTTCGGCCCCGCCCAGGGGCCTTCGGCCCCGCCCAGGGCCCTTCGGCCCCGCCCAGGGGCCTTCGG
>JAAEPJ010000484.1 GCA_024222485.1 bacterium | reverse complement strand
TGACATTGTTGACAAAATTGTGATTTTTGGTCAAAATTGTGATTTTTGGTCAAAATTGTGATTTTTGTCAAAATTGTGATTTTTTGTCAAAATTGTGAATTTTTGTCAAAATTGTGAATGTTTATCAAAATTGTGATTTTTTGTCAAAATTGTGATTTTTGGTCAAAATTGTGATTTTTGGTCAACATTGTGAATTTTTGTCAAATTTGTGAATTTTTGTCAAAATTGTGAATTTTTTGTCAAAATTGTGATTTTTTGTCAAAATTGTGAATTTTTGTCAAAATTTTGATTTTTGGTCAAAATTGTGATTTTTGGTCAAAATTGTGATTTTTGGTAAAGATTGTGAACTTTGGTCAAAATTGTCCAAAAAAAATTTTTTGAAAAAAAAAAAACTTTTTTTTTTTGCTTCTATCATCCTAAAATTGATGCCCGATCATTATTTACTTCGGTGCTATAGCCTCTATTTCGCTCCATTTGGCTTTTACAGAGTGTGACACACAACAACACACACACACACAGGAGGATTCACCCAATTATAGGGCTAACCCCAGCTTTAGCTGGCTAGCTTGCTTGCTTGTTTGCTGGCTAGCTGAAGCGGGGTTGAGCAATATAGATATTTTCAATCCAAACTTCAGGATTATTTGAATTTAAACTGAAATTGT
>JAAEPJ010000483.1 GCA_024222485.1 bacterium | reverse complement strand
TTATGGTAAGTATGATTTTAGTAAATATGGTTTATGGTAAGTATGATTTTAGTGAATATGGGTTATGGTAAGTATTATTTTAGTAAATATGGTTTATGGTAAGTATGATTGTAGTAAATATGGTTTATGGTAAGTATGACTTTAGTAAATATGGTTTATGGTAAGTTTGATTTTAGTGAATATGGTTATGGTTAGTATGATTTTAGTAAATATGGTTTATGATAAGTATGATTTTAGTGAATATGGTTGATGGTAAGTTTGATTTTAGCAAATATGGTTGATGGTAAGTTTGATTTTAGTAGATATGGTTTATGGTAAGTATGATTTTAGTGAACATGGTTTATAGTAAGTATGATTTTAGTGAATATGGTTTATGGTGAGTATGATTTTAGTGAATATGGTTTATGGTAAGTATGATTTTAATGAATATGGTTTATGGTAAGTATGATTTTAGTGGATATGGTTTATGGTAAGTATGATTTTAGTGATTATGGGTTATGGTAAGTATGATTTTAGTGAATATGGTTTATGGTTAGTATGATTTTAGTGAATATGGTTTATGGTTATATATGATTTTAGTTAATATGGTTTATGGTAAGTATGATTTTAGTAAATATGGTTTATGGTAAGTTTGATTTT
>JAAEPJ010000482.1 GCA_024222485.1 bacterium | reverse complement strand
TCCCCAAAGCTGCAAAAAAGGCATAATTTATAGTCAAGCTCTGAGATATAGAAGAATAATCACAGATGATATTAAATTATTGACCAATTTGGAGAAACTCAGAAACAATCTTATAAAGAGAGGATACCACCTTGCAGACATCACATCACAATTTGACAGAGTAATGCAATACTCTCAACATGAATTGTTATTTAATAAGAAAACAGGTAACAACACAGCAAATAAGAATCTCCCTTTCATCATTCTGTATGATAATACCACTATTAAAATTGGCCCAATCCTAAAGAAACACTGGCACATAATAACAAATGATAACACTCTTAACCAAATCTGGAATAAACCTCCCTTTTTAGCTCTTAAAAGGAACAAGAATATAAAGGAACACTTGGTCCGCTCCAAGTTCTCTTAATTTCAAACTATCTTATAGACTTTATCAATAAACCATCTAGCACGGTGCAATGGTGTACTAGGACGCTAGTATGCTGGGGCACCTAACACAACAAGACATTCTGGTTTAAGTGCCCCGAAATGTCTGTGTTAGGACATCGGCTGATGAATTGCACCATAAAAAAGGTCAAGATATATCTCTCACAGAATAAAGACCAAAATAACTTTTAACTTAAAATCATAATTTAAGAAGTCAATATACATTACTCCATAAAATAATAACTTCATATATCCTTATCAACTCTAATAAAGTCACTCTCTTTAACTTTTGATTATGAGATTGCTGTGTCTCTGGGACCCATCTGGGCATTTGATTAGGGGGTTGGGACTACCCTCTTTATTTTTCTGTGTTACTTCCTTATATTTATTTTTTCTGCCTTCCAACTCACCAAACATTCATGTACAAGGGGAAACCGTAGCATACCTTGACTGGTATCGCCCTCTCTTCGTGTTCATTTGGTTCCTTGTGGTTCCCGGCATCTCCCACAATCACCAATCCCATTTATTCTGTTCTCAGCTGAACTTATTTTGAACAATCCATGAAGATTCCCAATATGATCAATTATGCACATTTTTCCTATACATAACTACAAATCTTTATAACAATTTCGCAACGAATCCTCTTTATCTTCTTTTTACAGGAACTTTATCAAATACAATTACTTCCATAATTTGAATCAACTGTCTACATCTCCATAAAATAACTTAGGCCCCCCATTTTAGCCGTACAATATTTTAAACACCACAACAACAACATTTCATTAACAACACAACAACAACCATTACGGTGGAACTCTCAATGTATATCAACAACAACAACACTACCCATCTCAGATTCTGAATGATCCCGTTAGCCCGCAC
>JAAEPJ010000481.1 GCA_024222485.1 bacterium | reverse complement strand
TCACTTTAATGTTGCATTATCTTTTATAAATGTGGTACCTATAGTTAGGCCTCGTCCTGGTCATTCACATTATACATCGAAACTTGTAATGGGATTGAAATTGGTATATTTATTTAAAGATTACATGTGTCTTAGGCCGTACACACAGATATAGAAATTTTAACTTATTTTCCAGAAAATTTAAAATCTGTGATTTGAAGAGGATTTATGGATTGCTGCTGCCATATGTGTGTTAACCTTGCCCTCTCGTCTACACTAAGCATAGCTACATAAATATATTATGTATAGTTTATTTTATAAATGGGTATCTGTAGCGTCTTAGGTCGTACGCCTTAACCGTACAGGTTTTCCAATCACCTACTACAGATAAAATACTTCAATATTTTCCATTATTTGACCCTCACGTGATACAAAAGGGACAAACGAGGGGCTAGGTATGCTCCAATTGACACAAAACCATATTATTATCACCTAATATATTTCCAAGATAATTTCAGATATCTTCTCCGTGGCACCATAGACTCATTGAAATGGTTTCTCACTTGTGTGTATTACCTGGTGTTTTACTAGATCACTTTTACAGGTAAAACTTTATCACATTGGCTGCATTGAAATGGTTTTTCGCCTGTATGTATTCTCTGGTGTTTTACTAGATCACATTTACTGATAAAACTTTTATCACATTGGCTGTTTATCCTAGTGCCTCATTAAAAAGCAGTATGTGATATCGCTATTTGAGTTACATTATTCATGATTATTCATAAAGATCTAGTTATTTTTTAAATATAAAACTTTAACGGGTCATATATCAATTGAAATCAACAATTATTTTTTTTAAGTAATGTGGATGAATTAATTTTCTAATTTTCTAATTTTTTTATATAGCATCATATTTTTCAAAATAAAAACTTTTAACGGGTCATATAACGGGTCATATAGCACTCAATTATCAACCGAATTTCAAAAACTTTGCGCCATTTTGAAGAGGAAATAGAGCTCTTTAATTTGAGTATAAAGGTATCTGGATTTCTTAGTTTTT
>JAAEPJ010000480.1 GCA_024222485.1 bacterium | reverse complement strand
TTTCACTTACGACATTACATAACTGGCCCTTTGGCCAAATGGATAAGGCATCTGACTACGAACTAGGGGATTCCAGGTTCGAGTGTTGGCAGGGTCGACTTTTTTGATTCTTTATAGTTGGAGGGTATATTCTATTTTCTTTAACTTACAACATTAAACAACTGGATGTGGCCCAATGGATAAGGCATCTGACGTCGAATCAGGGGTTTCCAGGTTCGAGTCCTGGTAGGGTCGTTTTACACAAAGAATTTACATTAGTTAGAGGAATGAATACTATAGATGAAACAAATAAGTCATCTGGCCCTGTGGCCCAATGGATAAGGCATCTGACTTCAAATCAGGGGATTCCAGGTTCGAGTCCTGGTAGGGCCGTTTTACACAAAGAATGTACATTAGTAAAGGAGTGAATACTATAGATGAACCTATTAAGTCATCTGGCCCTATGGCCTAATGGATAAGGCATCTGACTTCGAATCAGGGGGATTCCAGGTTCGAGTCCTGGTAAGGTCGATTTCCCCAAAGAGTGTACATTAGTAAGAGTAGTGGATACCATAGATGTAACACATAAGTCATCTGGCCCTATGGCCTAATGGATAAGGCATCTGGCT
>JAAEPJ010000479.1 GCA_024222485.1 bacterium | reverse complement strand
GGGGAAGCCTCCCTTGGAGGCGATGATGACGAAATTCGAATCGGCTTCGCCGTAGATCAGGGGGAGCATACGCGGCTGCGCCGACTGACGACCGGTTGTGGTCAGAAGGAGCGTTGGAAAGACCCCCGCCCCTCCGGCGGAAGCCGCATCCCACATATGGCCGTCGCGTCCATCACTCTCGAGATAGCGCCGCATATGATCTCCAATCCATCCGGGTAGTTTCGTCGTCGTTCCTGGATCGGCCATGCTCTTCTCCCTCTTATTCGGGTTGAGATCGCTGGGGTTGAAAATACTGGATTCGAGAGTGCTGGAGTTGAGAGTGCTGGGGTTGAGAGTGCTGGGGTTGAAAGCGCTGGAGTCGAAAGTGCTGGAGTCGAGAGTGCTGGAGCCGAAAGCGCTGGGAACGAAGGTCCTGGAAATGAAATAGGTGCAGTTCGGAATCCATGTGCCGACCCTCCGCCCGACCCGCCGCCTGTCCTGAAGCCCAAGCCGGACGCCGAGCCCAACCCAGAGTGCTATTACGACGAGGCTGCTCAGGTCCTCCTACTCAACAGGCATCTCCTTCTTTTTCCCTTTTTGGTGGAATGTTTCAGCAAGTAGCTGCATTACAGAACACTGCCCTCCGTCCATTGCTCGGACCAATTGGTCCCATGGGACCTACCGGACCGCTAATCCCATTCACAGCGGCTGAAGCTGCCCAGTTAAGAGTGGAGGAGGTGGCCTGGCTCAACAGTTTTGAAACACTCTGAGGAGGCCGAGGCCTTCCTGAGGAAACCGACAGCATAGTTCAGTAAACTAAAATTTAGGCCTTGGTGTCACGGTCATTTTGAGCCATTTGACACACTTTACACACGCTGTAAGTCCTTCAAAAGGCCAAAAAACATATATTTTTGAGCGTTTTTTGACTTCGGAGTACCATTTCGAGGTCTAAAATGAGTCTTAGACAAAAAAAATTTGATGTAAAGTTAGATAATGTCAAAACGGTTCATATGAGACCGACCTGGACCTAGTGCCATGTCAGGGTAGGGAGCTAAAGGCCTTGCCGCAAATTGTACGTTTTTCCAGCACTCACATAGAGGGGACGAAATGACCAGCTGCTCCTTGGAGCTCATCAGCCTCTCAGCAGTCAAACGGAGGGCGGTGACCTGCTTGCTCAAAAGCTGCGCCAACTTGAAGTTCCAGGGACCCTCGAGGGGCGGCATGGCTTCACAGTATAGCCGTTCAAGGTCACTGACTTCTGCAATGCACAGTGGGTTTCAGACAGGCGAAGACCGGTGAGGATGTGTGGTGACGACCTCCTGAGCCCGCACCGCGGCAGGCGGGCGGCGAGCCCCGGCCTGGCGGGGCTGG
>JAAEPJ010000478.1 GCA_024222485.1 bacterium | reverse complement strand
TTTATCCTGACAGATAACCATTTGTCGATGAAAAGAGATAGCCTAGAAAATTAAAAATTAAAGCCTACAGCACCATGTGTTCCTAGGCAGTCACCCATCCAAGTACTGACATGGCCCGACCCTGCTTGACTTCAGTGATCAGACGAGAACTGGTATACCCAGGGTGTTATGGCCGTAGGCATAGTAAACTGTAAAAAACATTAACAAAATGTCTGCCTTACTTATCCGTTTAGGACTTGCATTCATATCGAATGAGAATGAATCGAAATATGGAAACAAAGTCTCAAAGATCGTATAACCGCAGACATACAACCATCACTTCAAAGACGAAATCTGCTTTTCCCGGCCTAGTATTGCAGTAGTTGGAGTTTATTAGTTCCTGAAAAAAAGTCATGGTTAGTTTGTTTATCCTGACAGATAACCATTTGTCGATGAAAAGAGATAGCCTACAAAATTAAAAAATAAAGCCTACAACACCATGTGTTCCTAGGCAGCCATACATCCAAGTACTGACATTGCCCGACCCTGCTTGACTTCAGTGATCAGAGGAGAACTGGTATACTCAGGGTGGTATGGCCGTAGATATAG
>JAAEPJ010000477.1 GCA_024222485.1 bacterium | reverse complement strand
CTTGTATTTCCATAGACACATGATCGTGGAGACTCTGTTTTGATATTTCAATTTTATCTCATTCTATATGAATGCATGTCCTAAAACGATAAGGAAGGCAAGCATCTTGTTAATATTTTTTACAGTTTACTATGCCTACGGCCATACCACCCTGAGTATACCAGTTCTCGTGTGATCACTGAAGTCAATCAGGGTCGGGCAATGTCAGTACTTTGATGGGTGACTGCCTAGGAGCACATGGTGGTTTAGGCTTTATTTTTTAATTTTCTAGGCTATCTCTTTTCATCGACAAATAGTTATCTGCCAGGATGATCGGACTAGCGACGAGTTGGTTACGAGTGTAGATCTCGGCGGACGCCGTATCAATAAGAACAGGAATAGCAGATTTCGTCTTGGCACTGATGGTTGTATGTCAACGGTTATATGATCTTGGAGACTTTGTTTCCATATTTCGATTCAATCTCATTCGATATGAATGCAAGTCCTAAAAGGATAAGGAAGAAAGACATCTTGTTAATATTTATTACAGTTTACTATGCCTACGGCCATACCACCCTGAGTATACCAGTTCTCGTCTGATCACTGAAGTCAAGCAGGGTCGGG
>JAAEPJ010000476.1 GCA_024222485.1 bacterium | reverse complement strand
TGCTAAAGAAGAAGACCTTTTTAACGTTTGGGTTATAAACTTCATAGTATTTTCTCCATTTGTAGTTGTTTAACGCAACCCAACACAATTTGTATATGTTCCATCTATTCCATTCCATTGTATTTGATTCCGTGTTCCATATTTTTGATAAAGATCTCTAGTTGAGCAGAGGAAACATTCCTAAATGGATTAGCGGTTATGTGTAATTGTTTATGAGAACAGTAAACGATTGAATTTCATTGTATTAATCACAGCAGAGGTCTACGGTACGCACTGAATCTCTTCCGGCAGTTTCCACCAATCAAAACTCTCCATTTTGCCAGTATTTGACCCCAGATTGACCTTTCAGATCGAGAAAACAAAAGAGCTGTACGCAGAGAAATCTCTGCGTACAGCCTCCTTTCTTGACTTAGATGATCAAAACTGATTCCGAGGCTCAAACAATCATAGGCAAGAAGACGGAAGTAAAACAGAATTGATATCGTGAACAGATTAAAATCAACAGATGAATATAAATAGGTCAACATGAAACCCAAATTTCGTCGTCGCTTTTGCAGTATAATATTTGAATATATATTTTGCTAAGATGGCCTGAGCTCATTACACGAAAACAAGAAAGAACGTAAGTGCAAGGTAGATTTTGAGTGATTTTTAGGATCCTACGCCATTTTGAGGGCCTATCTTGAATCTCAACTGAATACCCACTACTGAAAGTCACGCTACGCCACTGATCCACCCATAGATTAGGCCTAAATCAGCTACAATACAAAAAACTACATTTAGGAATACACCAGGCGTCCTTGATAGACTATTCTACTAAACTGACCAAATTTCGATGGCAAATTCCTAT
>JAAEPJ010000475.1 GCA_024222485.1 bacterium | reverse complement strand
GTGGGTTTGGAGAGCATGCAGGATTGTCTGAACAGTAGCCCTGAACTGACAGGTAAGCTGGGACGATATGAATGTACCAAACTTTTATCCCTGCTTCTGGTAGCTCAGTGGTGAGAGTGTCATGCTCACATCCAAGGGGTCGTGGGTTCGAGTCCCCGGCCGGGTCAATGTTCAAAGTGCAGGTTCCTGTGACGGGGAACTGTAAGCAAGTTACTTTGCTGCACAGAACCAGTGTGTGAAGAGAGAAAGGCGAGGAGGAGATGTACTATCACCTGTTACTCCAACACTGGAAACCACTTTCACATGAATTTGGTACTCCTGTATTAGTGGTTCAATTCTCGACCACTATGCAGTTCCACTAGGAGGAGGAGATGTACCTAGTAGGTCCTGGACTAGGACCGCAGCACCCAAGCCTAGGGTTTAGGCAGGGTGTGTTGACTCGGCCGAGTGGAAGGTGGCGGGATTCGATCCGCCGACCATTGGATGGACCTCAAATCACTGCTCCTCTGCAACAGTGCTTGCAAGAGCTCTACCAGTATGATCGGGGTGGGTTTGGAGAGCATGCAGGATTGTCTGAACAGTAGCCCTGAACTGACAGGTAAGCTGGGACGATATGAATGTACCAAACTTTTATCCCTGCTTCTGGTAGCTCAGTGGTGAGAGTGTCATGCTCACATCCAAGGGGTC
>JAAEPJ010000474.1 GCA_024222485.1 bacterium | reverse complement strand
GACACTGCCAAAACAGTATTCTGCGGTAAATTTAATGGTAGGGAAGCTGCTGTTACAGAAGTCCAGAAATTTATTGAGTGACTCAATACCATGTCTCCATACAATGAAAATATCATCTATATATCTTTTCCAGACAAGAGGGGTACGATTGTTGGGGGCGTTATCAAGTATGTATTTCTCGCCCTGGTGCATAAAAATATTGGCAAAATTCGGGGCAAATGGGGACCCCATTGCTGTGCCATGTATCGGTAGAAAAATTCTAGAAAAATTGTTAAATTCAAAATAATTTTTTTTAGAATGAATGTTAACATTTGTTCAAGATTTATCAATGGTAGTGGTAAATCTTCATTAAAGTGGTTCTTTAATGCCTGTAGGCAGCATCTGATGCCCTCATCTTGGGGTATGTTAGTATATAGTGATTTAACATCTATGGTGACAAGTGAATCACCCTTTCTAAAATTGACATCAGGACCAAGGACTATTTGAAGAAAATGATTGGTGTCTTTAATGTATGATGGTATTTTCTTAACTATCGGTTTGAGATAGTGGTCTAAATATTGTGAAAGTGCTCTCGTGGGTGAGCTGCATCCAGCAATGATAGGTCTGCCTGGGCAGTTTTGTTTGTGAATTTTCGGTAACATATAAAAAGTTGGTATCTTGACCCTAGGTGATGGCGAAAGAAATCTGTGGCAGTTTTTGTCAATGAGTTTTCTAATTTCCAAAAATGTGAGAAAAGTCTCAATTTCCATAGATAGATTTGTGGTTTGATCTGATGGTTGTATTTCATAGTAAGTTTGGTCTTCAAGTTGTCTATTAGCTTCAAGAATATATTCATGTGTAGGCCATAAAACTATTTTGCCTCCTTTGTCAGCTGGTTTTATAATGAAATCGTTGTTATTCTTAAGGCTATCAAGAGCATCCCTCTCTGTTTTTTTGAGGTTAGGAATATTTTCAAAGGGATCCAGTAATAATGTATCAATGTCAATGGTGATATTGTTAATGTATTGTTCAAGAGATTTTTGATTGTGTTTTGGAGGTTGCCAAGATGATTTCTTACGAAATATTTGTTTCTCAGAGTTGGTAGGGTTGATAAAAAAATGATAGTGGAGAAACATTCTTCTTTTGAAGTCAGAGAGTGCGTCAAATATGGTTTGGTAACGGATTTCTTCAGGGGCTATGACAAAGCTGAGTCCCCTATTGAGAACAGTAATCTCATCATTGCTAAGAGGGAAATTCCCCATGTTGTAGATATTGTCAATATTATTCAGAGCATTGTTTGATATTCTATCATGAAGATCTTTCTTAAGAGCATTCTTGTGTCTGTGTGTTTTAAGTTTCCTTTTGGTGCCAGCCAGTTTCTTAAGAATAGGTATGCGTGGAGCATTTGATCCAGAGTCTGCAGTTGCTATAAATGATATGAGATTGTGAGAGAGAAAAAAAGAGGAGGCATGTGTAAGTTATAACCGAAGTACCAATAAAAAATCAAATATATACATAGATAGTTAGTTGTTAGTAGGTTAAGTTTTTAAGTTCTAGGTCTTTTTCTATTGTCTTCTCTTCGTTGATGGCGTTTGTTGTGTTTGTTTGTTGAAGGCCGCCCTCTTTGCCCGTTCATCAATGACTTGAATTATATTGGCATCAAAGAATTCCTTTCCACTGGTGATTAAGGCCATGGCCTTGCACATTTCGTCCGAAGCCAGTTTTTCATGGTTACTTGCATGGATAAGGTAGATTTTGGTTTGCAGCTGGCTCTCATAACCACGCCGCTCCTGAAAATGAGAACGGGTGAGCCCTTAAATTGGATCTGTATGGTAGCGTATTTTTGAGATGTCTGGAAGAG
>JAAEPJ010000473.1 GCA_024222485.1 bacterium | reverse complement strand
GACAAACTTTGCACTAACAGAGTGCAATTGTTATATCGATCCCTTATTGTCTTGTTTTGGATGAAGAACCTAACACCAGTCCGCAAAAATTGACTTTGACGACTTCTAATGGATGTTTTGCCTGATAACTTGAGTGTTATCGAGACAAATGACCTTAGAAACACGGGCGTTATATTTTCTTGATTCAAGCCGTCTTTCAATGCATCGAGAAGCTCGTTTTGAAGTCTTTCAAGCTTTATTCTCTCGTGAGCAGCATGTTGGTCGACTATCAGCAGTATTATTTATCAAAAACGTGTGTTTATAATTTCTGACCAAACATTTCATCAATTTTCGTACAACGTATTTGTTATTTGTATGATTCACTCCATTGTTTTACGATCATTTATTACAACAAATTTAAAATGATCTTAAATTAAAACTAGTTGCACGATTTCGCTCGAGGTTGAATTTTATATCTTGTATTTCATTTTTGCTCGGTTTTCTACGTCCCTTGACAGCCAAGTGGAATTTCCTCATATGACGTTGATACTCCTTTTTGCAGGAGCTCTCAAAATCAAAATGACGGCATTTGTAAGGGATTTGAATGTCGTGTTTATCCCTCATGTGTTTGACTAAGCTAGTTTAAGAATGAAAGAAATTGATGAAAAGCTGGAAAATATGACATTTGAGATCGCTGCATAAGCTCTTTTATAGCTTTAATTTTCAATATCTGAACTTAGATCGAGCTCAAGAACCTTTCATAAATTTGCAAACAAACATATCTTAAATTTTCCAAAACTTTG
>JAAEPJ010000472.1 GCA_024222485.1 bacterium | reverse complement strand
GGACCGTAGTGGGGCATTCTTTTCTCGGTGTAGACAATGTAAACAGTTTCTCAAGTTTTTTTGCTTCACACACAAACTCCTGCCAAAGTTCCTTAAGTTTTAAATCTGGTCCTAGAGTTTCTTATGAACAGTTTCTTATTAAAAAACGAGTGAACAGAAATTCTCTACTGCGTGTGCGATACTCGCGGATTTGGGTTTTGGTATGTAAATATAATAATCATTTAAAGGGGACCTGCAAAGGTAAAAAAAGTTTTGCTATTAACTAGCTATGACGGTCAATTCACATACGGGGAGTCCGAATTCGGCATTAAAAATGCAATATTTGGAATAGTTTTTGAGTTATGACAGCTGAAAGTTGACGATTTTGCATGTTGGACGCCATTTTGTTTTGAGGACGGGTTTGCCCGCGTTTTCTCTCTGACGTCAGAGGTGAATAAAGAAATGAGACGCTCGATGGATCACACTGGAATTGGTATTGAAACACGCTCGATATAAAGTTGATTTTCGTCGCTTTTTCGTTAAAAAAAATGGAATACAGCGATGAAGGATTAGAATATGGAGCCGTTGATAACCATGAGATAAATATTCAGCCGTATATGTTCTAACCGTTGCCTAAAAACAGACGAGAAGAACGGTCCTCGAATACCGATGAGAGCAGCGCCAGCGAAGACAAGGTAGAAGAAGATGTAAATATTCAAAGAATTGTCAACGTTGATTGGTATGTTTTTTAGTAAAATTGTTTCCATTACAACTTATACAAAACTTATATGACCAAATCTTTATCTAAAACTCAAATAATGGGTGAATTAATAATATGTTTATAAAAGTACAAGACGGAGTACTTAGGCCCAATTTAGGCCATCCATCCACTCAAAACATTCAAATTTTTTGCTCTTTATCAAAATCCTATTTGTTTAACTTGTTTACTGATTTTAATTGTTTAGGTGTACTTATGGTAAATGCTAGGAGGAATGATAAGAGGAATGGAAAGCCTTTGCTGCAAAGAAGTGCAAAGAACTTC
>JAAEPJ010000471.1 GCA_024222485.1 bacterium | reverse complement strand
GTAAAACGATTCTGTTTGCTCTAAAACATTGTAAACATACGTATTACAAAAGTTATGTCCATGTGAACAGCCTAGAACATATTACAACGAGGGTTTCTTATAGTTCCACATGAAACTAAGTGAAAACTTAGCCCCGCAATAAGAGTTCACCTAAATGTCTTTTAAAGTACGCATTTCCCATGGAATTCAACGATTCTGTTTGCTCTAAAACGTTGTAAACATACATATTACATAAGTCTGTCCATGGCAACATTGTAGAACGTATTACACCGAGGGTTTCTTATAGTTCCCCATGAAACTTAGTGAAAACTTAGCCCCGCAATAAGAGATCACCTCAATTTCTTATAAAGTACGCATTTCCCATGGAATAAAACGATTCCGTTTGCTCTAAAACGTTGTAAACAAACGTATTACAACAGTTCTGTCCATGGGAACAGCGTAGAACTTATTACTTCGCAGGTTTCTTATAGTTCCCCATGAAACTTAGTGAAAACTTAGCCCCGCAATAAGAGTTCACCTCAATATCTTATAAAGTACGCCTTTCGCATGGAATAAAACGATTCCGTTTACTCTAAAACGTTGTAAACAAACGTATTACAACAGTTCTGTCCATGGGAACAGCGTAGAACTTTTTACTTCAAGTGTTTCTTATAGTTCCCCATGAAACTTAGTAAAAACTTAGCCCTGCAATAAGAGTTCACC
>JAAEPJ010000470.1 GCA_024222485.1 bacterium | reverse complement strand
CTTTTAACCCCCTACAATATGGCCTACCGTCTACTTGAATTAAACTAAGAACTAAAGTGTCTACAGTAATTAATATAATTTGAAAAAGAATACAAATAAGGATACGACGTAATTTAAAGAATTTAGTTAGGTTTTTAAATGATTTCTGTAAATTTTGTTCTCTCCAAACGCTTTCTATAAATTTTGTAAAGAACTTCGTTAAAGTGCCCCTGACACGAAAATTTTTATTTAAGAAATAGATCAATAAAAGCACGCTGAGAACGAAAGTGAAAACCGTTTTTTCCTAAAGATTATACAACAAAAGTTATTTCAGTTTTAAATGTGCCTAGTCGACGAAAAATGTGGCGAAATTTGAACGCGGTCAGAATTCCTTCGTGACGTAAAGAGCAGGAGCAGCATTTTCTTCACTGACCTTGCTAATGGCGGATTAGCACTCAGTGCATGGATAAAGGTTTCAATTTTCAGGGAATTTTGGTTCAGTAAATGCTATCATTTTCATGTTAGCAATTAATTTATTTCAATCTTTTCAATGTTTTTTTGTGATTCATGATATTTCTCACGTTATATTTTCACACGTATGTCATTTTCATCGGGCTTTTGGAAGGGATGAATGCGGGATCGGATGCCTCACTTAGGCCGCATAAGCGCTTTCCTCTGTTTTGTTTTTTCCGTGTAAAAACATAATT
>JAAEPJ010000469.1 GCA_024222485.1 bacterium | reverse complement strand
GTTTTCACTAAGTTTCATGGGGAACTAAGAGAAATTCTCGAAGTGATAAGTTCTAGACTGTTCCCATAGACAGAACTGTTGGAATAAGTATATTTACAACATTTTAGAGCAAACGGAATCGTTGCAATCCATACAAAAAGCGTACTTTATAAGAAATTGAGGTGAACTCTTATTCCAGGGCTAAGTTTTCACTAAGTTTCATTGAGAACCGAACCATAAGAAACCCTCGAAGTGAGAAAATTTTAGTCTGTTTCCAACGACAGAAATGTTGTAATACGTATGTTTCCGACGTTTTAGAGCAAACAAAATCGTTTTATTCCATGCAAAAGGCGTACTTTATAAAAAATTGAGGTGAACTCTTATTGCGGGGCTAAGTTTTCTTAAGTTTCATGGGGAACTATAAGAAACCCTCGGTGTAATAAGTTTTCCGGCTGTTCCCATGGACAGAACTGTTATTATACGTTTGTTTACAACGTTTTAGAGCAAACGGAATCGTTTTATTCCATGCAAAAGGTGTACTTTATAAGAAATAGAGCTGAACTCTTATTGTTGGGCTAAGTTTTCACTAAGTTTCATGGGGAACTAAGAGAAATTCTCGAAGTGATAAGTTCTAGACTGTTCCCATAGACAGAACTGTTGGAATAAGTATATTTACAACATTTTAGAGCAAACGGAATCGTTGCAATCCATACAAAAAGC
>JAAEPJ010000468.1 GCA_024222485.1 bacterium | reverse complement strand
TAAAACGTTGTAAACTAACGTATTACAACAGTTCTGTCCATGGGAACAGCGTAGAACTTATTATTACAACGGTTTCTTATAGTTCCCCATGAAACTTAGTGAAAACTAAGCCCCGTAATAAGAGTTCACCTAAATATCTTCTAAACTACGCATTACCGATTCAACAAACCGCTAGAGCTAGCCCTTAACCGTTGTAGACGATCGTACGACAACAGTTCTGTCCATGGCAACAGCGTAGAACTTTTTACAAGAGGGTTTCTTATAGTTCTCCATGAGACTTAGTGAAAACTTAGCCCCGCAATAATAGTTAACCTCAATTTCTTATAAAGTACGCCTTTGGCATGAAATAAAAGGATTCCGTAAAATCTTAAACATTGTAAACATACGTATTTCAACAATTCTGTCCATGGGAACAGCCTAGAACTTATTACACGAAGGGTTTCTTATAGTTCTCCATGAGACTTAGTTAAAACTTAGCCTCGCAATAAGAGTTCACCGTAATTTCTTATACAGTGTGCCTTTTGCATGTAATAATATGATTCCGTTTGCTCTAAAATGTTG
>JAAEPJ010000467.1 GCA_024222485.1 bacterium | reverse complement strand
TCTTTTTGTGGGGCTAAGTTTTCACTAAGTTTCATGGGGAACTATAAGAAACCGTTGAAGTAATAAGTTCTAGGTTGTTCTAATGGACAGAACTGTTGTAATACGTATGTCTACAACGTTTTAGAGCAAACAGAATGGTTTTATTCCATGGGAAATGCGTACTATATAAGAAATTTAGGTGAACTCTTATTGCGGGGCTAAGTTTCCTTAAGTTTCATGGGGAACTATAAGAAACCTTCGGTGTAATAAGTTTCAGGCTGTTCCCATTGACAGAACTGTTATTATACGTTTGTTTTTAACGTTTTAGAGCAAACGGAATCGTTTTATTCCATGCAAAAGGAGTACTTTATAAGAAATTGACGTGAACTCTAATTGCGGGGCTAGGTTTTCACTAAGTTTCATTGGGAACTATAAAAAACCCTCGGTGTAATATGTTCTAGGCTGTTCCCATGGACAGAGGTGAACTCTTATTGCGGGGCTACGTTTCCTTAAGTTTCATGGGGAACTTTAAGAAACCCTCGGTGTGATAAGTTTTAGGCTGTTCCCATGAACAGAACTGTTGTTATACGTTTGTTTACAACGTTTTAGAGCAAACAGAATCGTTTTCTTCCATGCAAAAGGCGTACTTTATAAGAAATTGAGGTGAACTCTTTTTGTGGGGCTAAGTTTTCACTAAGTTTCATGGGGAACTATAAGAAACCGTTGAAGTAATAAGTTCTAGGTTGTTCTAATGGACAGAACTGTTGTAATACGTATGTCTACAACGTTTTAGAGCAAACAGAATGGTTT
>JAAEPJ010000466.1 GCA_024222485.1 bacterium | reverse complement strand
TCGATTCAATCTCATTCGATATGAATGCAAGTCCTAAATGGATAAGGAAGGCAGACATCTTGTTAATATATTTTACAGTTTACTATGCCTACGGCCATACCACCCTGAGTATACCAGTTCTCGTCTGATCACTGAAGTCAGCAGGGTCGGGCCATGTCAGTACTTGGATGGGTGACTGCCTAGGAACACATGGTGTTGTAGGCTTTATTTTTTAAATTTGTAGGCTATCTCTTTTCATCGAAAAAGGGTTATCTGTCAGGATTAACAAACTAACCATGACTTTTTTGCAGGAACTAAGAAACTCCAACTACTGTAATACTACGCCGAGAATAGAAGATTTCGTCTTGGAACTTATGGTTGTATGTCGACGGTTATATGATCTTGGAGACTTTGTTTCCATATTTCGATTCAATCTCATTCGATATGAATGCAAGTCCTAAATGGATAAGGAAGGCAGACATCTTGTTAATATATTTTACAGTTTACTATGCCTACGGCCATACCACCCTGAGTATACCAGTTCTCGTCTGATCACTGAAGTCAG
>JAAEPJ010000465.1 GCA_024222485.1 bacterium | reverse complement strand
TTCTACTTCTATTTTTTTATCTCCTACAAAAACTAACATCTTTATTATGGTTTTTTTGCTAATTTTAGTCCAAGGTCCTAATTCTATACCTGTTGTTGGTGCTTCTATTGAAACTATTTGTACTTCAACTGGTATTCCTTCTAAACATAAACTATGTTTATCTGAAATAATATCTTCTACCATTTGTTTAATACCAAATATTATTCTTTTTTGACTAATTTCCTCCATTTTTACTTGTGTACTTACTTTAGTTACAGTATAACATTCCTGTGAGAATGAAAGTATAGGTAAGAACATTAATGCTATAATTATTTTTTTCATACTAAAATCTTATTTTTCCACCAGTTAATATCTGGAAATTTAAGGCACTACCTCCTGATTGCCAAACTCCAGTAAAACTGATATTATATTTAAATGTTTTTGTTATTTTTATATCCCATGAACTAAAAGGTACTATTAATACACCTGGATCCCACCATTTACCTTCATAGTATTGTGTAAAAGGAGAATATACACCTAATAATAAGGTTGATGTTGTAATTTTTTCACTAATTTTAAAGTTTCTATGCACACCAGCCACTGCTGATATATTTTGTAAGTCTCTTTTACCTAATTTACCTATTGTAAGGTTAAGACCAGCCATACCTGTAAATTTATTTTTACCAAACTTAAAAGATTCTAGAACTGTAGTAGTATTTAGGTGGTTTTTTTTCCAATCTGTTACTGTAGTATTGGCCCCTACTAAATTAAATGTTCTATTTGGGTTGATCCATGATTTATAAAGTGTTAAACTAAAATCATTAGTAACAGAGGTATATGTAAATAGAGCCCCTTTAATTCTAGTTTGTTCTGTATTAGCATGTGTAATAGAACCTACTACTTTTACTTGACGTCCATTTGAATTATCTCTGTTATCAATAACTACAATATCACCAGAGGCTATTAATGAACCTGCATTTTTATTAGCTTCTGCACTCCCTCCATCTACAGAATTTGAAATTGAATTAGCAAGAGATATTGTAGCTACTCCCTCAGCTTCCTCATCTTCATTCTTTTCTTTATTATTACCCGATTCACCCTCTTTATTATTACCTGATTCACTATTGTTATTTGGTTCACTATTATTATTATTATCTTCTTTTTCATCTTCACCAGCAGAATTATCTATTGCTTCTGCTACTGGGGCTGCTGATGATGAAACTGCCTGAGGGAGCATATCTCCACCTAATATAGACATTATGTTAGTAACAACTGTTAAAGTATTTTGAACTACTACTGAATTGGTAGTATTCGTTATTACTTGGGTTACACTCTCACAAGGGTTTGAAGTATTAGCTTGGGTTACTAAATCTAACCAAGAATCAAAAACCCCATTTGAAAAATCATCTTCAGAAAATGTTTGCACATTCCCAAAATAATTTAAGGCAACAGAGTTATTACCAGCTACTTGGATTGTTTGTTGATTTAAGGTACAAGGATCTGTAAATGTATAAGACCATTGGCCGTAACTAACCAATGGTAAGAAAAATAATAGTATTAGTATTTTATTCTTTAAATATTCCACGCTTTATCATTCTTTTTACGATACGAGCAGTTCCGGATTCTAAAGCTTTTTTAGTAGCTATACCAATTGTAGATTTATTAAACTTAACTTCATTATCTTCTCCAATTTGGGATCGTTTAATTGTAATAGCTTCACCACTACCACTTCCTGTAAAGATTATCCCTGTTTCAGCATTTACAAATCTAACTTGCATACCGATAATTGTTTTTAATACAGTTTTAACTCCATTAACTGTAACTTCTTCTTCTTCAGAAACTGAGTAATCGTAAATTTCTACATATACAAAATATTCTGCTAAGACAACATTACCTACTACTTTAATATCATTTGATGATATACCTTTTGCAGCTGCTTTATGTTGTTTAACCATTCTTTGTTTAATATCTTCTTTATCTTCTGTAAATATAAACCTATCAGTCCATTCTAGATAAGATAAAGTAATATTACTAACACCTAATCCTACTCTATTTTCTCTTAATTCAGGATAAAATTCATATAGTTCTGGTGTAAAACCAATATTTAAGACTTGAATTGGTAATTGATAATCTAACATATAATCAGATACTTCATCTATATCTGCATCTTGCTCAAATTTACCTTTATAATTCTCTGTTTCAGTTTTACCTAATTGAGCATTAGC
>JAAEPJ010000464.1 GCA_024222485.1 bacterium | reverse complement strand
CCATGATACTTAGTGAAGACTTAGCCCTGTAATAAGACTTCATCTCAATTTCTTATAAAGTACGCAACAGTTACGTATACGTATTACAACAGTTCTGTCCATTAGAACAGCCTATAACGTATTACCTCGATGGGTTCTTATAGTTTCTAATGAAATATAGTGAAAACTTAGCTGCGCAATAAGAGTTTACCTCAATTTCTTATGAAGTACGCCTTTCGCATGGAATGAAACGATTATGTTTGCTCTGAAACGTTGTAAACATATGTATTACAACAGTTCTGTCTATGGAAACAGCCTAGAACTTATTACTTCGAGAGTTTCTTATGGTTCCCCATGAAACTTCGTGAAAACTTAGCCCCGCAATAAGAGTTCACCTCAATTTCTTATAAAGTACGCCTTTTGCATGGAATAAAACGAATATATTTTTTCTCTTAAACGTTGTAAACATACGTATAACAGCAGTTATGTCGATGGGAACAGCCTAGAGCTTATTACTTCGAGGGTTTCTTATGGTTCGGTTCTCATGAAGCTTAGTGAAAACTTAGCCCTGCAATAAGAGTTCACCTCAATTTCTTATAAAGAACGCCTTTTGCATTGAATAATACGATTCCGTTTGCTCTAAAACGTTGTAAACATATGTATTACAACAGTTCTGTCCAT
>JAAEPJ010000463.1 GCA_024222485.1 bacterium | reverse complement strand
TTTCTAATATTATCAATTGTGCTTTGACTTTTTTTAAAAGCCTCTTTTAAATATATAAAATATTTTCTTTTTATTCTTTCATTTTCTGCATTATATTTAATCATTTTTACCTTCCTTGTTAAAGTGAGTGATAACGCTAGGCTTAAAAGACTCTACTAGGTGTTTATTATGTATCACTTGCACATTAAATATTGCTTGTAATTTATTTAAGTTTTTTATTGAATTTATTTTGTTTATTTTGCTACTACAAACATTACAAATCCCTTCAATGTTTACAGATTTTTCATTTATTACTTGCCAATTTCAACTTAAAGCTCCCTAAAACTAAAAAAAGCCTATACTAGAGATAGATGTATCCCTAATATAGGCTTTCGTTTTTCGAATAGACTATATACTCTATATCAAACTAACTTTATATTTTATTGTGTTATAATGAGACTTCGTTTTTCGATTATCTCACTATTAAAATATAAGCAAACTTAATAATCATTAAGATTTCTATTTTTTATAAATAAATTTTTTTGTCGTATTTTCTTCAATACTGTAAATTTTGCCATCTCTAAATTTTAAGGCAAATCCGAGTGAGCCATATAAGCTTTCAGAGATAGCCGCTTTTATATTTTTTTCTATTTTATTTAAAAGTTGTTTCTTCATTTTTTCGTTTTGTTGCATTTTACTTTTATCTCCATAAAGCATAATTTTAATTATTAAATCCGCTTACAAGCGAACATAATGAGAAAATTTTTTTATTCTACATATCAAATAAACTTAAGTTTTTATCTTTTTCCTTGACCAATCCATAGGTAAGTAAAGCTATTGATATTGGCTGTACATTTAAATCAAAAAAATCTTTAATATCTCGAGCAATACAACTAGCCAATTCTGTGAGTGGCAGATCAGATTTTTCTACTTCGACTTCTACTATTTTTTTGCCTTGAGTTTCTAATAAAGCTTTTTGTAGTCTGCTTTTTGGAAGTAAAAAATAACTTGCAAACATATTGGCTTGAAGACAAAAATAATTAATACTACTGCTTTGTTGTAAATCTCTGTTCAATGTTTTTATTTCTTTTAGTTTATTACTATCTTCATTAAATAAGCTTAATTGTTTTGGATTAAGTGGTAATAAATAGCCTATATGATAAAGCCTATGATAAACTTCATGTGCTATAGTCCAATTCATAATATTGTTGTCTACAAGATTATCACTGTCGTATTTTTTTCTATTTAAAATAATTTTATTGTATTGAGTATATCCTGCTAAATCATTATTTAAATTTTCAAAACTTACTTCTATATTTTCATTTTCTATTTTTTTTATATGTTGTGGAATAAATTCAGTAATAAAGTCATATGTATCTATTTTAGAGTTTAAATCATTTAAATATTTTTGATTATAATGATAAAGCATTCCTAGTGCTTCATTTTCTATAGTTGATTTTTGCTTAAACTTGGGTTTTACTAAATCATTATTCAACGGCTTTTTTCCTTGTTTTCGTTCTTCTTTCTAGTGTTTTTATCAAATCATCAACATCTACATTCCTTTGCTTAATTCTTCTACATAATACAGGGATTGAATCATTTTCAGTAATTATTTCTTTTACATCTTCAGCTATTTCAACAGGCTTGCCTTTTCGTGCTAAATCATAAAATATTTCTTTTTCTTGAGCATTTAACTTAAATTCTTGTATCATTTTTTCTAAATGTTCTTTTTTAGGTGCATTCCTTTTGCTTTGTTCTATATCTGACAAATAAGAAGGAGCTATATCTAGCATTCGTGCAAATTCTCTAAGAGAAAAACTATTTTTTAGTCTTAATTGTTTTAAAAAACTTCCAAAATTTTCTTTATTTGTATTCATAATTTTAACCTCTTTTATAGTGTTAGCTTACAATATAACACAGTTATTGTCAATATCTTTTATTAAATTGATTTTCTCGAAGATTTAAATTATTCTATAAAAATAAAATTTATAATTAAGAGTTTAAATATATGTATATTTATTTAGATGAAAGCGGTGATTTGGGGTTTGATTTTTCAAAAGAAAAAACTTCTAAATATTTTATTATTACACTATTATGCGTTGCCAGCAAAAGAAGTCTAGACAAAATAGTTAAAAATATTTTTAAAACCTTTAATAAAAATGAGATTAAGGCTTTTTAATCAATTAAAAAATAAAGATTTTGCTATATTAACTATTTATTTTGATAAAAGCCGTGTATATACGAAATTACAGGATCAAAAACAAGTTTTATATAACTATGTAACCAATATTATACTTGATAGAGCTTTTACAAAAAAACTAGTACCAACAAATCAAAAAATATATTTAATAGCTTCAAGAAGAGAAACAAACAAATTTTTTAATATTAATTTTAAATCTTATCTTGAAAAACAAGTATACAATAATCATAAATTAGATATTGAGGTTTTAATCAAAACTCCTCATGAAGAAAAGTGTTTACAAATAGTAGATTTTTTATCTTGGGGTTTATTTAGAAAATATAAGTATCAAGATGATAGTTATTATAATTTATTTAAAAATAAAATAGTGGAAGAAAACGGATGGTTTACATAAGATATAAATAAAAAAGCCCTGTGTACTATTTACGAGCAACCTACGGAAGCCCATACACAAGGACTTACTTTTTAATATTTAAAAGCGAACCTTGTAAATTTTTTATGCTTTAGATATAGACAACCGATGGATGAAAAACTAAAGACAATTTACACGGAATTACCACTCTTCATAAAACATTCAAAAGAACTAATATAATTATATGCTAATATCAGAAAAAGTAAAGGACTTTTTTAAAATTCAAGCCACATCCAAAGTTTTTTCAATCTCATTTAAACTATTCTCGTCTATTTCATTTGTTCGAAAATCGTCTTGCAGGCGACGGATAAAATCATGTGTTTTTTCTGTGCCATCTAAAGATACCGCAAAGTGAACAGAATGTTCCCGGTGCCATTCAGGGATTTCATGACAAGCATTTGTGATAACAAGGTTATTTTTTCTTAGTTTAAGACCTTCCTTAACAATGCTTTTAGTCGTGCTATTTAGTAGCGGTTCACCACCAAACCAAGTGATATTGGTAATAGAAGGGAGGGTATTTAAAATATTTTTAACTTTCGTGAGGATGGTCATATCTGTTTTTTGCGGAAGCTCCGCTTGATAAGATGACCAAAAACAGTGCTTACATTTTAAATTGCAAATATTAGTAACATCAACAGAAAGAGCACTTGGAGAGATCCTATCTAATAATCTTCTCCCTGATTGTATTTTATTTTTATCGTATATTTTAAGATATTGTTGATCGCTTGACTTTTCAATGGTTACGCCATAATTAGAGCTATGGCTTATTGTTTCTTGTCAGATAATCTTGGAGTTGACTTGGAAGCCTTTGTTATTGTTCTCATCTTTAATTTCCAGCATGAGTGGTTGTGATGCTTGAAATGTTTCTTGGCTTGAAAAAGCGAGACCTTGTTTGCTTAAATCTAAGATATTGGTTTTGATGAATTTATTTTGAGTAGGGGAGAAAACACTAATGCTGACATGATCATTTTTATAGCGTGGGCTATGTCTTTGGTAGGGGTTTATTCTTTTTTCTTTGCATTTAGCCATGAATATACCTGCCTTACAGCTTCGCTCTTTTATTTTAACGCACAGAGATTTTTTTGTAACTTTTTTTTCAAAAAAAGTTAATTAATATAATAATTCTAGATCCTTCCTTCTTTTTTAGATTCAAAAATACGAACAATAACAAAAGCAATCACTGCGGTTACAAAGAAGAATAATAACACACGAGCCATTCCTCGCAAACTTCCAAGAATCGTATGATAAAACTCTAAAATCCAACGATCTTTGGTGAGTTCTATTATAACTCCCTCATGGTTTGGAGTAATATATTTTTCAATCTGCCAAATTCTAACACCATTAGAAATACCTATTACATATAAAACAAATTTAAAATATTTTGCTAAGACAATAGTTAAACTATCATTAATAATTCTATTTAAGATACTAAGAATTGCTCCTTTAAACAAAGAAACAATGACAAAAGAAACTACCCATGCCATAATTACTATTGATAATAACAACATAAAAAACATATTCCCCTCCTAAATTTAGACATTAACTAAAAAAAAGTGATACAATTAAGATAAACAAAAGTTATGTGAAACACTCAAAATTCCATAATAAGAATTTTTATACTTTAAAATATAAATAATATGTTTAATATCATCAATCATATTATTTAAAAATAGAGCTACCGGATGGCAGGTTATTATCTTCAAAATTATATTGATTAACATTATCGCCTATTAAACAATTTTTGCCGATAATTGCACCTAGCGGAATCTGGACATTCTTGCCAATCACTGTAATCCCTACATTATAAAATTTTTCTTGTTTATTTGCAATATTCTGTCCGACACCAATATTAGCTTCATCTTGAACCTTAACATCCTTATCTAAAACAGCCATCTCACAAAAAACATCCTCGCCTATGACACAATCATGCATAATAATCGAACGCTTAATAACGGCCCCTTTAGCCACCTTAACGCCAGGAAAAAGAATACTTGAGATAACTTCGCCATCGATTTCACAGCCTTTGCTAATAATCGAATTTTTTACAGCACCATTATCTTTAATAAGTACGGGCTTGCGATAACAACTCTTGCGATCATCAAGATTCGTTCGAATGTCCCAAGCTTCAGGATCAATCAGAGAGTTATCAGAAAGCATCCGCATCGAAACTTCCCAATACTCCTTAATATCTCCAATATAATGCCAAGGATCTTCGTTTACATAAACAGAAACTATTTTTTCTTTTATAAGGGTAGGCAAAACATCCGCAGAAAAACTATGATGAGAATACGGGTTTAAAGCATCCCTTTTAACCGCCTCAATCAAAACATTTTTTTTAAAAATTGCAATACTGGTAAAAACGAGGTTATTCTTAGGCTTTTCTGGTTTCTCAGCAAAATCAAACGCACGATTATCTTCCCCCATTTGGATGATACCAAACCTCGATAAATTTTCATAATCCAAATGTTTACCAACGATAGTTACATCCGCATTATACCGTTTATGATGTTCGTATAGTTTATAATAATCAAATTTATAAATATCCTCACCTGAAACAAATAAAACATCGTCATGATTCAAGCTCTCGATATAGTCAATATTTTGATAAATAGCATCGGCGGTACCCTTATACCAATGATTATCATTTTCTGAGGTATAAGGTGGCAAGACTTTAACCTCCCTCGTCCGACCTATTAGGTCCCATGGTTTGCCAAAATCAATATGATCTATCAATGAAGAAGGTCTATATTGCGTTAAAACCCCAATATGATTAACCCCAGAGTTCGCTAAATTAGATAAAGAAAAGTCTATCAGACGATAGCTCCCACCAAAAGGAATAGCTGTATTAGTCCGTTTTTTTTCTAGAATAGATAAACGAGCGGTCCTTGCTCCTGCAAATACTAAAGCTAAAACATTTTGCATCTGAATCATTATTGCTCCACAATAGGGTTAATAACATCAACATAAGCTGCTGAGGCTAAAAGATAATTCTAGTCTCAAATTTCGTGCGTTTAGTACGATTGCCATAGATATCATATGTATATTTTTTAGAAATCACGACGGTTGTTGAATCACTTAAAGCAATACCCAGCTCTGTTGTAACGAGAGCATTGCCTGATTTTAAGTCCCGAACCTCATCCCAGTTACTTGCATTTTTCTTATCATAGCTAGCCTTGAAAAATACTTTATCCATAAATAATGATTTATCAAGGCTTACTTCAGCATGAACCCATGGGTAAAGATCAAAAGTATCATTATTTAAATCTTCATAAGATGCCATAACATATGCCTTATCCATGAGGCTGAAACCAATAGTCCCCCCCCAACCTTCTTGTTTAGGCGTACTTTTATCAGAAATATTCATAGCTTTAGTCGACTTTTCAATCTCATAATAGCTATCAAAATAACTATAAACAAAGTTATTATCTAAACTTTTATACTGAACCTGATAATCAAAAACTAAAAGTTTACCAAAAAATCCCACGGCCGAACCGCTACCATTATTCTTACTCGGCTTTGGCCTTTCTGGCGTCTTTTTAACATATGCTTCTGATAAATCCATCTGGGCAATATCACCAAACAAAGTAGAAGACAGTAAATATCCATCAACAAGCGGGAGCTCCATATCAGCAGCTCCAATTGAAACAGCATCACCTTTTGTTTTATCATTGCTATCTGGGTCAACATCTGTACCTCCGGAAAGCGCCAACTTAAGGTTTGCTAAAAATAATGAGCCAGAATTATAAAAAGGTTTAAAATAAAATCTGCCACCGTAGACTTCACTGCGTTCAAGACTCGTTGCTAAAGTCTCAATACCCATCTGCTCCAGATTAATATCCAGCACCAAAGATCGCTTAACTATTTCAGGATAACGAACCATATTAGAATATCTATTAAAAATAATGCCATGACCAATAGTGGCTGATGAAAGTGAACCAAATTTCACATAAAGTGTATCGCCTTTATCTCCATATTTTAAGTAAAGAATTTTTTTAATAATATCGCTTGAAGAGTCCCAATTATCATCAATAAAGTCCCCTTCAGAATCAAAATATAATTGCAGATCAAGCCCAATATCAATCTTCCAAATACTCCACTGTGGATAAAGCACAACCTTATTAATCGAGTACTGACTCCCATCTTCATCCGTAAAAACTTCTGTACCAAATGCTCCACTCATTGCAAAAATATTTGTTGAAGCTAGCAAAAACAAAACACCAAGAAAAAGCTTTCTCATCTTATTCTCCTTTTAATCAAATTGTAAAGAAATTGGCTATAAATATTCAAAAAATACATGCAAAATTATTAAAGTAAAAAATATTATAACCTAAAAAAATAACAAATAATTTTCTAGATCTTACCTACTACTGGAAAAATTATCAACTAGGTTTTAACAACAACAACATTCGTTAGCTTATCATGTAAGGCCTGCCCTTTATCATTAAATAGTATCACACTATGCCCCCATAACAAAAGAATGGTTGATAATGAAGTAGCGACTAAACGATAAAAAGCCAGCTTATAACTAACAGCAAGCCCCTCTTCTGTCTCTATCTTCAGTTTGACAATTTTATAGCCAATTGTCTGTCCATATTTCCCGAACATAAAAATATAATAAGATGGGAATAGAATATAAATCATTGCAACTGAGAAATCTTCAGTAAATTGCAACAAAAAACCAAAAAACAATCCTAAAATAGATGAGACGATAACCACCAATAATGAGTCAATCATATATGCTAAAAACCTTTTTCCGCATACGGGTAAATTACTTGCTTGAAATCCCATTTTAAATTCCTCCCTTTTTAGTAAAGACCACAAACAGTATATCTTTACATTAAATAAACATCTTCTTTTTAAAATAAATGTAATCACTTTCTTACTTTATTTTACTTTTTCTCTCATTAACCCCAATAAAAATTTAGTTATTCGTTAGTATATAACATAAGGCTCTATTATTTCAACTTTTCAAATAACTATTGATTAAAAGAGGGTTTGCCCTTTTCATTCAAACAAGTACCTGTCACACATGCTTTGGTCATTATTTCTTCTTTGTCATTATAAATAGTTTGTAAAAATTAGAATCTTACCTTAGAAATATGCTGATAATCTGATCCTACATGAAAAATATCACCACTTTTAAGAGAGCGTTTAAAATCAAGTTCCAGTCTTGTCACAACCAAATAAATTTTTTTAGCTGTAAAATAAGCAAAGTCAACACCCATTTCTTTTAAAAATTGATGCCTCGCATGCTCACAATAGTTCTGATAAACCGAATTATTAACAAGTGCCTGCATATCACACTCGTAATCACGGACCTGCATTTTTATCAAATGTCTATGTTGCATATAGCCTCCATTTTTAAAACATATAAATTTTCATGTTTAATTGATGAGTGCAAAGCTTGTTTCTGCTGTTTATAACCATCCTTACCTTTAGTTAAATTAACATCACCTCTACCAGTCAAATATTTGGCTAATTTAGTTGAATCTTTTTCTGTTGTAAAAACCATGCCTTTGATAGGTGCTAAGTCTTTGTCAGTGAACCAATGATGATCTCTAAAAAAATATCTATCTTTAATCTCATAGCCTAAACTTTTAACAATATATTCAAATCCTTGGGGGTTAGCTACTGCTGTTAAAAGTGAAATTTTTTCAGTTTTTGGCAAAGCTGGTAAACTATTTTTAAGAGGTAAATATTCTGATTTAATAATCTTCGTCGATGTATACTGCCTTATTTCCTGTTCGATATTATTTAGCTGCTTAACATCTTGGAGAAAATTTGCTTTTGTTAAAATAATCAAGTCTGCTCGTTGAATATTTTTGAAAGATTCTCTCAACAACCCATTGCCAAATGGTTTAGTTGCATCAATTAATAAAATATTCAAATCCCGTTTGATCTGAAGTTTCTGGAAGCCATCATCTAAAATAATATAATCTACTTGTGGTAATTTTTTGATAATGCTTTTTCTATCTGCTCCAACGGCTAGATAAATCTCTGGCAATCGTTTTTTTATCATAAAAGGCTCATCACCAATCTCTTCTACTATAAAGTTATCTGCATGTGGTTCAACAATTATTTCAGCTTTAGATTTACGCTTATACCCTCTTGAGACAACCGCCACAGTTTTGCCTTTAGCCAAACATTTCTCAGCCAGTGCGATAACAATCGGAGTTTTTCCCGTTCCACCAAAAGTAATATTCCCAACACTAATTACAAAAGCGTGGTCCACTCGATAAGTCTTCAAAATATTTAAATGATAAAACTTATTCCGAAGATTTACCACACAGTGATATAACAACAAAAAAAATTTCACCTACTAATCTCCCATAATTTAGCATATTTGACTAAGCTAGATAATGACGAAAAAATATGATAAAAAATACCCGGGATCCCATCGAGCAAGCCTTTTTTGACAATAAGACGCCTAAAAAGCTCCCAATGAAAAACAAAAACTTTACAAAAGTTAAACCTCTTGCCTTGTCTCAACTTTTTCTCAGCATCAAGCTCAGTATATTTATTGAATCTCGTCCAATATTCAAAAATTGTATTATAGCTAAAATGGAGCATATGATTTTTTAAAACTGAAACCTCACCGCGAAGTTTTATTGACTCATGTACGGGAATATTTTCAAATCTACCTAGATCCTTTTTAAAAAGCCTCAATTGATAATCAGGATATGTCCCACCATACCTAACTGGTCTGCCACAGAAATAAAGCAATCGCGGAATTTTGTAACCAACAACACCTGAAGAGACGCTTAAAACCTCCAAGATTTCCTGCTTTAATTTTTTTGTGATAACCTCATCCGCATCAACAGATAAAACCCAATCAGCTTTTGTTTTTGCTATTGCTTGATTCTTAGTCATTGCAAAACCCTGCCAGTCAACCTCGTAAATCTTAATTTTTGAGTTTCGATACGCACGCAAAATATTTAATGTTTCATCTATACTTCCACTGTCAAAAACCACAATTTCATCAACCCAATCAAGCAAATGATCAATAGTTCGTGCAATATTAAGCTCTTCATTTTTGGTTATAATTACTGCTGATAACATAAACTTTTTCTCCATAAATAAATCTACTACCTAAAACTATTAATATATAACAATTATCAAAAAATATTAATTCCCTATTTTCGCCAGTGTTATCCCCATTTATCTTTAAAAACCAAGGAGCTTCATTGTTAAATTTAGTTAACCTTTTAAAAACTTCAAACATAAACAAGTGTCTCCGCTAGAAATCAACTCAATTCCCTTTGCCAATCCTTAAAATGAACATCATACCCTTTATCTTTTAAAACCTTGGTCATATCTGCTAAGCTGCGTGAATCTATTACAGAAAACTGTTCTAAGCTTTGTTCAACCTCTTCGTGATATCCCCCCGGCATAGTTTTTGACTCAACACTCAGATGTGTCACACAAATATCACTCATACCATCCCTAAAAGTTGAAGTTTCACGAGTAGAAAGTGAAATAGTCGCCTCTGGAAATGCTAAACGATAAGCCATCAAAATTCTTGCATAAAGCTGATCATCCACTTGATATTGTGTATGATCAACACCTATTGCACTCGTAATCCTCGGCACTGAAATTCCTATCTCCGCATCCCAATATTTTTTCTTAATATAACTTATATGTTCAAACATCTCTATTGCTTCTTCCTCTACATCATAAAGTCCTGCTAAAAACCCAAAAGAAACCTTTCTGAATCCACCTTGAATTGCTCTTGCTTGTCCCTCTATACGATAGTCATACTCCATCTTTTTTCCCTGCGTATGAACTTTCTTATATGTTGGCCTATGATATGTCTCTTGATATAAGACAAATGCTTCTGCTCCAGCGACTGTAAGCATCGTAGCATATTCTTGAGGTAAGGCGCCAAGTTCTACCGAAATTGAATGGAAACCTACTTTGCGTACAATCTCTACTGCAGACTTTAAGTATTCAATGTTGGCAAAATTATTCCATTCCCCAGAAACCAGTAGAATATTACGAAAGCCTTTATTAAAAATATCCGTTAACTCCACAAGTATTTCTTTAGCAGTCAATGTTTTCCGTTCAATTTTATTATTACTGCTAAAACCACAGTATTCACAAACATTGTTACAGTAATTAGAAAGATAAAGTGGAATATACAACCCTTTGACCATCCCAAACCTTTGAATGGTTACAAGCCTTGCTTTTGCTGCTAAGGCTTCAAATGCCTTCTCCGAAATATCTGCAAAAATCAAAGTATAGAAGTCATTTTTATCCAATTTAGATTTACTCAGTACTTGTAAGAAATTTGCTTCATTCAATATTTTATTATTAGTTCCCACTTATTAATTAATCCTTTATAAATCATTTTCTTATCCGTTTAACAAATTAAAGCGGAAAAAAATATTTCTTATCTGGCTTGTTTTTTCATGATTGATTTTAAAAAAATTTTCAACTAGAAAACTAATTTATCATATTCTCACAATCAAAAAAATAGCATAGCGGTTTGCCTAACCAGCTTTAATAATTTAAATAGCCTTTAAATTTTAGCACCTTTTAAACTTTTTTAACAGCAAATCTAACGAAAAATCCCCCAAAAAAAACCGCAACCAGATTTTTTGTTAATACAAATTATCCGATTGCGGTTTAAAATTTACTCGTAAAACCCAGTTCTCTAAACTATTTAAAGCTCAGTTAGCAACTCTTGATAGCTAGCAAGTGGCCAGAAATAATCTGCCACTATCTCTTCTGCCGCATCAACATTCGCTCTTAATTCAGCCAGTGTATCTGCCCCCTCTTCCGCATATAAATGTGCTTGTTTATGCAAATCACCCTCGCTTTCAGCCTTAACAATAAATTCTTCAAGTGCTTTCACACCATTTTTAATTCCCGCATAAAGTTTACTAAGCTCAGCCACATCTGCTTTAATAGCTGAATCAGCTATACCAAGCCCCTCAACGATAGTTGCTGCACCACCGGTCTCAGAAATTTGATTTAAAATAGCAGGGATAATCAAGGTATTAGCTATTTTGATCGCCATTTTATACTCGATATCTTTGACATTATTGTAGGCTTCAAGTTTGATCTCAACCTTAGATTTAATTTCTCTCTCAGATAAAATATTATAATCGACAAATGCCTTCATCACTTCTTTATCAAACATTAACTCTAATGCTTGAGGCGTATTTTTAGCATTTGGTAAGCCTCGTTTTTCTGCTTCTTGATGCCATTCTTCTGCATAACCATTCCCTTCAAATCTCACGCCTTTAGTCTCTTTCAGTACTTCTTTCAATACTTCCAAAGCTTTATTCTTAACATCTTCACCTTGTTTTACTTCAATTCTAGTTCTGATCTCATCATAACCATAAGCACAAAGCAAGTTCATAACAGCACCTGGTTCTGCACAATTATGCGTTGAACCAACGGCTCTTAGCTCAAACTTATTCCCTGTAAAAGCAATCGGTGAAGTTCTATTTCTATCTGAGTAGTCTTTAGCAATTTTCGGCAAGTTTTGCACACCTAAAGAAATTTCATTCACCTTTTTATCAGTAATCTTCCCAATCCCCTCAATAGAATTAAAAAGCTCATCTAAATATTCACCCAGATAAATGGACATAATAGCAGGAGGTGCTTCATTAGCTCCAAGTCGATGGTCATTCCCTGCATCAGCAATACTTGCTCTTAAAACACCACCAAACTTCTTCACTCCAAGTAAAACGGCACCAATTGTCATTAAAAAACTAATATTTTTAAGCGGAGACTTAGAAGGTCTTAAATATTGCACACCTGAATTATCGCCAAGCGACCAGTTATAATGCTTACCTGAACCATTAACTCCAGCCATTGGTTTCTCATGCAAAATAGCAACCAGCCCATACTTATCTGCAACATTTTTTATAAGCTCCATCATCTGTAAGTTATTATCAACAGCAAGGTTCGCTATTTGAAAAATTGGAGCAACCTCAAACTGATTTGGAGCCACTTCATTATGCCGAGTTTTTGAAGGGATACCACGTCTGTAAAGCTCGCGATCTAAATCTTCCATAAAATTTAAAATTTTACCTTTAATAGAACCAAAATAATGATCATCCATCTGTTGACCCTTTGCTGGCTCTGCACCAAAAAGAGTTCTACCACAAATCTTAAGATCCGGTCTTGTTTCTACTAGCTCTTTTGCAAAAAGAAAATATTCTTGCTCAGGTCCTGCATGAACAACAATTCTTTTTGATGTTCTATTCCCCAGTAACTTCTGAAGCTTAATAGCTGCACTATTTAAAGCATGCTCACTTCGTAAAAGAGGAGTTTTTAAGTCTAAAACTTCACCTGTCCATGAAAGAAAAACAGAAGGAATAACCAAAGTCTTAGTTCCTCTAGCTTCTAGGAGAAACACTGGTGATGTCGGATCCCAAGCCGTATAACCTCTTGCTTCAAAGGTAGACCTAATTCCCCCTGATGGAAAACTTGAAGCATCAGGCTCAGACTGGATTAGTTGCCCCTCAGAAAACCTTTCAACAATTTCTTCGCCTTCACCGTATGTAAGAAAAGCATCATGCTTTTGAGCTGTGCCACCACGCTGTGGTTGAAACCAATGAGTAAAATGAGTTGCACCATTTTCAATTGCCCATTCTTTCATGGCATGTGCGACCTCACCAGCAATCGACTGATCAAGAGCCTCACCTTTGTCAATAGTTGCAAGCAATTTCTTATAGACATCTTTACTTAATTTTTGATTCATGATTTGCTTATTAAATACCAACTCACCATAAACATTTTGCATTTCTGACATTTCTTATTTCTCCTTTCTTGTATTAGGTCATACCTTAAACTTGTATAATATTTCTACAAGTTATTTTTAATAATTTTATAATAAAAAATTCTATTGTAAAAAAACAGCAAAGTCAAGCGTATTTTTCAATTTTTGCAGTTTTTTTTAAAAATATGCCTTACATTTTTAAGATTTTTAATTTTTTTTACAATTTTAGATATTTTTTCTTACATAAAACAGCTAAATAGTTAAATTAAAACATCAACTGTCTTAAAAATTATAAAAACGAATAATCAGACACAAAAAAAGCTATTCCTTGACTAACATCCCTTGGTAGATGCCTTTTTTTAGCAAATATTCTTCAAAATCTCTAACAATAATATTTGGTATTGAAATCCAGCTTGGGGCAACCAATTTTTCCTCTGGAGCATACCCATTCAAACCATAAACCACAATATCTTTGCTTAAGTTTGCTAAAAAGCTGGCTAAAAGCTGGCGGTATTCTTCAAAGTCTAAAAAATTCAAAGCCATCTCTTTATATCTTAATGCTAAAACAGTATCCTTAATAATATGCATTGGGTGTAATTTAACAGCATCCACTTTCAAACGAGTCATTTCTGCTGCTGTTGCCAAAATCATCTTTTCAATCTCAAAAGGCAAACCTAAAATTAAATGCACACAAACAGCTATGTCCAATTCTTTTGTTTTCTGATAAGCCAATAAAAATTCCTGATAGCCATGCCCTCTATTAATGATGTCCAAGGTTTTATCATGAATACTTTGCAACCCATACTCAATACATACCTGATAATCTTTTTTGTATTCTGCAATTAAAGATAAAACTTGATCATTAACAACATCCGGTCGAGTAGCAATATTTAACCCAACAAAATCATCATACCCGCGAATAAGATCATAAGTAATGGCAAGAGTCTTAATATCTGCATTAGTATTAGTCCCAGACTGAAAATACAGAATAAATTTCTCTGCCTTAAATTTCTTACGAATATTTCTCAACCCAGTTTCAATTTGGTCCTTAAGCGGAACTTTTTGCAAGTTAAATTTTTGAAAATGGTTGAATGAACTATTATTACAATAAATACAAGGCGAGGGGCCCGGACAACTAAACCCAGTATCAATACTCACACGATGCACTCGAACACCATATTGTTTTTTAAGGTAGGTAGAATATTTATTATACACAATTCTCTTCATTAGCTGACTTACCATTATTTACTGAATATTTTTAAGATATGATCAATTTTCTGCTCATTTATTGACATAGAAAAAGTCAATAAATGAGTCACCACAATACTCGGTTATTGAGGCCTTACCCTCTTAGAGAAATAGTAATGATAAAATACACCCTTACCACAAACCCTAGGAATATGACCACTTAGCAAGAAAAGCCAAAAAATCTTTAACTGCATTCGTGTCTTTAAGGCAATACCTTGCAGCAGTATTTTTCCCCTTTCCTACATGAATAGAGAGCCCATTTAAACTATTAACAAACTTGAACCCATCTTCATCCGTTCTATCATCACCAATAAAAATAATCCCTAAGTTACTATGCAAATCAAGAATATTAAACAATTTAGCAATTGCTTTCCCTTTATGCCAATTAACCTTAGGTCTAATTTCAAACACCTTTTTCCCTTGAAAAAGCTGCAGACTTGTTGTTTCAAAAGCATCAAAAGTTTGATGAAAAATTTCTGATACTAGCTTTTCATCTAAAGCATTTCGATAGTGCAAGCTAAGAGAAAAACCTTTATGTTCTATAAAAGCCTGAGTATCTTTAAGGTTTTCACTCAGTTTGCTTGCTAGCTCATCCAACAAAAAAACAGTTTTTTCAGTCGCTTCATGTGTAAAATTAATACCTTTACCTCTTATTTCGAGACCATGGTTCCCCGAATAATAAAGCCCATTAAGCTTGACAAGCCCTTTTACATCTTGCAGTTCCCTGCCACTAATAATCCCTAGATAATATTTCTTATTATTTTTTAATTTAGTTAAAATCTCACGCATATTTTTATCAAGCACAGCAAGCTCAGGTAATTTTCTAATTTTCGTTAATGTCCCATCATAATCAAGAAACAAACATACTTTTGGATATTTTTGTAAATATTCTTGTGATTTTCTTTTCAACATTTTACACCTTACTTAGAAGCTTTTATATTATAGTAAATTAAAATAAACGCTATATCTCTTTTAAATAAACCTTTCCACTGGATTCTTTGATCGCTCCTTTCATCTCCAAACTTAAAAGGTTACCCATTAAAATATTAACATTCATTGAAACATTTTCAAAAATATCTTCAAAACTTGGTTTATGTGAACTAACGATAAAATCATAGATAGCTTTCTCTTCCTCATCCAAAGTTGCAAGTAATTTTTCTTTTTTTCCTTCATTAAAGTCAAAACTTTTTGAAACACCAAACACTTCATCTAAAACATCCCCCGCATCTGTCACCATTTTAGCACCATCCTTGATCAACTGATTAGGACCTTTAGCATTGGGATTAGTCAACTCCCCCGGCACTGCAAAGACATCCTTATTTTGGTCAGCTGCAAGGTTCGCAGTAATCAAAGAACCACTTTTCTCAGCAGCTTCTACAACAACAACACCCTTTGAGATGCCGCTCACCAGTCGATTTCTTCTAGGAAAATTCCTAGCTAACGGTGCTGTCTTAAAAAGAAACTCTGTAAGAACCAGCCCCTTCTCAGCAATTTCTTGATAAAGCTGCTTATTTTCGGATGGATAAACAGTACCAAAACCATTCCCTAAAACGGCTACTGTTTTACCGGTTTTAAGCGCACCTTTATGAGCGATTGAGTCTATCCCTCGTGCAAGACCACTAATGATTGTAATATCAGAAATTGCAAGCTCTTCTGCTAATTTAGCCGTCACCTTTTTAGCATATGCTGTAGGGTATCTTGAGCCAATTATCGCAATACAATTTGAGTTTAATAGAGTAAGATCACCTTTACAAAATAAAAATGGAGGTGGATCCACAATCTCTTTAAGTATTAGGGGGTAATCCGGTGAGTCAAAAGCTAAAATTTTAATGTTGTGCTCTTCAACAAGTTTAAGTTCATCTTCGACAATTTGGTCCAAATCCAAATCTAAAGATAAAAATTTAAACTTTGAAGTTTTTAAAAGTGCAACGCTATCTTTACCATACTTTTTTTTAATTTTCCAAAAACATTTACCCTTCAACTGGGCAGCTAAACAAAGTTTAAATTCAATTAAATCCATTATTCGTTCACCTGTTTTAAAAATATTCATTCAGGGGTCATAAAACCCAAATAAAAAAGCAATTACTTAGCTCTAAAAGATCTCATTATTCGCTAAAACTTTCTAAACAACTTTTAAAGTCTAGCTGAAATATCTAACAATGTTCGAACCAAAAAATTTTCTAAAAAAGAAATAAGCATAATAACAATAATTGGAGTAAAATCAATCATTCCTAAAACCAAGTTAAATCTATGACGAATCGGATCCATTACAAAGTCTGAGGCTATACGGACAGCATTAACAATAGGGTTCCCTGGAGAGGCATTAACCCAAGAAAAAATAGCATTTAAAATAATAACCCAAAAATAAAGATTACAAGCAATCTCTAAAATTTTTGCAGTTGCAAATAATAAATTTTTTAAAATAAACATTTTAATAAAAACTCCTTATTTCTTAAACGAATGACCTTTAAATAAATTACTATTTTACAAGATTGTTATTATTATACTAAATACTTACTACCTACGCAATTTAAATTTATCTTTTTTTATCCCATTAAAACTATCCTGATTTTCTTGGTGCTATATTATATTTTTAAATACAAATTAGTATGTGCATCTTAACAATAAAATTTTCAGTAATTTAGCTTGACTAATAATAACAAAATAAAGATAATAACCTTTGTTTAAACTTCCTTATAATATAAAATGAAACATTTAGCAAGAGATAAGGAATACTGCCTTATACCTTTATAAAGAAAATCGCAAGGAGAAAAAAAATGGCAAAAATTGCAATTAATGGTTTTGGAAGAATCGGAAGACTTGTACTCAAAGCTTCTTTAGAAAAAAATACAGCGGATTTTGATGTTGTAGCTGTCAATGATTTAACAGATGCTAAAACATTAGCTCACCTTTTTAAGTATGACTCAACTTTCGGTCTTTATCCTGGAGAAGTAGTAGCAAAAGATGATGCGATCATAATTGATGGAAAGGTAATTAAAATTACAGCAGAAAGAGATCCGGCAAACTTACCTTGGAAAGATTTAGGTGTAGATATTGTCGTTGAGTCAACAGGTTTTTTTACAGATGCAAATATTGCTAAAAAACATCTTGAAGCAGGTGCAAAAAAAGTAATTATTTCTGCTCCAGCTAAAAATGAAGACATCACAGTTGTTATGGGTGTGAATGAAAATAAATACGATGCAGCTAACCACAATATCGTTTCCAATGCTAGCTGTACGACTAATTGCTTAGCTCCAATCGCTAAAATTTTATTAGATGAATTTGGCATAAAAAAAGGATTAATGACTACTGTACATGCCTATACTGGTGATCAAAAAATTCTTGATGCTCCACACTCTGACTTAAGAAGAGCAAGAGCAGCTGCAGTTTCTATGATCCCAACATCAACAGGTGCGGCAAAAGCTGTTTCCTTAGTTTTACCTGAATTAAAAGGAAAACTTGATGGTGGAGCTGTAAGAGTCCCGACCAATGATGTTTCTATTGTTGATTTAGTAGTTGAACTTGAAAAAGATGCATCTGCTGAAAAAATTAATGCGGCCATTAAAAAAGCTGCTGAAAATTCTGATTATATTCAGTATGAAGAACTCCCACTTGTTTCTATTGACTTCAAAGGAAATGCCCATTCAACAATCTTAGATGCAGGATGTACAAAAGTAATGGAAGGTAACCTTGCAAAAGTAATGATGTGGTATGACAACGAATGGGGTTATTCCAATAGAGTTGTTGACCTTGCACTTTATATGATTGAAAAAATGTAATTTTTTCTTTTATATTTAATAATTTAAAAAAATCCTCTACTAAATTCATTTGGTAGAGGATTTTTTGCGTATTTTATAAAAAAATAAAAAAGCGTTATTCTAAGCGTAGTAAATTGAGAAGCTTAAGGCTCAAACGTTATCTAAAACAAAAGCATTCCGCTTAGAATGCCAGACTTTTAAACATTAAATATTTTTTCATTTAATTCCGCAATAAGGAGCAAAAATATGAAGAAACAAAATATCCTAGATATCCCTCAAAAGCTACACAATAAAAAAATTATTATGCGTGTTGACTTTAATGTTCCCCTTAGTGAAAATGGGAATATTACCAATGATAAAAGAATAGTAGCAGCCATCCCAACAATCAACTATTTACTTGAACAAGACTGTGCCGTAATCTTAATATCTCACTTAGGTCGACCAAAGGGAGTAGTTACCCCTCAGATGAGTCTTGCCCCTATTGCAACATACTTAAAAAATGCATTTTCTAATCACAATGTTTTTATGGCAGATGATTGTATTGGAACTGAAGTAAAAGAAATGGCTAATAGCTTAAAATCAGGAGAAATCTTACTTTTAGAGAATTTAAGATTCCATCAGGAAGAAACGAATAATGACCCTTCTTTTGCCCAAGAACTAGCATCGTTAGCCGACTTTTTTGTTCAAGATGCTTTTGGGGCTGTTCATCGAGTACACGCTTCAACTGCGGGCATCACTAAATACTTGCCTAGTGCTTCAGGCTTATTAATAAAAAAAGAAATTGACTATCTGGGTGATGCCTTATCAACCCCTCAAAAACCGTTTATTGCAATTCTAGGTGGAGCGAAAGTCAGTGATAAAATAAATGTCATTCAAAATTTGCTTCCAAAAGTTGACTCCTTAATTATTGGTGGAGCAATGGCTTATACTTTTTTAAAAGCCCAAAATATTAATGTAGCAAACTCACGGGTTGAAGAAGATAACCTAGACTTAGCACGCAACCTCTTAAAAGAAGCAACAGCAAAAAATGTAAAATTATTACTGCCTATTGACCATATTTCTGCTACAGATTTTGCTGAAGATGCAAAACCTATCCTCTCAAAAGAGGTCACTGTTCCTGAGGGAACCATGGCCCTTGATATTGGACCAAAAACTGCAAAAATTTTTAAAGAAGAAATTATTAATGCTAAAACTGTTATCAATAATGGACCTATGGGTGTTTTTGAATTTCCAGCTTTTGCCAAAGGAACTTTAGCTATTGCAGAAGCAATAGCCACAGCAACCGCTAATGGGGCTGTGACTATTGTTGGAGGTGGAGACTCTGCTTCAGCTGTTAAAAAAGCAGGGGTTGAGTCCAAAATTTCACATGTATCAACCGGTGGTGGAGCCTCTTTAGAATTTTTAGAAGGCAAAGTCCTTCCGGGAATTGATTCATTGACGGATAAATAAGAATCATTTAAGATAACATAAATGTTAATCTGGAGTTTAAAATTATGCTACTTTGGAGTGAACCTAATAGCTTCTAAATCTCTTCAATAACTATTAAAAATGGTTATAAATAAAATATTACGATAATAATAGAGGAAAAAATGACACAAAACGAATTAATTAAACAGCTTTCCAAAAAAACAGATTCAAAAATTTTATTCTTTGTCCTAGATGGTCTTGGTGATTTACCTCACCCTGATTTTAACAATAAAACAACCTTAGAGGCTGCTACGCACCCGAACTTAGACACCTTAGTTAGCAAAGGTATTTGTGGACTTTCAGAACCTATTTCTCCTGGAATAACTCCGGGTAGTGGCCCTGCACACATTGGGCTTTTTGGCTATAATCCAATTGAAATCCAAATTGGTCGAGGACTTTTAGATACTTTAGGCGTAGACTTTTCATTCACTAAGAATGATCTTGCTGCACGCGGAAATTTTGCTACGGTTGATGACAATGGGATTCTAACAGATCGCCGTGCCGGGAGGATTCCTACCTCAAAAAATGAAGAAATATGCAAAATTTTATCAGAAATAAAAATTGATGGTGTGGAAATTTTTCTAAAAACGGTAAAAGAACATCGTTTTTCTGTAATTTTCAGAGCGGATGATCTTTGTGATGATATTGCAGATACTGACCCACAAAAAGAAGGCTTAAAACCTTTAAAAGCTATTACCAAAAACGAAGCGGCTAACAGGTCTGCTGATATTGCGAATGAATTTCTCCAAAAAGCATATGAAAAAATGAAAAATTTAGATCCTGCGAATTCAATGCTTTTAAGAGGATTTTCTAAAATGATTGATATTGAACATTACCAAGAAGTTTTTAAACTAAATCCTGCATCAATTTCTGTGTATCCCATGTACAAAGGTCTAACTAAGTTACTGGGTATGAAAGGACTAAAAACTGGAAAAACAATTAAAGACGAATTTGATACTCTTATAGAGAATTATGATAACCATGATTATTTTTTCATGCATATCAAAAAAACTGATAGCTATGGGGAAGATGGTAACTTCCAAGGAAAGGTCAGCATAATTGAAGAATTTGATAAACAACTTAAACGCGCAATGGACCTTAACCCTGATGTGATTGTGATTACAGGAGACCATTCAACCCCAGCTTTAATGAGTGGACATAGCTGGCATCCTGTCCCAACGATTCTTTACTCAGATTTATGCAGAAAAGATAAAATAACTTATTTCTCTGAGGATGAATGTTTAAAAGGTGGGCTTGGAAGAGTTAACTCTCAATCTCTCATGCCTCTAGCAATGGCTAATGCCGGTAAACTAAACAAATTCAGAGCATAAATAACAAAAAAAATAATCTTTCACCTGAGCTTACTTTCTCTTCAAGGTTTTAAATGCTATTCAGAGTGAATTATTGTAAAGGAGACAAAATGTACTCATTCATTCTCATAATTCACTCTATTATTTGTATACTTTTAATTATGATTGTACTTTTTCAAGCAGGAAAAACATTAGGCTTAGGTGGGTTAACAGGTGGCGGTAGCTCAGGCGATGCGATTATGACAGGAACAGGTGGAAATGTTTTTTTAAAAAAAATCACTGCGGGTTTAGCTGTTATGTTTATAATAACATCAGTAACCCTTACAGTTATGTCGGCAAACCGTCCATCATCAAGTTTAATGGATATCATGCCTCCAGCACCTGTTATTCCAGATCATAATCCTTTAGCTGTGCCAAAACCAACAGTTGAAACAACAACTACTGCGGCAAAACCTCAAAGCTAAAAAATATTAATTGCTGGAGTGGCGGAACTGGTAGACGCGCACGGTTGAGGGCCGTGTGGAGCGATCCTTAAGGGTTCAAGTCCCTTCTCCAGCATATTATTAAGTAAAATACTCTCAAACAAATCCCTCATTACTACATTTTGCTTGCAAAATTCTCGATAATTTATAAAATACTTAAACAATTAAAAATCTTGCAATACCCTATCCAGAATTTCACTGCGGGAGTAGCTCAGCTGGTAGAGCGCAACCTTGCCAAGGTTGAGGTCGCGAGTTCGAATCTCGTCTCCCGCTATTTATTTTAAACCTTAACTACGAATTAATAAAAAAACACATACACCCATTTCTTTTTATCTATCTTCAACTAACTATTTTTTTTTATAACAACCATAGTAAAATAGAATTATCCCATTTCAAATATTGAAAAATTACAGTAAAAAAATAACTTCTAAAAAAATTTTAGAAAAGATATAAATAAACTATAATATACAGAAGAATACTTGAAGTATTATTAAAAACCCCCAACAAGACTAAAAAGAACTTCAAAGGAGAAGACACCATGACCTGTGCCCCTAAGTTTATTAATCTCAACTTAATCTTGCTAAAAAAAATAACTACAAATTATTGGGCATCTTTATTTAAAAGCATAAGTTTAACAATATGTGTCGTTTTTCTGACAGTTACCATGCATAATTTTGCCTATGCTAATGAAAGCCTTCCCGCTTTAAGAAATACTAACCTTACCTTACCTGATCTTGCAGGGAAAATAGTTGAAGTCTTTCAAGGAAAAGGCTCCCAAAATATATATTTAATCAATGATTTACATTGTGACTATACCGTCCAGTCCAATATAGCCGAATCTCTGACTGCCATAACGGCTCAACATCCTCAAGGTCTAGTGAATCGGTGTAGAAGGCAATAGCGGTTGGCTGGACACACAACGCTTTAGCTCTATCCCGAAGGGCAATCTCAAAAATAAAGTGATGGAGCACCTTTTAAGAGAGGGAATCATTAGTGGTTGGGAAAAGTATGCAGATAGTCAAGAAGAAGCCTTAGTTTATGGTGTGGAAAATGATACGCTCTACCAAGCTAATTTTAAGCAACTTTACCAGAATATCAATTATTATGATTTTATGCTTGAGCTTGCGAGTAAAGTTAAAAAAATCATGCAATCAGTCGCCGAAGTTTTATATCCCGATTATTTAAGATATTTAGAAAATCAACGCTTGTTATATGAAAGCGGGGCGTTGAGCTTTGAAGACTGGGTGAGTATTTTACTGAAAGCCAAGCACAAGGCAAACCTTAAGTTTCATACCCCAAACCTTAGGTTAATTGAAAAGATGGCTCACCTGAAACAAAACCTTAATTTTGAGTTGCTGTATTTAGAGGTGCATGATTTTATTAAGAGTTTATTGCCATATCTTCAAAAAGCCGAAAAAGATAGCTTAAAAAAATTAAAAGCCCAAAACATAGCGGAGTACTACCGTTTTCTCGGCAAACTTCTAAATGAAAAAAATATTAGGATTCAAGCGGAGTATGCAGAATTTACACAATACCTGAAATTTCTGGAGCTTAAATCCAAGCTTAATTTTTTTATGTTAACAGAAGAAAGCAGTGAACTACTCTATAAGCTTAAGAAGCAGGATCAAGTAGGAGCAACACAAGATCTGATATATTGCGAGCGCTATTTAGATTTAATGGTCAGGTATGCGCGGAATGAAACAACAGAAAGAGAGGAAGAAAATTTTTACGCGAGACTTTTGAAGCTTAGCTTAGAGCTCAGTGTGGAGAACTACCTCACTCTTAACGAAAATAATCTCCATAAAACAATCAGCGGGATGCAGAAGTTTTATACTTTTGTGAATCAAAGAAATAGGGTGATGGTGAATAACTTGCTCAAGGGGATGTCGGAGAAAGGTAAAGACGATGCTGTCTTGATTGTTGGCGGATATCATACAAGGAGAATTAAGGATATTTTAAGGGCAAAAGGCATTAGCTATAAGGAAATATTAGTTCAGACAGCGAATGATGCAAAAAGTAGTATAGTAAGTAAAGAAATATACCTTAAGAGGCTCAAAAAGCAAGGAGAGTCGAGCGGATTTACTGCTCTTCAGAGTACGCCTAATGTTTTAATGAATTTAGCGTATTTAGCGATTAGCATGGTCCCGAGTGATCAGATAAGAGGTGAAGTCATTGCTATAATCAAGAAAATGTATGCGCGTAACGAACTTAATACCGGAGATTTAGAAAAATTAACGAAGCATGATTATTATGATCAACTCAAAGATATTTTAAATATAGAATCCGTGGAAGGAAAAATTAAAAATAAAGTTCTAGAAGCAGTCGCTCAATTATTTGATATTCCATCTAATATTTTGAAGAAATTTAATACCTCAATTATTGGGAAAAAAATTGAAGAAACGGGATCTGAATTTGAAGCGTTACTAAATCCTTTAAATATCAGCGCAGCAAGTTTAGCAAAAAATGATCAGGCTTTATTAAAAAATAAAAAGGTTATGGTGCCTCAGAGAAGAATTCTTTTTAAACAAAAAGACTTTAAGACTTCAGCTTCTTTTTCTATTCTCAAATCAGAAAATATAATTACTGCCAATAATAAACTGGCGAGCAACCTAAATACGATTAATTTAATCAAGAAAATTGCTGATTTACAGCATAAATACAACCTTGAATTATATGAGTTAACTGAGATAAAAAAGGTTTTGTTAGAAAAAATCAGTTTAGAAGAGTATGCGAAGCTAAAGCTAGAAGAAGTAAAAGGGG
>JAAEPJ010000462.1 GCA_024222485.1 bacterium | reverse complement strand
GTGATAAATCTACTCAGCGAAAGGATATTGAAAAAGCAAAAATGTATTGGACTGATTTTTTAATACTAGAAAATGAGGTAATGAAAAATGACAAATAAATATAGGGATTTTGAGGTTTTAGTCAACGAACACTTAACAGAGAATAAAAATGAAGCAGATAAGTATTTAGAATTGGCATTTAAAGAATACGATAAAACAGGCGATGAAAAGGTTTTGCTTATAGCATTAAAACAAGTAGCGAAAGCGAAAGGCGGTTTTAGTGAACTATCAAAAAAGACTGGCTTATCAAGAGAAAGCTTATATAAAACATTATCAGAAAAAGGAAATCCTAAATTACATACCTTTAAAGCAATACTTGACGCTTTAGGTTATCACTTTACAGTTCAACATATTGAATAAGTATAAAAAAGATGTAATGAAGTATTAAGGATGTAAAAAAGTGAAACAAACAAAACAAATATATATAGTAGCTGGAGCGAACGGCTCTGGAAAAACAACCATATCAAAAGAGCTATTAAAAGAAGAAAAATTAGAATTTTTAAATGCTGATGAAATAGCTTATCAAATAAATCCTACAAATATTGATAAGGTTAAACTTAGTGCTGGTAAAATATTTTTTAAAAAGTTTAAAGCTTATATAAAGGCTGAAAGTTCATTTATTATAGAAAGCACTTTGTCAGGTAAATATCTACAAAAATACATTTCAATCTTAAAATCAAACCACTATAAAATTACAATGTTATACATATTTTTAGATAACTGGAATATTGCAAACTTTAGAGTTAAAGAACGAGTAAAGCTAGGCGGTCATTTTATATCTGAAGAAGATGTGAAAAGACGGTTTTTTAGAAGTCAGAAAAATTTTTGGAATAAATACAGGTTATTAGTAGATGAATGGAGCTTCATTTATAATGGTGATGATTTTATAGATGTAGCAAAAGGGATAGAAAATAATTATACAGTTCTTAATGAAATTAGGTTTGAAAAATTTTTAAACGAGGTGAATGACTAATGAAGCAAAATATAAGCAAAAATTTAGATTTTACAAGTCTTAATAATATTTGTGCTAGAGCAATAGATAAGGCAAAAGAAAATAACCGCAAAAATGGTGTGCCTAATGCGTTTGTAAAAAATGGCAAGATTTATTTTGAAATGCCAGATGGCAAGATAACAGATAAAGACCCGTTTAAGAAGTAATTTTACAATTTATAGCTTCTGCCACAGCCACGATAATAAATACACATTAAGGTTGTTTAATAAATCAAAAAACTTTTTTAATTTATTAAAATTTTATTCTTAAAAAAGGGGGAAAAAAGAAAGAAAAAGATGCGGCAGAAAATAGAAAAAGTTTGAATTTTAGCAAAGAGTTCGTAAAGAGAATTAAGCAAAAAAGGTAAAATGTATGCAGATATTCCAAAAATCAATAGTAAAAAAATATCTTAATACCATTGATAAAGCTAAGCTGGAAGGTGCTTATGCAAAATTTAAAGAAATTTACAGCTATGACAAAATACAAACCATAAAAACTTTAAAAGAAGAAGCATATGACGCTGAATTTTTAAGTGATATTTTTGTAAATGTTTTAAATTATACTTTGCCACCAGACAATAATTATAATTTAAAGAGACAGTATAAAAATAAAATAGATAGTAAAACATGTGATGGAGCTATTTTAAAAGATGACTATGCACTTGCGATAATAGAGCTAAAATCAACAGCTACAAAGGACTTAAAAGCAGTTACAGACCAAGCCTTTAACTATCGAAATAATCAACCAAATTGTAAATATATAATCACT
>JAAEPJ010000461.1 GCA_024222485.1 bacterium | reverse complement strand
TCGATTCATATATCTCTAGTAGATGTAAACCAGTGGCCTGTTGGTCTAGTGGTACGATTCTCGCTTAGGGTGCGAGAGGTCCCGGGTTCAACTCCCGGACAGGCCCTTTTTAGGATGTCTAATCATAGAACACATCAATCTTAGTAGGACTTAGTAGGACTAGATTCATATATCTCTAGATGATAAAAACCAGTGGCCTGTTGGTCTAGTGGTATGATTCTCGCTTTGGTTGCGAGAGGTCCCGGGTTCAACTCCCGAACAGGCCCTTCTTTAGGATGTTTAATCATAGAACACATCAATATCTACTTAGTAGGACTCAATTCATATATCTCTAGATAATAAAAACCAATGACCGGTTGGTCTAGTGGCATGATTCCCTCTTAGGGTGCGAGAGGTCCCGGGTTCGACTCCTGGACAGGCCCTTTGTCGGATGTTTAATCATTGAACACATCAATATCTACTTAGTACAACTCGATTCATATATCTCTAGTAGATGTAAACCAGTGGCCTGTTGGTCTAGTGGTACGATTCTCGCTTAGGGTGCGAGAGGTCCCGGGTTCAACTCCCGGACAGGCCCTTTTTAGGATGTCTAATCATAGAACACATCAATCT
>JAAEPJ010000460.1 GCA_024222485.1 bacterium | reverse complement strand
TTTACAACGTTTTAGAGCAAACGGATTCGCCTTATTCCATGCAAAAGGCGTATTTTATAAGAAATTGAGGTGAACTCTTTTTGCTGGGCTAATTTTTCACTAAGTTTCATAGGGAACTATAAGAAACCCTCGGTGTAATAAGTTCTAGGCTGTTTCAAGGGACAGAAATGTTGTAAAACGTAGGTTTACAACGTTTTAGAAGTAATGGATTCCCCTTATTCCATGCAAAAGGCGTATTTTATAAGAAATTGTGGTGAACTCACATTGCGGGGCAATGTTTTCACTAAGCTTGATAGGAAACTATACGAAACCACCGGTGTATTAAGTTTTTGGCTTTTCCCAAGGACAGAACTGTTGTAATACGTATGTTTACCAGGTTTTAGAGCAAACGGATTCGCCTTATTCCATGCAAAAGGCGTATTTTAAAAGAAATTGAGGTGAACTCTTTTTGATGGGCTAATTTTTCACTATGTTTCATGGGGAACTATAAGAAACCCTCGGTGTAATAAGTTCTAGGCTTTTTCCAGGGACAGAAATGTTGTAAAACGTAGGTTTACAACGTTTTAGAACTAACGGATTCGCCTTATTCCATGCAAAAGGCGTATTTTATAAGAAATTCTGGTGAACTCACATTGCGGGGCTAAGTCCT
>JAAEPJ010000459.1 GCA_024222485.1 bacterium | reverse complement strand
TTTTGTGGTGCTTCAAATCGAACACCTATTTGTACTGGTTTAGGTTCAGTTGGTAAATCATATTTTTCAGCTAATACCTTACCAAAGTCAATACCTGATTTGCCTACACCAAAGATAAGTTCATCATATGACATTTCATCTACTGCTCCTATAGATACAATTTGTTCATCAAAATCAATATCAGTTACTTTAGTTTCCCAAATAAATTCAACACCACCATCAACTAAAAAGTCATACCAATTTTTACCTATCTCATGTAGATAATCTGTACCAACGTGCCATACTGGGAATAATCTTAATCCAAAATATGGTTTTATAAAATCTGGTTCTGCAACTGGATTTGAACATTGTACTTCTTCTGGTTTAGGATGAAATCTTTTAAAATTATCAATTACCTGATCAAATAATTCCATTGCTTTTTCTTCACCACAATATTTAGATAATTGTCCTCCAATTGAAGTGTGATAAGTTAATTTACCATCAGACCAACCTCCTGCTCCTAGGAAACCTGTCATTACCTCTTCATAAGGTCTTAAATATGGATCTTTACCCATATCAATAATAGTGATTTTACCTTTAAACCCATTGTCAACTAGCTTGGTAGCAGCATTTACATTTGCTACACCTGCTCCAATCATTACTACGTTTTTACTCATCTATACTTTTATTTTTAACACGTTAATATACGAAACTTAAGTGTGGCCTCCAAACGGAGGCCACAGATCTCTTTAATTTATTTTAATCGAACAGGCTATGAATCTGTTCTATATGTTTTTATTTTAATCCATAGGTTGATCATCATCTAAATAAGCTCTTCTCAATTGAAACTGCATAGCTTCTCTTTCATCGCTATCATACTGGAATGAGTTTGGAATTATAGAATCAAGATCGTATGCATTTTCTGCTTTTCCAAATTGTCTAACGTAGCGTTCTAAATCTTCTTGTGTTTCATCTTCACCATAAGGTTTAAGGTAAACATCTACAAATTTATCAAAAGCTTCTTTTTGACCTTTATCTAATCCACTTAAATCAACACTAGATAAATCATATTTTTGTCTTGGAGCAGATGGTTTACTGTCTCCAACCATTTCATCGTTATAGTAATCAACTGCCATATTTACTATATCGCTAGAGGATACATTTTCTTCTCTTTGGTCATAATAGTATTCTACAGAACTATCTATAATAGCTTGTAAAACTTCATCTGAGATGTTTGGTAATTGAGCTTTAATACCTGCTTCTACTTCTGCTTTATAAGCAGGATCATAGATGGCATCATTAACCTCATCAAAATCGTAAGTTAATTCTTCTTTGAATAACCTACCTTCAGCTAAATATTTTTTTAAATCGAAATTATCCATTTATTTTTATTTTTAAATCAGTAGTACCTTTTAATATTCGGTGTATTCTACCTTCTGTTATAAATATACGATCTCCCTTTACTAATTCAAAGGGTAATTCATTATCCATTTGTAATTCCCATCCTTTACCTTCTAATACTTCGATATCTCTATCTTCAGCATCTTGATGCCAAACTAATTCTAGTTTATTTACATCTTGCGAAAACGTTCTTATATTACCTTTATTTTCGTATGGATTCATTTTTCTAATTCTGGGTGGAATAATATATTTACTACTTCTGCATCTTTTTTAATAGATTTGCCATCGACTTCTACTTCAGCAGGATATACTTTGACATCATCACCATACCAATATTTAATACTGTAACCACCATTATCTAATAAAGTTACAAGTAATCCTCTTTTATAGTCTTGTTCTTCGGCTTGCAGTATTATTTCTTTACCTCTTGGTAAAATTAAAGAAGCACCAGGAACTTTATTACTATCTTCCTCTTTTTGTTCAGTTAAATATTTTCTTAAATCAAAGTTATCCATTACCAAAAAGTATTCATTTTAGCACCTAATCCTAATGCTGGGGCGTATCTTGGTAAATTACAAGACCAATATCCTGCTTTAGTTCTATCTTTTTTATTTTTGCAATTATGTCTAGCAGCAAATGCAGTACGAGCTTCTTTGTTTTTAATTTTAGCTCTTAAACCACCTGATCCAAATGATACTTTTTTAATTTTTTTAGTTTTAGGATCACGTACATAAACATAATATGCTTTTGAACCACCACGTTTTGGTTTATTTAATGGTGGGTCTTTTTTTTCTTTTTTCTTAGCCTTTTTCTTTTCGTCTAATTGTTCATCTTCATTTAATGATTTATCTTGGATTGATATTAAACCTGTTGGGATGAAAGCATTAGTTCCATCACCAAATTCAACATGAACTCTTCTATCATTTTTATTTAAGATATAAACTTGTTCTCTTTCTCCTGCTTCAAAATATTCAAAGTCATCATCATACCCTTCACCTGTATTCATTTTAACTTCGTAATCATTTTTGAAAGTGATTATTGCTTTATTTTCATTTATTTTACCTTTAGATTTAGCTTTTCTAACTAAAGCATTAAAATTAGATAAATCATATTCATCCCAAGGTTCGACTTCCATTTTATTGAAAGTTTTTTCTTGACCCTCTACTGGTTTAGAATTTAAATAATGCATTTCATTATTAGTTAATGTAAAGAATTTATCTACTTGGTCTTGAGTAGGCATTTTAGCTTCATTTATTGATTCTGAAATATCAAAATGGCTACTAAGATTATTTCTAAATATATCAAAATCACTTCTATCAAAGGCTAATATTTGACCATTATTTAAATTTCTATAAACACCTTTTCCACCTTGTTCTTGACCTGTGTATCTCCACATTCCGCTTGAAATAGATGTATCTTGGTATCTTATGTTTCTATTTAAATCAAAATCTGGGTAATTAGAATCTGATTCGTTTAACATAGGTAAATCTAAAGGTACAGATACACCTTCATATAAAGCAAATTCACCTAAATGTGTTTTAATTAATGCTTCATCATCTTCACATAAATCAATTACATTACGTGAATACATTTTTCTAGCTTCTTTAATTAAAGCTAAATGTTTATCTGAACCAATACGATATACTGTTTCAAATAATGGTATTTTTTTATCTATGTGATATTGAAGACCTTCAGATAATAAAGATTTTACTTTACTTTCAGTAAGTAAAGGTCCTTTTATTTTAGTTTCACAAGTATTACATCCGCAGTTACACATATTGTTTTATTATAATTATTAAGATGCTTTAACAAATATAGAAGATTCATCTCCTTGAGATGAAGCATATCTAACAAAAGCATCTATTATTTCGTTTTTATTTTCTGATTTATCTATAGCGTTAATTAATTCTAAAGCTAAATACTTAGATATTCTCCAAGCTTGGTTTGATTTAGGAGTTGGTCTGGCGTTATAATTAGATTCAAAATCATTAGGATCTAAACCTTCGGTTTCATCCCATAATTTTTTAAATTTAGTTTTAAATTTAGGGTCTTCTTCTGATGCCTGAATTCTAATTGTTTTAGGATCGGAAACTTCTACATTATATTTATCTAATACTGATTTAATGTATCCATAACCTACTTTACCAGCTGCAGCTCCTGTGCCTTCTAGTTCACCCATAAATCCAGTATCACCTCCAAAATTTCTAAACTCCATACTTCCACCATCACTAAATGTAATAAAGGCTTTAGCGTTTCTGGGGGTAACTGCTATGCCTTCATATTCAACAGCATCTGGTCTTTGAAGGTTAGTTATTTTTAATGAAGCAGATTTTTCTGCTTTTTTAAGTGAAACACCTACTATTGTTCCTTCATTATATTTTTCTAATAATAAAGCATTTATTTCACCCAAATTATTAGGCCATTCAATATTCATTTCACTTGGTGCTACCATCCAAATATCAGCTGGGTTCCATTTGTTTATATCTCTAATACCAACATCTTTTAAAAATGGTTTTACTGCTGTCTCTAAATTTTTAACCCATGCAGATCCTCTATTTTGAATAAATGGGCCTGAATATACTGCTGCTAATTCATTAGCAATATTAACACTAGAATTAAGCCATCCCGGGTTTCCAAGTAGTAATTCTTTTCCTTCATTAAATCCATCTCCATCTACATCACTTTTAGATAATTCAATATTTTCTTCAGTAATATCTTCTGAGGTTATGTTATTTCCTTTATTGTATCTAATGGCATTTGCTATACATTGAGCGTTTTCAGCTGCTTTAGTTATATCCGATCCTCCCCTCATTCCTCCTCCACCGCCAAATTCAGCAGTTTTAGCTAATTTAGAAGTAGTAATTGTATTACCTTCTTTATCTTTTAATTCAATACCTTTTGCAGGAATAGGATTACCTAATGCTTGTATAACTTCTTCTTTATTATCAACTATAAATTCAGATCCATCAACTAATGTTAAAGGTTCATCATTTTTAATTTTTTTTAGTAAAATATTAACACGAGGTTCTTTAACACCCCCTCTAAAAGTAGCATCTTTTTCTAATTCTCGTTTAGTTAAAGCAGTTACTTCAGTAAGTTTAAATTTAAAATTTGTAGCTTCACTGATTAAAGATTCTAATAAAGTAACATCAGAAGGATTATCCATATCAGGATATCCTTTAGGGAATTTATAAGCGAATTTTGTAAAAAATTTATCGAATATATTCATTATGCGTCTACATCTACGTTAACATCTACTTCATCTTCAACTTCGGTATCAGCGGTGTCTGTTGTTGTATCAGTTTCACTTGCTTCTCCCTCCATTTCAGCACCACTAGCGGGTCCTACTCTTAGAAGTCTGTTAATCGCTAGAGCGCATCTTTCTTCCTCGTCGAGGTTTAGTAGATAATATTTTTTTCCTTGTACTTGTCCTATCCAACTTCTGTCCGTAAACATAAGTAAGAAATTTTGCCCATTCAACAAATTTATACGAAAAGTTGTAGGACGTGGAGCTACCCAATCTACTGATTCTAAAAATGAATCAAATTGATCAGTTAATAGATCCACTATAATATCTTTTAAAGCTGGGAATTTAACTAACTCATCATAAGCTAAGGCAGCGTCATCAGTTTTAGCTTTTTCAGCCATAACTTGTACTGCTAATGTTTTAATTTTTTCTCTTAATTCTGCTTTAGTCATTGTTATACAGCTTTAATTTCACCACCTTTGTTATAGATGTTGGATACCTTAGTTTTACCTGTACCTTTATCATAAGATACATTATAGTAAACTCTATCCATTACATCTTTATCAACTAAAGTAATTTCAGCAGGGTGTCCTAGATATGTTACTTTTTGGCCTACTTTAAATCCTTCAGATACTTTTTTCTTACCTTGTTTTTGTAGAAATGATGCTAAAGCCATTTGTTTGATTTTCTTTAATGATTTACCTTTAAATTGAGGTGCATCTGAATCTTTAAAATCTTCAACATGATCTTCTACTGATGATGATTTTGTTAATTTTTCTCTTACAGCAGCAGCTATTTTTTCATCTATAGTACCTGATGTACGTCCTCTATCTCTATAAAAGTCTGTTTGTGCTTTAATTTCTCGGCTTAAACCACCCATTACATGGTCAACTATATCTTTTAAACCTTCGGCTGAAATATTTACTGGGTTATAATTTCCATCAGTTATATAATTATCTATTCCAGCTGCCCATGTCATTCCCTTTTCTCTCATTCCTGCTTTAATAGCTGGGCCTTGGTCTATTTTATAACCACTCATTTGACTAATGGTAAATTGATCAGTATCTTTATTATATTGAAATATTACTGTTTGTGGGTTATCACTTCTTCTACCACTATCTTTTCTATCTGTAACTTGAAATCCTTCTACTCCTTCTTTTGGTGGATATCCATCTGGTCTACGTTCTTTTACTATATATCCTTTATTAGCAAAATAATCGAATAATCGACCACCATCCATTGCTTCTTTTATACTATGTACTTTATCGTACCAAGCTCCGAATTCTGGATCTCTATCTAGGTTAGCCATCACCTCTGGTGAAAAGGCATCATATCCTCCAGCTTCAAATCTTTCTAATTCTCTTTCTGCGTCGGCTGGGTCATCTACGTATTTTAAAATAAGGTCAAATAACGCATCCATGCTTTCATCGTCGAATACTGTTGGAATATTTTCATTAATATCTTCTTGTGATTCATTCATATCATAATCACGAAGTTGTTTAGCAATTTTGTACATACGGTCTTCTAATTTATTTAATTCATCACCGTATCTATCTGCAATCGGCCCACCTTCTGGTTCTGCTTCTTGCTCCATATCTCTAAATAATTGCTCTCTTTCTTTCTTTAAATCAGCTAACATTCCTCTTAAAGTTAAAGCTTCATCGTAATCAATTCCTTCATTGAATGATTTCATCCAATTAGATAGAATTTCTCTTGCTTCTCTTTTATCTAAACCAAATTCTCTTTGTAAATAAGGAGCAGCACCAAACATATTAGTTACACCTGAGTCTCTTAATGCTAGTAAGAAGTCACTATATTTTTTATCTATGTTTTCGTCTAAAATTTCATCAATTTTAGCTACTCTTTCATCTAAACTATCAAATTTTCTTTGTTTTAAAGCAGCCTGAATAGCGAATACAGCATCTTTTTCACTGTAACTATATCGTTTAGCCATTGCCTTAATAAAACGATTTACAGCGTTAGATACTTCTGGGTTAAGTGCTTCTTCTAAGCCTTTCATTTCTAGCTCATCTTCTTGACCTAGTGCTTTATCTTCTTCACCATAATCAGCACGACCAGAAAAACCAGTATCAACAGTATCTTCTAATTTAAGTCTCTTCTTTAAATCATTAAAGTTAGTTTTCATTTTTTTAAGATCCTTAGCTATGGGTTTGGATAAGGGTTTTTCCTTTTCCTTTTTGCCCTCTAAGGCTTGTTGAATTAGTTCTTTAATTTTATCTTTATTCATGCCTTCTACTTTTGATTTAGCTTGTTTTGTTGCAATACCATACATAACTTTTTCCGCATCCTTACCGTACTTTTTAACTAGTGTGCGTTTGTTGGACAACAAACCTTGAATTGCTTCCGCACGTTTATCTAGTTCTCTTTCCGTAAGTTTACGTTCGTTAAGCATGTATTAATCAGTATTTTGACCAACCACAAATTCTCTTGTAAAGAAAGTAATTGTATTACCAATTTGATCAGCTAATTTTTGATTACCTAATTCATTAGCAGCATCCATTGCAGCTTTTAAAGAATCTTGTACTACTTCTTCTTCTGGGGATAAACCAACATCAATTGTTGTTTTAACGCCTGGTCTTTCGATTTCAATATCATCAGCTCCAGCTTCTACTTCAACTTCGTCTTCAACATCAACATCAACGTCTACTTCCTCTTCAGCTTCTGATAATGCACTTACAATTTCAGTTTTGATTTTATCTTTAAGTTCAGATACTTTCATTTTCTTTAATGCTCCTTCAATATCATCTTTAGCATCTTCAAACCCATCTTTATATCCTTCTTGTTCAGCATCAGTTCTAGCATCTTCATTTACTGAATATGCTGCTGTAGATTGGCCTACTTTTTTAGGATCTAATTCTTTTTTAGAAGCGCCTCTGGTTGGATTATTTTTATCATTCCATGAAACTTCATCCATTTCATTTACTTGACCTTCACCATATTGGGCTTTAATAGCACCACATACTTTAGCAGCACCTTTTTTACCATATTTACCTTCGTTATCAGCTAAACATTGATCAAATGGGTAAGAACCCTCATCAATTTTAGCTTTAGCTTCAGCAATAGTTTCTGATAGGCTTTCTTTATTGATTTTGTTTTTGCCTTTTTTCTCAGCATCACGTTTACCAAATTTTCCATAAGAATCGTCTCTACGATCTTTCATAGATTGTTTTTTGCCTTTTTCAGCACCTCTACGTGCGCCTAGAGATTCATCTTCTCTATCGTCGTATCCTTGCTTATATTTTTTTTCAGAAACTTGTTCTGATTCGGTTAAAATCGCTTTTTCTCCGTGGATTCTACCACTTTTGATATAAGCTTGATAATTAAAGTTGTCCATTAGTGTATATTTTTATTTATAAATATTAATTTTTTCTCCTAGAATTACTTCTTACGGTAGTACTGTTACTAGGTCGAGTAGAAGTACGTGGAGTTGTTCTTATTGGTGTAGAGGGTCTAGAATTATTGTTAATCCTTGGTCTAGAGTTATTATTAATTGTAGGCCTAGAATTATTAATTCTTGGTTTATTTACTCTAATGTTATTATTAGTATTATTTACTTTTCTACGTATTTCATTAGCAATTATATCAACATTGTCTTGATTAACATTAACTCTTCTATTATTTGAAACAGTACGAGTAGATGTTCTGTTTGAAGTTCTATAACCATTTACATATACAGTATTTCTTCTGTATCTATTACTCCATGCATAATTGTTCATTTGTTGTCTCCAACCCCAATTATTACCATAATAGTATCCATTCCAACCCCAACTATTCCATCCATAACTGTTCCAACCGTAAGAATTATACCCCCATCTATCGTATCCAAATGGTGACCATCTATGAGGTGTAAAATAAGGATAACCCCAAACCCAATCATTCCACATTTGTGTTCTATCCCAATAGTAGTTATAACCCCAATAAGGTCTGTTCCAGTTATATCTGTTACCTAATAGACGATTATTCCAATCAAATGAAGCAGGTTGAGATAAAGCATATTGAGCAATATCATATCTAAAATTAAAATCTGTTCTTAGTTTATGTCTTACCTGAAATTCATTTAATGTATCTACAGTGTAGTCATTAGATGAATAAATACCGTCAATATGACCAGCATGGTTTAATGTTGTATATTTAAATTGAATACCACACCCTGTTAATAATAACCCCAATAATAATACTAAAAGTTTTTTCATATTATTTCTTTTTAAATTCAGCTTTGTCTGTGTTTTTCACAAACTGTTTGCCTTTTTTACTACCACGTACTTTTTTGGCTACAGTAGCTTTACGCTCTGCTTTTGTAAGTGATTGTGCTTTTTTTCTAGGTAAGCATCTTGTTGTAGCTTTGCCTTTTTTCATTGTACCACACTTACCAGAAATATTACCTGAAGTATTGATTCTAACCCAATCTTCTTTTTTAAACCAATCACGTAGTGATTCTTGTATTCTTTCTGTTAGTTGTTCTTGTGTCATTATGCTACAGCTTTAGCTACTTTAGGTACAATACCAATTATTTCAGCTACTTTAGTTCCACCAAATATACTTTCTAATGCCGCTATAATAGGAGAGGAAGTACTTACAGCTGCAGATATAGCATTTCCTGCTGCTACTGCTAATATTACTCCAAATACTACTTTAGAAACAGCATATAAATCTCTATCATTTTGTTTTCCATCTTTCATCCATAAAGATTTTGCAAATCCTGTTGTCTTTATAACTGCGGCAATAGCTTTAACATAAAGTTTTTCCCATTTAGTACCAAATTTTGTAATCCCTTTAGCAATTGAACTTTCATCTTTACCAAGTAATTTGCCTATGGCACCAATGCTTTTTCCTAACCATTGTATAAGTTTAGGAGCGGCTAAAATCCCACCTACTACTAACCCAGTAATAGATTCATTTAGCTGTTCTTTATCTTCTTTTACTACTTGAGATAAATCTTCATCTTCTAAAGCTGAATCTCCTGTTTCTAAAGCAGATAAACCCTTAGCCATAGCTTTATCTAAATCCGCTGTTTCATCTTCATATAATCTACCTTCGGATAAATATTTTTTTAAATCAAATGTATCCATTATTTTTTCTTTTTTTTACCACTCATTTGACCTTTACATACTTTAACAGCACGACCAGATAAATAAGCTGATGATTTTTCACCTGCAGCCATTCTACGTTTACGATATGCTTCGCCTTTTTTGCAAAGTTTTTCGTTTAGTTGCTTGCCTAATTCTTTAATTTCTTTTAATTCAGATTTGATTTCTTCGTTTGTAAAATCTGGGTTATGTTCTTTGATAAAACGAAGTGTTTCTTTAATACTTTCAGTCAATGAACTATACTCAACCATATCTTTAATGGTTTTAATATGAGCAGGAAGATAAGCATTTATTTCAGAAGCCGGAATACCTAAATCACGAGATAAGTTAACAACTCTACCTTCAGCTTCTTTAGCTTTAGCTATATCACTTTCATTACCTTCTTTATCTTTTATAATCTTTTTTTCAATACCAAATATTACATCATGTTGGTAAAGCCATTCACCTACTTCTTTTTCAAAATTAGTTCCTGTAGCCCAATTATTATCTTTAAATTCACCAGCTAATAATCTATCTCTTAATGCTTCAGCTCCAGGGCAAATATCAAAATGTTTATCTTTATATCCTTTGTACATATAACTTGCTTCATTTATGTCTTCTCTTAATTTAGAAGATTTAACAATACGAACAATATCTAATCTGTCATCATCATCTACGTGAAATACTTCGTAGTCACCAAATTTTTTACCATGATATTTATTTCCAAAGTCAAACAAATCTCTTTGTGAACCATATGCATCAATTCTTTCTCCAAATCTAACTTCCCAGTCTAATTCGGGATGCATTTCGTTTAAATATTTGGCTAAAAATTCTAAATGGGATTGATTTTCTCCTACTACATTATCATCAGATTCTAGTTCAGCTCCCATTTTAGGATCATCTCCACCACGAGTTACATTTAACGAACCATCTTCATTATCCTGATTGATACTGTCATCTTCTTGGTCTATTTCTAATTCACCAAGATAGCGTTTTTTATTCCAGTTATGTACATCGAAATTATCTTTCATAATATTGTATGTTTATTATAAATATACATCTACTTTGTTTTCAAACTTTCTAAATGTTCTATAATATGAGCTGTATATTCATTTACTTTATCAACATTTATTTTACCTACCCAATTTTCAACATCACCATCTTCAGATACAAATGAAGAATTACTTTCGTTAATTCTTTCTTTAACATATTGTTTATATTCTTCTATTCTATTATCAATAATTTTATTATTAATTTTATTATAATGTTCTTCGTATTTACCTTCTCTTTTTAATTTATCTTCAGCTTTAGCATGACAATCTAAACAATATCTATGGACATTATAATAGGGTTTATCTACACGTTTCATTAATTTATTACAACTAGGACAAAATAAAGGCATAGTATGTGCCTTTTTTGCCTTATCTAACTTAGTAATATTTTGTTTAATACCTTTTTTAATTGTCCAAGTCCTACCATCAGATTCCCAAACATCACCTTCTTCATGGAATTCTTGTTTATTAGTAAATCCAACACTAGAACGTGTTTTTTCTCCATATTTACCTTGCATTAAATTTCTTAAACGCTCAACATCTTTCTTTTGGAATTCTTTTTTTAAAACTGTATCTTTACTCATAAACCTAATTGTTTTAATTGTTTAATAGTATTATCTGCACTAGTATGTAATATACCAATCCCTCCTGCAGCTTCCCACTGATCTATATTAACTTGTCTATCGTCTATTAGTATTGATTCTGGTGTTGCTAATTCTTGTTTTTGTTTAGCATAACGTAATATTAATTTTGTACCTGGGATTTTGTGTTTTACCCAAACGTGTTTACCTATTCTAGATGAATCTTCACGTGATGGTGCTGATAGTAAATCTGGTTTGTAGGGTTTTAAATAATTCCATAATTTTTGTCCATCAGGCATCCATTTTAAACCTGCCCAAAATCCTACACCTGCTTTAGAAATAGGATCCCAAAAATCTTCTCCTTTTTGAAATTCACCTCGTAAATCAATACCCGTTAATTTTTCATACCCACGTTCAAAGTCGACTAACACGCCGTCCATATCACAATAAATTTTATAATCCATAACCTTTTCATTTAATTGACCTAATTCTCTGGCATAAGCATTTAAACCAAATGGGTCTTTATTTTCTTCTATCTGTTCATTATCATGCCCACATTTATGACATATAAACAAATCATCACCACCATCTACTATATTCCAACTCCAACCACACTTATCACATTTAATTTTTTCACCTACAATTGCTTCATTTAATATACTATCAGTCCAATTTCTAAATGTCATTGTACCTCTTAAATTAGCTTCTTGTTCTATTTTATCTAAATGGTCATCACTTGTTGTATCTGTACCTGCTACATCTCCTAATCTATCTTCTAAATATTGGATATGATGTATCATTTCATGCGCGTATGAGCGTACTATATCCTTGGGGTGTCTGCCTTCAGTATATAACACGATATGTTGTTTGTTCGGGTCATAATACGCTGTTTTACCGAAAAAATCGCTAGCATTTTCTGAGTCTCCATCTACAAATTCTAGTGTAGGTAAGGGTTCAATATTCATACCCTTATCAATCATATGTTGTGTTAATTGATCTATTTTATCTTGAACATCTATATGTTGAGAATATGAAGCGTTTTCGTTTATACTTTGTTTTTTAATATAATCTTCTATATTAATTAGCTTACTTTTAGTTACATCAATTAATATTTCACCTTCACCCCAATTTCCAGACCATCCATATTTTTCTTCAAATTCATCAAAATTGATAATAATATGAGGTTTATATTCTAAAATATAAGCCCAGTCTGCATTATTAGTAATAAAATATTCTGCTTGTTTTCTGGTAGGGGTTGTTGCTACTATTTCCTGTTCTTTATCATAGTCTATAACTTCTTGTTTAGTATAAGGGTATTCATCTAAACCTGGTACTGCTCTATATACTTTAGAAGGACCATTATTTACTCCTAAATTTTTAGCTAATTCTGCTATATCTGGTAGTAAATCATATTGTCCTGAGTATGCTGACCATCTATTTAAAAGTGATTCTAATTCGTTTGCTTCGTTGTTTTCGTTTAATTTTTTTAAACGTTGTGTTTTAGCTTTAGATGCTTCTTTTTTCTTAGTAATGTAATCTAAACCAGTTTTTAAACGTTTTTTTACGGCCGGATCCTTTGATCTACCATATGCTGCTCTTACTCTTTGATGTATTAAATTAATAATTTGAGATTGTCTAGCATGAGATTTAGCTTTAAATGAAGTTTTATTTAAAGTATCAACTATATCTTGTCTAGTACTAAATTTAATACCTACAGTATCTTTTGGGTCCTCATCAGTGTATAACCTACGTCCAGATTTTTTAGGTTTCTTACCTGTACCTTTTTTAGGGTCTTTTTTCTTTTTTCTACCTTCTGTAATTTTATCTGCTACAATATTATATACTTGTTCTACTTCTTTATCTGATAATTCAGATGGAACAAATGGTTTAAATTTTTCTAATGATATTTTAGAAGCATTTCTAGCTGCTGTACCTGAAACTCCACCTTGTGTTACAATTGTACGTAAATTTAGGTTTGGATATTTATCTAAAGATTTTGTTCTAGTTGCTATATCAGCAAAATCATCTTCATTACCCTCTCTAGCACCAATAATGAATAATACTTCTTCGTCTGGGTGTTCTTTAGCATAATTATAAATACCTTTTATAGGAGGTACTGATGTGTATTTTACTTCAACTTTAAATGGTAAGTATGTTTTATAGATATCCCAAATTAAAATAGATTCATCAGGTGTAATACCATTTCTTGGTTTACCCCCTATTAAAATAATCATTTCATCTATTTCAGGATTTTCTTTAAGTGCTTGTTTTACAACTTCAAAGTGACCAGATGTGGGTGGTTTAAAACCACCACCATATACTGCCACTACCTTCTTTTTTTCCTCTTCAGGTAATAACCCTTTAATTAATTCGTTTACTAAACTCATTTAGATAAGAATTGTTTTAATCTCATTTGTGCCTCTTCCTTAGACATAGTGTATTCAATTACATCATATATAAAATCATCAGCTAACATAGCTTGAATTTCTTCTTTGTCCTTAGCCTTTCGCTCATCAGATTTCTTTTGCTGAGCTGGTGTTTTTGGTTTAGTACCTTGAGGAGTAAATGGTTTAAGATATTTTTTTATAATTTTATCTATATCTTGCATTCTATCATCTAATGTGTTAGCTACTGCTACAAAATTATTACCAAATAA
>JAAEPJ010000458.1 GCA_024222485.1 bacterium | reverse complement strand
TCTTTTTTCAATGCGAAAGACGTACTTGATAAGAAATTGAGGTGAACTCTTATCGCGGGGCTAAGTTTTCACTAAGCTTGATTGGGAACTATAAGAAACCCTTGGTGTAATTAGCTCTTTGCTTTTCCCAAGGACAGAACTGTTGTGATACGTATGTTGTTAACTGTTGTAATACAGATGTTTACGACGTTTTAGAGCTAATGGAATCTTTTTTTTCCATGCGAAAGGCGTACTTTATAAGAAATTGAGGTGAAGTCTTTTTGCGGGGCTAAGTTTTCACTAAGCTTCATGGGGAACTATAAAAAACCCTCGGTGTAATAAGTTCTAGGCTGCTGCCATGGACCGAACTGCTGAAATACGTATGTTTACAACGTTTTAGAGCTAACAGAAAAACTTTATTCCATGTGAAAGGCGTACTTTATAAGAAATTGAGGTGAAGTCTTATTGCGGGTCGAAGTTTTAACTAAGTTTCATTGGGAACTATTAGAAACCCTCGGTGTAATAAGTTCTCGGCTGTTCCTATGGACAGAACTGTTGTAATACAGATGTTTACGACGTTATAGAGCTAACGGAATCTCTTTTTTCAATGCGAAAGACGTACTTGATAAGAAATTGAGGTGAACTCTTATCGCGGGGCTAAGTTTTCACTAAGCTTGATTGGGAACTATAAGAAACCCTTGGTGTAATTAGCTCTTTGCTTTTCCCAAGGACAGAACT
>JAAEPJ010000457.1 GCA_024222485.1 bacterium | reverse complement strand
TCAAAATACTGGCAACAATCAATGGTATAGGAATTTCAAAAGAATGACAGGAGTTGGACTAGAACCAGCGCCTTAGACCACTCGGCCATCCTGCCTGTATGTCCTAAGATCAGTGACATGGATGTTAATAGAAGATACCTTGTGCGTCTGTTCAAAATAATTGCAACAATACCTTGTATAGGAATGTCAAAAGAATGACAGGAGGGGGACTCGAACACATGCCATCGAATTGACTGGTTTTTTAAACCAGCACCTTAGACCACTCGGCCATACTGCCTGTATGTCGTACCATCAATGGCTCGGAGGATGTTATAAAATACCATCTGCAGCTGTTCAAAATACTGGCAACAAGACCTTGTATAGGAATTTCGAAAGAATGACAAGAGTTGGAATCGATCCCACGCAACTGTGGCCCACGCAAAATGGCAAGGATGATGTTAGAAAAAACCATGTGAAGCTTTTCAAAATACAGGCAACAATCAATGGTATAGGAATTTCAAAAGAATGACAGGATTGGGACTCGAACCCACGCCACCGAAGTGACTGGTGCCTAAAACCACCGCCTTAGACCACTCAACAAACCTGCCTGTATACTGTGATATCAATGTC
>JAAEPJ010000456.1 GCA_024222485.1 bacterium | reverse complement strand
GCGATTCCAATCTACTTCCTCGTGGGGTGGTACCCGATAAATCTGGCACTGGCTGTATTGCATATATTGAGTGGTGTTTTTTCTCATACAGCAACTGTGTACCGGTCAGTATCTACTGGGCCTAAGCCCAGTTGCCTTATCATGCGGTGTCGTTCCTTTCCATTCTGTTGACTCAACAGAGTTGAACAGACAGCATTCAAGCCCCCGTACCACCAGTGCAGGAATGTCCTTTATTTGCCAAGTCGAACAGAAATGTCCCGTTTTTGACAAATCAGACAACTGCACCAACTAGAGCTCCGGCCACCTTCAAGAAAAGCCTCAGCATCTTGGTCTGTTCTATTCCAAGGCGGTCACCCATCCAAGTACTAACAGGCCTCAGCCTTGCTTAACTTCTTTGACCCCGCCATCACTGCTCTGCCACTCAGCTGGGAATCAAGCTAAAAATTCAGTGGGGGAACTGAACTGATAGCTTGAGCGATTCCAATCTACTTCCTCGTGGGGTGGTACCCGATAAATCTGGCACTGGCTGTATTGCATATATTGAGTGGTGTTTTTTCTCATACAGCAACTGTGTACCGGTCAGTATCTACTGGGCCTAAGCCCAGTTGCCTTATC
>JAAEPJ010000455.1 GCA_024222485.1 bacterium | reverse complement strand
TCTTTTTTGAAAATTCAAGGCGATTTCGGGTCGATTTTCACAGATTTCAAAATCTTCTAAAATCGCTTCTAGAGCCTCTAGCATGGGCTTTGAGGTGCATAAAGATATCTCCTGGACCCCTTCTCTTCATTTCTGAACAATTTGTGAAGCTAGAATCAATTTGGAGGTGATTTTTGAGGTGCTTATTTTTATATAATTTTGAAAAATTTTCATTTGCAGGTTTTTGAAATTTTTTTCCGAAAATGAGCCATAACTCCTCCAAACGATCCCAAACCCCCTATTCTGATAGGCTCACGTGAAACTCTGACTAAAAATGGGTATTTTCATGCCCACACTTTTTTTCGTAAATAGTGGCTAGAAATCGAGATATTTGACTTAGAAAATCACATTCTGGAAGGCGATTTTTCCTCTTTTTTGAAAATTCAAGGCGATTTCGGGTCGATTTTCACAGATTTCAAAATCTTCTAAAATCGCTTCTAGAGCCTCTAGCATGGGCTTTGAGGTGCATAAAGATATCTCCTGGACCCCTTCTCTTCATTTCTGAACAAT
>JAAEPJ010000454.1 GCA_024222485.1 bacterium | reverse complement strand
TAGCTCTAAAACGTTGTAAACATACGTATTATAACAGTTCTGTCCATTGGAACAGCCTGGAACTTATTTCAATGAGGGTTTCTTATAGTTTCCCATGAAACTTGGTAAAAACTTAGCCCCGCAAAAAGAGTTCACCCCATTTCTTATAAAGTACGCCTTTCCCATGGAAGAAAACGATTCTGTTAGCTCTAAAACGTAGTAAACATACGTATTACAGCAGTTGTGTCAATGGAAACAGCCTAGAACTTATTAAACTGAGGGTTTCTTATAGTTCCCAATGCAACTTAGTGAAAACTTAGCCCTGCAATAATAGTTCACCTCAATTTATTATAAAGTATGCCTTTCGCATGGAATAAAACGATTCCATTTGCTCTAAAACGTAGTAAACATACGTATTACAACAGTTCTGTCAATGGGAACAGCCTAGAACTTATTACACTGAGGGTTTCTTAGAGTTCCCCATGCAACTTAGTGAAAACTTAGCCCTGCAATAATAGTTCACCTCAATTTCTTATAAAGT
>JAAEPJ010000453.1 GCA_024222485.1 bacterium | reverse complement strand
ATTTTTAACAATGAAACTATAAAAAAACAAATGACTTCTTCAAATGACAATATAGAATGGAAGAATAAATATTATATTGTTGATGTGGAGGCTTTATATTCAGATGGCAAACCCAAAGCATATAAAATATTAAATAATTATATAGAAGATAGTTTTTCAATGTTAGATTAATTTAATTGACACAACAGAATAATTACTATATACTGAGTGTCAAGGGACTATCCTGAAACTCTTTAACTTTCTAAGCAATGAAAATATATTTAGCTCGTTTTTCCTGTGATCTAAAAAATAAATTTAGGAACTGAAAAATACTTTAGATAAAATCTAATCAACATAATTTTTGTATCCAGATCTTTATAAGATCAGCTATGACCTTCTGGTAATTCAGTAAGTTCAATAATATTGCCTTCTGGATCTTTCATATAGATAAATTTAAAACCTTTAAAACATGCAGGGTCCCTAACAAGCACAGGTGCTGAGATGAAAGAAACACCTTTCCTTTGAAGTTCATCATATATTTCTTTTAAATTTTCAACTAAGATAGACATATGCCGATATCCTAGGTGACTTGCAAGATATTCTTCTGGCTTTTTAGATATATTATTTCCAAACTCAAATAATTCTAATTCTACATCACTATTAGGAATAATTAAATGAGCACCTTTAGCTTTTGCCTCTGGGAGCCCCATACCTTTTCTAATGTCTTCTGATTCAACCTTATACCGGTCTCTAAGTTTAAAGCCAAGTATCTTTGTATAAAAATCAATTATATTTTCTATATCATCCACCACTATTGCCATATGTCTAAGTCGTTTACAGTTAATCATTTTCTCTCCTATTTATCCAAGCTCTAATAAAATAAAAAATGAGTCTAAAACAGAACATTCTGTTACCCCTCTTTATATTAGGAAAACTCTTGATTTTTAAAATAATCTTTATTTTATATCTTTCCTAGATTAGTTCGCTCTGTCCAACCTTTTATCCCTTGGTCTGGAGCGTAAATATTAATCCAATCATTTTTTTCTCTATAAATTAAAACTTGATTTGCTTCAAGGATTGTTAAAAGAGACTGAGAGTCTTCATTTGGTTCTGCTCGCATAATCGCTTCATGACTTATAACTATAGCTTTTGGATACCTATAATCTGAATAGTAATAATAATATAAACATGAAAAGGTGATAAATAATAACATAAAAATTACAATTTTTGTCCAAAATAACTTTCTATTTTTAAAATAAAGAGAAAAAGTTAGAAGTAAAAAAAATCCCCCCCCCAATATAGAAAAAATAGCCTTTAACTCAAGCCAAGAAATAAATCTTCTATCATGCAGCTTGTTAATAATTTTTCGATTATATTTTATATCAAAATCACGCGGTGCAACCCTAAAAGCTTTTTCATTGTAAAGAGAGGCCAAGCCAACCTGTCCATTCTTGTAGTAAGCATTACTCAGATTAAAAAATAATTCTTTTGAAGCTAAACCTTGATCCACTAGTTTTTGGTATAACTCCGCTGCTGCTGAATAATTTTTCTGCGCGTATAAATCATTGGCTTGTTTAAAGTATTCATCACTCGCCAATAAGTTTGTAAGAAAATACATTGAAGTAAAAATTAAAACAATAAAAATCATGTTTTTGATGTTTTTAAGGTTCATAAAATACTATCCCATTTTTTTAATTTTCTTTCTAAATCCATAGCAATATTTCGCCGTTCATCTTCCGTCAATTTATGACTAGAAAATCTAAAATATTCCAATTCATTCCAAGTCACCTCAATCTCATTGTAAATATTACCAGGAACCATTGCCTTAACTTGCGATAAGCTGATAGCATTTTCTTGAATTAATAGTTTAGATTTCAAGTAAACTTGTAAAACATCAAAAACTTGAGTCTTTTTAAGCTTCTTCAAAGCAATACCTAAACTTTTCAATCGATTAATATCATCTTGTTTATGTAAAAAAAAATGATTAAAAAGCTTCAATAGAATAAAAAAAATATATATACCTAAAGGAAATATCAAATAAAACTTAAAGTAATCTTTTTGATATTTAAGTTTTGCTTCCTCTTTAATAAAACGAATATCTTCCGCTAAAACTTTAAATTCACTTTTTTCAATAGCCGTATTAGTCGCTGATTGTTCTGCTTTTCTAACTTGAATTAAATCTAACTTTTTAGTTAAAGTAATATATTTTTTCTTCCCATAATCAAAGTATGAAAATTTAAGCGCAGGTAAATGGAGTCTGCCAGCAATCTTCGGAACTAAAATAAACCGAAAGTTTTTGCCATCTCCAATATTATCAACAGTATCATACTGCTTAAAATTAACAAAATCAGATAACTCTGGTGCAAGCAACGCATGAATATTTCCTTCACCGTGTAAGTTAACTTCAATAGTAATAGGCTCTCCTTGCTTAAAGCCTCTAGTAGGGTTCAGCTTAACTTTCATTCTTAAATCTTTAGCAACGGCACCAGTAAAACCTTGCGGAGCACCTTGAGGCAAAGACTTTACCTTTATTTGAATCTTCTTAGTCTCTAAGGTAACTTTTTTATATTTTGCAAAAAAACCAGAACTCCAAAAATCATTGTTACCTGACGGCTCTGCTATCGCAGCCTGAATAATCGCAGGTGAAATTATTTTAATACCAGAAGTGGCCGGATATAAAATACTTTTTTGAGAAATCACATAATATTTCTGATCATCACGTTCTGCGAGAAACTCTTTATTTTCATCGTCATCTAAACGCAAAAAACCTCGAGTTTCTGCCGGAGAATACTTTGGCTGACTCCCCAAATTCACCCGCCTAAAAAATTTAAATGTCATAGAAATCGGTTCATTAGGGTAAACAACCCGCTTATCAACCATATTTTCAACAAAAACAAGTGGCGCTTGAATAATCTTTTTAGGATTGGATTTAACAGTATCTTCTCTCGCAGATCTTTGGATATTCTTAATAACCTTAAACTTAATAGGAGGAATATGATGGTCTCGACCTTTTAACCGGAAATTAAAACTAGGAATTTCGTATTCAGCAATGTTACTAGCTGTGACTCCATATTGGAAACTAGACTTAGAAACAGACTTACCATTAACAATAGAAATACTCTGATATACTATCGGAAAAGAAAAAGTTAAACCCTCAACTTTAGGTACTTTAGGAGCAGAAATATTAGCAAGACCATTAACCGTAATTGTATAGGTTAATCTTTCACCCAATGTTGCAGTGTCACGATCAATAGATGCTTTAACTGAAACATTCCCTGTTGCAAATAATTGCACTGTCAAGAAAAGAAAAATAAAAAATAAAATTTTGGTAAATAATTTCATTATATGTATAACCCATCAATAAATTTTTAATAGTTAACTTCCATATAGGATCTCTAAATATATGCTTCCTGCTTTTCATAAAGTTGTTCTAATTCATCATAAATAATATCAATCAACTTTTTTTTCTCATCAAGCTCAATAGTCGCTCTTTTTATAACTAATGCGTCACCATTTAAACTAGCCTCAACTAATTTCTGGTTTAGCTCTTTTATTTCTTGCTCAAGCTGAATTGTTAAAGCTTCATTTTCATCAATCTTTTTCTTAATTGGTCTCAACAGTTTTGCCTTCTCAGATAATACTTTTGCACGCTTTTTACGATCTTCTTTTTTATTTAATTTCTGTTTTTTCTTAATTTCAAGCTCATCGCTAAAGCCACGGGTCTCAATAAACTCCGCATAACTTCCATTAAAAACAGAAACTTCACCATTATCAAAAACAATAAGCCGATCTGCAAAACGGCTTAAATACTCTTCATTATGTGTAACCATTAAGGTAGAGCCTTCAAACTTCATAATAGCATCCAGCAAAGCTTCTGTAGAATCCATGTCCAAATGATTTGTAGGCTCATCTAAAAATAATAAGTTATGTGAAGCAAGCAAAATTTTACCCAGCATAACACGACTTTTCTCTCCACCTGAGAGAACCTTAATTTTTTTAAGAGCTAAATCACCTGAAAACATTAAGTTCCCCGAGACATTCCGTGCATGTTGTAAGTCTGAATCAGGTTCACTTGCCAAAAGTTCAGCGACGACATTCTTTTCATCATTTAAAGTCTTAATATTCGTCTGTCCAAAATATCCTTGGCGAACATTATCATGCTTTTTAATCGTGCCAGAAGTTCCTTTCAGCTCCAAAGCCAGTAACTTTAATAAAGTTGATTTCCCCTTGCCATTCTTACCAATAATGGCAACGCGCTCATTCTTACCAATATTAATAGAAAATTTTTTGATTAATTGCAAATTACTTTCATAACCAAAACTCAAGTCATCAACCGCCATCATTTGTGAAGCATTAAAATAAGCAAAATTAAAGCTAAAATTAAGTTTAGAAATATTCTCAAGCTTATCTTTACTCTCTTGCTTTTCTAAAGATTTTATTCTAGATTGAACCATCCCACCTAAACGAGCCTTGGCTCTAAACTTTGTGATAAACTCCTCCGTTTGTTTACGCTTTTTTTGTTCATTAAGCCGAGTTTTTTCATAAATATATTCTTCTTGGTCAATCTGCTCATATAGCTTGGCTGTATTTCCTCTAATCTTTTTAGCCTTCTGCCTATGAATACAAACCGTATGCGAGATAATCGCATCCATAAAGTTACGGTCATGAGTAATAACCAAAATTTCGCCCTGCCAGCTATTCAAAAACTTCTCTAACCATCTAATCGCTACAATATCTAAATAATTATTAGGTTCATCCAACATTAAAAGGTCTGGCTCACTCAAAAGCACCTTAGCTAAATTAATTCGCAGCTGATAACCACCAGAAAAAATCTCTGGTGCTTTTAAAAAGTCAGAATCTGAAAAGCCAAGACCTGTTAAAATCTTTTTAGCTTTCCATTCTTCATGAGTAGAAGTAACCTCTTCTAAAACTGTAGAATGCCTAAACTTAAGGTGCTGACTTAAATAGCCAATAGAATAGTTTTTAGGAATAACAACTTGTCCCGAATCTGATTCTATTTCACCCAATATAATTTTAAAAAGGGTTGTTTTCCCATGACCATTTCGCCCTACAAGCCCTAGCTTTTCACCTTTGTTTACAGCAAAAGAAAGATCTTTAAAAAGCTTTTGTCCACCAAAAGATTTCGTAATTTTTTCTAGCTTAATCATCCTGACCTCTTAGTATTGCTTATCTTATATGATGGAGAAATAATTAACCTTGCAATATTTTCTCTAAAAATAACAATTAAAAAAACTTGAATAAAAATAACAACTAATGAGGGAATAATGGCCAATAAAAATAAATTCCTTAAATAAGAGCTTTTAATCCCAATGTGTAAACTCCCAACAGGCATGACCCCTTCTAAAACAGGAACTCCTATATCATAAACACTAAGCCCTTTCTCTTTTATTCGAGTTATTCTTTGATTTCTATGCCGAGTAGAGGCAACTTCAGTTTCTAAACTAATAAGTTTTTTAGGGATTGCTGTGAAATATGTATATGCTATCAAATACCCTTTTTTATCATACACCATAATATATTCAATCTTATCATCTCTCACTTGTTTTTCTTTGAAAATTTTCTCACTTAATTCTGCAATATTCTCTTCAATAATATCACGGTATACCCGTGCAGCAAGACTCTTCGCAAAAAATAAATCTGTCGTTTCTAAGCGTTTTTTCTGCAAAATTTTTAAAGAAGTGACAACAGCTGCTGTATTAATAGCCACAAAAATTAACAAAAATAAAATTAAGTATACTTGAAGCCTTATGTAAAAACGATGCACTATACAACCTCCACAAAGCGACCATCACTATTTAACTGAGTCAAGTAAATATCATCCAAACCATTATGATCCAATACTCCATAACTTATTTGAAACCCTCCAATATCAACATTCTTCATGGACTCCAAAGCTAAAACGATTTTCTTACGATTTAGATCTTCACCAGCAAGCTTCAGAGCTTCAATTAAAACTTTAGCATTAATAAAGCCTTCAAATGATTCATAATTAAACTCTCTTTTAGGATAGTACCTGCGGTAGATCTCTCGGTATTCTCCAGCAACTTTTAAATCATTCTTCTTGGGGTTGGGGAAAACTTGAGTCATCATAATTTTTTTATACACTGAAAGTGGTAATAATTTACTTGATCTAATTCGTTCAGAAAATTGATTAGAACCAATTACAGAGAAAGATGAGTAATAAGGGAATTGGCCCTTTTTACTCATCCCTTCCATAAAAAAAATAGCAGGACCAGCTGTTGAGATCAAAATAACAACCTCAGGCTGAAATTTTGAAATTCGTTCAATAGCCTGTCCCATATCCTTCCCGCCTTTTAGATATGGAGCAGTCGCAATGGGCTCAAGGTTTCTTCTTATTAAGGCCATCTGCACGCCCTTTAATCCTTGAATACCAAAAGCATCATCTTGGTATACTACCGCTATACGCGAAAAATCATACTGCAAAGTGAAATAAGCAATAAGAGCCTCTGCCTCAATATAATATGAAGAACGCACATTAAACATCATTGGTCTAAAAGGCGTTCTTAAAGTTTCTGCACCAGAAAAAAAACCCAAAGCAGGAATTTTAGTTTCATGAATCATGTCAATGATTTTGACAGTAGTTGGTGTCCCAAAATAATCAAATAACATAAAAACTCCATCCTGATGAATAAGCTTTTGTGTATTAACTACTGTTTTATAAGGTTCATATCGATCATTATAGCTAATTAATTTAACCTTACGATTATAAATACCACCAAGATCATTAATATGATTAAAGTATGATAAAGCACCTTCTAAATAGTCCACGGCTAAATAACTAAAATGCCCTGTTAGTGCCAACGATGTTCCCAACAAAATTTTAGAATCAGTAACCCCAAGATAATTGTCAGCACCTTGGGCTCTTGAACAAGCAGAAATCAAAAGAATACTAAAACAAACTAAAAAGCTGCTTAGTCTTAAAATTTTTAGCTTCATACATGGTCCTTCCTCTAACTAACATTAAAGAGTATAAGACGCACATGCATCATCCGTTTCCCAAACAGCTACTTTATAGACCTTAGCATGATCTCTATTCATTACTTTACTATATTCCGTATGCAAATACTTTGCTAAATTCTCTGCCGAAGGATTTACTGTTTTAAAATATTCTAATTCATTAATAAATACATGATCTAAAGTATCCACCAACTTATGGAGTTCTTTCTTGCACTCCTTAAAATCAACCAATATTCCTATTCCATCCAATTCTTCCCCACGAATAATCGCTTCAACTTTCCAGTTATGCCCATGCAAGTTCTCACATTTACCCTTATACTCTCGTAAGCAATGTGCAGAAGAAAATCGATACTTTATTTTTAACTCAAACATAATTAATATCCCCCAAATATATTTTTTTCTTTTAAGGCATTAAGATTACTTTACTTAATAACATTTCTTGACAAATATCTTCATCTAAGAATTTTCTACTTACTTCCCTAAATTTTCCAGGATCATCACTAACAAAAAACTCAGATTGCCCTTGACATGCTTTCTGCTCCATAGCATTGAGCTTTATAGTATTTCGTACCACTTGAGCTGTTTCAATAGCAGAATCAACAATTATAACAGAATCCCCCAAAATATTCTCAATTACTTTTTTTAAAATAGGGTAATGAGTACAGCCTAAAATTAAAGTATCAATACCTGTTAAATCTGCTAAATATTGCTTTGCAATATCTTCTGTAATTTTATTTTCTACCCAGCCTTCTTCCACTAAAGGCACAAAAAGAGGACAAGCTTTAACCTGAACCTCGACGGTTGAATCTAAACGCGATAGAATATTTTCATATACACCACTATTAATTGTCCCCTTGGTGCCTATGACACCTATCTTTTTAGTTTTAGTAACTTCTAATGCACTTTTAGAACCAGGTTCAATCACTCCAACAACAGGAATATCTAGAATCGTTTTTAGATATTCAAGTGCAAATGCCGATGCCGTATTACAAGCTACAACTAAAATTTTAATATTCTTGCTACAAAGAAAATCTGTCATTTCTTTGGCAAAACGCTTGATTGTTTCCGGAGATTTATTCCCATATGGAACCCTTGCAGTATCTCCAAAATAAATAATATTTTCACAAGGAAGAGCCTCTTTAATTGCTTTCATGACAGTTAAACCACCAAGCCCTGAATCAAAAATACCAATGCCATGCTTTATCATATAAATATCCTTATCAAAATTATCTAGTATTTAAGTTTTTTTCATAGTCAACAATACCTTCCGCAATAGCTTCAGCCATTTTATTTTTAAAAGTATTACTAGACATAAAAGCCAAATCATGAATATTCGTTATATATCCAACCTCCACTAATACCGCTGGCATTTTAGCCCCTTTAAGAACGGTAAACCCTGCTTGTTTTACTCCTCTATTATTATGCTTTACAATATTTGTTTCAACGGCATCATTAATAAAAAAACTGACTTCACTAGATTCATTAATATATTCATTTAAAGTCATTGACCAAAGGATGGTATTAACATCTGCTTCTAATTCTTCCTCATAACTAATTACCGCATTCTCAAACTGTGCAACCTCTGCAGCCTCATCATCAGAGGCCCTTTCAGATAAAAAGTAAATTTCAAAACCTTTCCGACTCTTATTCTTATTTGCATTAGCATGGATACTCACAAAAAGGTCTGCATTATTCGCATTACCTATCTTAGTTCGTCCACGCAGTGGAATAAAAACATCCGTATCTCTTGTTAAAATTACTTTTTTTTTGTACTTTTTCTCTAAAATATTTGCCAGTTTTTTAGCTAATGCCAAGTTTAAATCTTTCTCTAATGCACCACTTCTAGCAATCGCTCCTGGGTCTTTCCCCCCATGCCCAGCATCAATAACAATTATATCTAACTTCGTGACTCGTGACTCTTGGGTATTTAAAGGTGAGACTTTTAATGCTTTACTTTCCTTAGAGATTTGAGACTGGGGAAGATATTCAAGCTTTTTTTGTAAAGGTTTTGATTTTCTTGGTGGAGACTCTTCTTGACGATCAATTTTTTTTTTTCTAGATGGCGATACTAATTTTAAAAATTTTTCATCATAACTCCAGATAGTTTTATAGCCCGAAGCATTCATAAAATATCTTGAAAGCACAAACCCCAGCGGAACATAGAAAGTTCCATTCATTATCTTTGCTTCTTTTTTAAATAGTATTTTTTTAGAATTAACTAAAACGGTATTAGAATTAGCCTTAAACTCAACTTCACCTTTCTTCAAAGTGAAAAGAACAGTCTTTGAAACCATCCCATAACTAATTTCAGCATCATAAAAACTAGCAATGTCTTCAACATTCAAATATCCTTTCCCATTGACAATTTCAAGCTTAGAATCATATTTTTTACCATCGACATTAACTTGAATATCCATAGAAAATAAAAAAGAGACTAATAAAAAAAAGAACAGGAAAAATTTATTAAGTTTTGACATCATATTTTAATATAACCTTTATGATTTTATTATTTATAAAATTCTATGCTTCAAACTCATAGAAAGTATAATTAACTAAAATCTCATACAAAGTGAACATCATCAAGATAAAAAATTGAACCTTGAGGATTAGAATCAGCTTCAAATATCATCATTAAACCCGTATCTGTTAGATTAATTTCTAAGCTTTCTAAGCCAATTTCATATTGCTCCCATGTATTTCTTAAAATAAGTGAGCCAAGCTCATTTTTTTCTGAAGTTCCGACTCTAATACTATCTATCGTCTCTCCTCCTACCTCACCCCTAATCCAAAAAATAATTTTTGTATAACCACTAAAGTTTTGTGGCAGATATAACTTTAGCTTCAAACTTGACCATCCATTAATTATAGCATTATCTACATCATTAGGATAATACATAATCTTCATACAAGACAGCCCTTCTTTATGACCTATTGAAACATTATTTAGCATTTTTATATTATTAGTGTCACCATTCATTTCGATGATACCAAACTTATTACCAGGATGACCATAATCTTTGTAAATATAAGTCACCGCACCTTTTTTAGCGTTTATTACCTTCCTATATTTTTCTTCTGGTTTTAAATGGCTTGAAATTAATATTTTTCGTTAATCTCAAAACCTTATTTTGGTAATTCCAATCAACACTATATCCTGTAATTTCTTTAAAATATTTGCTCAAAACAAACCCTAGTGAAATATAAAACTGATTATTTATAGATAAAGGTTTTTTATAGAGTTCAATCTTTTTATTGTTTAATAAGGCTGTCTTAATATTTGCTTAAAATTCCAAAGTGTTATTAATAAAATTAAAAATAGCCTTTGTTGATGTAACCTCAATATCAGCTGCAATCGCCTCTGCAATATTAGTGGCCAATAAATATCCCTTACCATCCACCAGTAAAATATCCGCCCTAATATCTTTCCCATCAATAGCAACTGTTATCTCTTTATAATCAATTTTGATAATCAATTTTGGATAGTAAAAAACTAAACGAATAGATAAAACATAAAAGTAATAATAATATTTTTCTCACTTTAACTCCTTATTAATAAATAAACAGCAAAAATTACTATACAGAATAAGTAATAGAATCTTCACCGAATTCTTCTTTTAAATAATTTTCTATCTCTACCGTCATGGCAATCCTTGGTTTCACCTTAACTCTGACATTCCCATGATGCATACTCGTAAGATTTAAAACAACCTCACAAGCACCAATATTGTTTAAAAACTTATCTTTTAATTCTTCTAATTTTCCATATTCCAAACCAATCGGGTTGATTGCTAAATCACAAGATTTAATCATATCGGTCTTAGCATCCGCAAAAGGAATAATTGAATTTGCTAGAATACTGATATTCTGTTCATCCTTTAATTCAACCTTGCCAGTTAAAAGAACAATTTTATCTTCCACTAAGTTTGCCGCATACTTTAAAAATGGACATGGAAAAACGACGACTTCTCTTTCATCAGTCAAGTCTTCAATATTTAAAAAAGCCATCTCCTTCCCTTTCTTAGTCTTTAACCTTCTAACATGAGTAATTAAACAAACAAGCTGAATCTCAGAGTTGGCATAACTCACATCAATAGCCTTAAGGTTCAGCTTTGAAAAAGATTTAATCTCTTTAGCGATATTAGTCAAAGGATGCCCAGAAAAATAAAAACCAATGACTTCTTTTTCATTTTTCAAAAACTCATGATCAGTCCATTCTTCACACTTAGCTAAATCATTAATAGTCTCCTCCTCTTCTGCCATCGAGTCAAATAAAGAAAACTGTCCTGCCCCAACATCTTTATTACTACGATTGATACTTGCCAAAATAGGCTCAGCACCAGCAATGACCTGTGCACGCTGATAGCCCATACAATCAAAAGCACCGGCTTTAGCTAAATTTTCAATCGCTTTTTTATTTAAACTATTAGGCTTAACCCTTCGCAACATATCTGTAAAAGATTTAAATTCATGTTTATTTGCTGCTTCTTCAATCGCTACTGCAGGAGAAGATCCAACATTTTTAATCGCTGTTAAAGCAAATCTAATTTTTTTATTTTCTAAGTCTTCTACAGAAAACAATGCTTTACTCCTCTTAATATCCGGTGGTAAAATTTCAATCCCCATAGAATTACACTCAGATACATAAAAAGCAACCTTATCATTATTACCAATTTCATTATTAAGAAGAGAACACATATACTCAACAGGATAGTTTGCTTTTAAATAAGCGGTCCGATAAGAAACCATGCCATAAGCCGTGCTATGACTTTTATTAAATCCATAGCCTCCAAATTTTACAATATTTTCAAAAATACTATCTGCTATTTTTTCATCCACATTGTTTTTAATCGCACCAGTAATAAAGTTCTCGCGTTCCTTCTCAATAATCTCAGGAATTTTTTTACCCATTGCTTTTCTCAAGTTATCTGCTTGAGCCGCAGAAAACCCTGCAAGGACAGTCGACATACACATCACCTGTTCTTGATATAAAATAACACCATATGTCTCTTTCAAAATACCTTCCAAAAGTGGATGATCATATTTAATCTCACGCTTCCCATGTTTTCTTAAAACAAAGTCATCAAGCATACCGCTCCCCATAGGTCCCGGTCGGTATAAAGCAATTAACGCTATAATATCTTCAATATTTTCAGGTCGAAGCTTTCTTAAAAGATCACGCATACCAGTGCTTTCCATCTGAAATACACCAACCGCATATCCTTTACTTAAAAGCTTATATGTTTTTTTATCATCGAGTTCAACATTATCAATATCAAAAGAAATCCCTCGATATTTTTTAATAAGTTGCATAGCATTATCAATAATAGTTAAATTTTTAAGCCCTAAAAAATCCATTTTTAAAAGCCCCAAACTAACTAAAGAATTCCCTTCATACTGAGTTGTAATAATATTCTTTGAAGACTTAGCAAATGGAACATGGTTAGTCATATCATCTTTGGAAATTAAAAGACCTGCCGCATGGACACCAATATGTCGTTTAATCCCCTCAATCTTCTTAGAAATATCAAAGAGATCAGATAATCGTTCATCCTCTTTTAAAATCTTTTTCAAATCTGCAACTTCCTGAGTTGCTTCATAAAGGGTAGAGCCTGTCGGAATAAGTTTCGCTAATTTATCAACATCCTTAAGGGGAATATCCATCACCCGTCCAACATCACGCAAAGCAAGCCTTGCTTGCATGCTGCCAAAGGTCACAATCTGGGCAACATTTTTCTCTCCATATTTATTGCGGACATAGTCAATGACTTGTTCACGTCCAGAATCAGCGAAATCGATATCAAGGTCAGGCATAGAAATTCTACTAGGATTTAAAAACCTCTCAAAAATCAAGCCATACTCTAAAGGACAAACATCTGTAATTTTTAAAAGATACGCCACAATACTCCCCGCACCTGATCCTCTGCCAGGTCCAACTGGAATACCTTGCTCACGCGCATATTTAATAAAATCATAAACAATTAAAAAATAAGCAGAAAACCCCATTTGAGCAATAATTTTATATTCATGATCTAAGCGTGATCTAACTTCTTTATTTATTTCTTTATAGCGTTCTTTGATCCCTTCTTCACATAAATGTAAAAGATATGTATTTTCATCAAACCCCTCAGGAACCTGGTATTCAGGGAGATACATTTTAGAAAAATCTATCTCTACATTACAACGCTCTGCAATCTTAACTGTATTCTCAATCGCACCATCATATTCTTTAAATATCTCAGCCATCTGTTCTGCTGATTTAAAATAAAATTCATCAGAAGCAAACTTCATCCGGTTTGGATCATTTAAAGTTTTGGCTGTACCAATGCACAATAAAATTTCTTGAATATAGGCATCTTCTTTATTTACATAATGAGCATCATTCGTCGCGACACAACCTAATCCAAACTTCTGTGCAACTTGATAAAGCTCTTTATTAAGTTCTTTTTGACCATCAACACCATTATCCTGCAACTCAATGAAAAAATTATCTTTACCAAAAATATCAATATACTTCTCTGTAAGTTCTTCTGCATACCTTTGATTTTTATTAAGTAAGGCTTGAGGAACTTCTCCTTTCATACAGGAAGACAATGCAATTAATCCTTCAGAGTACTGCTTAAGCACCTCTTTATCAATACGCGGTTTATAATAAAAACCTTCAAGAAAACCAATAGAAACCAACTTCATTAAGTTTTTATACCCGATCTCATTCTCTGCAAGAAGAACTAAATGATAGGAAGAGTTCTTTCTCGTATCTTTTTTATCAAACCTCGATTTTGGGGCGACATAAACTTCAGCACCAATAATTGGCTTAATCCCCTCTTTCATACATGTTTGGTAAAATTCAATGGTCCCATACATACAACCATGATCAGTCATTGCGATAGCATCCATCCCATGCTGATGTGCGACTTTAAATAAATCAGCCGACTTTCCTTTGACATCGCAAATACGAATTGCGCCATCTAGCAAGCTGTACTCTGTATGTAAATGTAAGTGAACAAATTTTGACTTTGACATTGTGAAATTCCTAATATTATTTCATAAAAATTAATGTTTTTTACATATTCAATAACAAAGCTATAACTTAATAAATTTGCTAAAATTAATAGATTTTTATTCCTATTTTTAATTAATGTTTACTTTTAACAAAATTATATCAACAAACAAATAGAAAATGATAGTAAAAAAATCATAACTTTCAAGATAAATATTTTCCCTCAAACTTTTTAAAATTAACGCCTTGATAAAGCGTAGTTAATCCAAATTTATTATTATAATAAAAATAAACGATGCTTCCTAACTTATCGGAATTATCTAGGTCATCCTCTTAATTTTAATTCATATTTTGCTCATTCAAATCTATCTAAACATTTACGACAAAATCTTTATACGTTATTTAATCAGAACTTTTAATATTATTATATCTCTCAATACAAACACTTTTAAATAGCAAGGATATTGCAATAAAAAAAATCTTACTAAAATTTAAAAAATTTCTAATAATCAAAACGGAAAAAAGATTGAGTCCATATATTAGCGTGTGTGTCAGGTTAAATTCTAGGTTTTAAAAATTTATTGATTGATATAGGATATTACAATTACTCTAATAAAAAATTTCTTAAGATAAAATTAATAAAAATACAATATTTCTATGAGCGAGCATGGCCAACTACTTAAAACATTTCATAACCTGTTTTTTAAAAAGCATCCCAATATCTTCATCTTCTTCAACCTGTTTTCCTAAAACATCTAACCAAATATCTTTATCTTCCATACAGAAATAAATAAAAGCAGATGGATCTCTCTTCTTAATAAAATCCACGATTTGCGAATAAAGCTTTTTCCTTATAACCTTTGGATAACGCATTTTATTATCTACACCTTTGATTAGTTCTGTTGCCACTATTTTAGACTCAGGATGACGATACTCTATAATTGGTTTCAGCCCTGGGTTGAACCTTAAAGAACCAATACTAATCCAAAGAATTCTTTTTTTATCAATGTTATCAAAGAGCTGATTAATAATATTCAAATACTCCACTTCCCAACCATCAAAATAGACTAAAGGATCAAAGTGCACAGCAACAAAATAGCCTTGATTCACACACTTTTTCATAGCTGTTAATCTATTTACAATATTTCCAGCAAACTTTTCCTCATTTTCTGAAATAGTTTGAGCATTTAAACTCCAACCGACGACTTCATGCCCCGTTGGTTTAAATCTCAAAAGATTATTAATATTATTACTCTTTGTTTTATACTCAATCAAGTAATTTTGAGATTTCATCTGACTTAAATGTTTACTAATCTCTTGCGTATAATTTAAAATATCATCTAAAAATAGTGAGTCCGCATATTCACCAAAGCCAACCCTGAAAATCCTATCTGGATCACTAGCAAGAAGCTGCTCAAACTCTCGATACATATCTTCAAAGTTAACATAAAAAGTAGTTGCAAAAATATTCTGGTATTGCTGGAGATAACAATAAGTACAATCATAAAGACAGCCAACGGCTAACTCAACAACATGGTATTTACAGCCTAAGTAATGTGGAGTGCATGGACATTCTTTAATAAAATCACCTTGTTGAGAAGCGAGAATAAGTGATTTTTTTTTATCAAAATAATGACTAGGCACATCAGAAATTTCATCGATATAGCTAATGGAACAGTTTAGCTTATCAATTATTCGTCTAGTTTTTGGATGGTTTCTTATCTCTCGCTGAATATAAATATGTTTTATTTCTGTGATTGGATCCACTGTTTTACTTCTTCTAAATTTTTAAATTTAATATTAAGATCACACTCATCTTTCTCAAAATATGGAAAGTGCTTAAGTGTCATATTATTAGGTAATAATTGCATAACTTTACTAAAATTTCGTTCTTGCTTCATTAAAATAGGAAATTTTTTATTCTTTAAAAAATCCCTAAGATTATTTGCATTTTCAAAACTAAAAATTTCTGAGGGTAAACCTTTATTCTGTCTAAAAATATCTTTTAAATTTTCAACAATTTCTGCAGAAAAATTAGCATTAAACTTTAAATTATTTAGAAGTATTAATATTTTATGCCTATCTGGTAAATTTGACAAAGCGACAGCAGTTTCCCATCTAATTTTCTTCTTATATATAAGTTCTTTTAAATCATCATCTAAGGCTGATATCTGTAAGTACTTCTGAATATTATACTCTGAAAACCCTATTTTTAAAATTTTACAAACTAGTTTTAAAATAGCATCTCCAGATTTAAAATCATTGAGGAGTTTATGAATTATCATAGCTTTTTCAAGATCATTAAGCACACGAACTGCAATGTTTTCAATAATCACATCAAGAAAAGCATCAAGGTCTGAATCCGTTGTAATTATAGTAGGGATATCATCAATATTTAATTTATTAGCAATATATGCCCGTCTAAAACCAGAAATAATTCTCGAATCTTTAAGAATAACAGGAGCAAGAACGCCACTTCTTCTTATTGATGCTTCTAGATCTGGTGAGTATAAATTATAAGTAAAACAAAAAGTTTTATCCTCTAAATTCATTTGTTTCTTCATTATTCTCCGTTCGCATACAATGAAGCGCTTGAGTGTAAAGCTTTCTCCCTTTATAAAAAAATTCTAAATATTCAGGATTTTTAAAATCAGGATAAGTCCAAGGTAGAACCATATAAGCCCCCTTAGTATAAGAAAGAGTTATTTCTGCAAAAATATGCTTTCCGATATAAATTCTATGTGCAAAGTCTTTACAAGAAGCCAAAACAACTTTTGAAAGATTTAAGTATCCAGGATCAATATTAAGATAGCGCTTCCCTTTATCTGAAAATAAAGTTTCAAGCTCATTTGAAAAATTTTTTATTTCTGCCAAGGAACTCTGTTTAATTAATGTTTCAAAAGCAAAAAAATTCTTTAAAAGCCCGCCCCCCATTTCTTTCTCATAGTAAGAAGTTCCCTCAAATAAAAAATTATCTGAAAATAAAATTATTTTACCATACTTAGATTCTAAAATTTCTCTAACCTTAGAAAAATCATCTTGCTTTGAAAAAATGACACCAATAAAAAGAAGCACTGGTTCTACAAAGTTAAGCTGAGCCATATTCTATGAATAAAATTCATCTTTACTCTGGTTAAGAATAAAGGGATTCTCTCTTGTATATGCCAGCAGAGTATAGGCAGTCCCTGCGACTGATATTGCAAATGGAGCCTTAGGTGTAGCCCAACCATGACCGGTATTAATATCAGGAGATGAAGCATATGGCAACCCTGCAACATTCGAATCATCTCCGATAAAAATAATCATCTTTCCTAATTGTTCCAAATAAAATTTAGCCATATTATTATAATATTTTGATTTTTCCTTATTCCGAGTTTTAAAATATTCAGCCATTGATTGATAAGTCGTAACCATTTGTCCAGTCCATTCACTGGAAACGACCCCTAGACGCCCAATATTTCCTGGTTTCGTATAATCAAAACCTGTGACCTCAAATACCTCATTTTTGTTGTTGGTAAATCTAGCTTTAACCTTCGTATTTTTTTCCATATACTCAATCAATTTCTCAGGGTCAATATTCAGATCATAAAATGTTTTTGGTCCAATAGCTGGAATGCCAAATGAAACTGTATCTGTAGCGATAATTCTATCATTTTTACCACGCATAAATCTATTCTCTTTAGGTAAGTATACAGTATTTTTAATCCAAGCAAGAATATCTTCACTTGCTATATCATATTTTCTATTATTAGAGACAAGGTACATCATTCTAAAAAAAGCAACACAATCAATATTATGTTCCGTAGAGTACCAGCTATCATTTGGACCACCTTTCACGCCACCATCTTCGCTTTGCAATTTCAAAATAAAGCTAGCAATCATATGGGCATACTTTAGGTATTCTCTTTCACCTGTTGCCTCAATATACTTTAAAATTCCCATGCCGAACCAAACATTAGGTCCAACATGTGCAGTCCATTCCATTACACTTCCAGCATGAACATGGTAAGCATTTAAGTATCCACCTTCTTTTTTCCGCGCTTTATAAACATAAAAATCCAGTAATTTTTTAGCATTTTCAAAGTCTCTATGTGATACAAAGTTCATAAGTGCCAAAGACTGATCATAAGTAAAAGCGATATTCTCCAACTCTTCATCACCTTTGTAGCTATGTACTAGTCCTGTCTTGATTTCTTGGTTTTTCTTAAGCCAATTATAAGCGACCTGAAACTTTTTATTTGTAGCCTCTACAATACTTTTACTTAAAGTCTCTTTACGCTTTGTCAAAATATTTTCTTTATCAAGCAATGCTTTTAAATTACTCTCCATTTCCAAGCTATTATTTTTCAATACTTTAATTCTAGCTAAGTTTTCTTCAATGACTACAGAAGATTGTTTATTTAAAGTTTTTTCAAGATGCGCTATCTCTGCATGTGCTTTAGCTAAGTTTTCCTCTACATTTTTTTTACGCTTCTCAATAGCAATAATATCTGCATCAAGTTGTTCTTTTTCTTTACGAATCATCTCAACTTCTCGAGTCAACTCAATATTATTGTAGCGCATTTTCAAGTCATCAAAAAATGATGCAGCACCAATTAAAATAAAAAAAATCATTAATGCCAAAATTTGCTTTGGTTTTCTATGCATACGATAGGCATATTTAATAATTAAATGAACATCGTGTTCTGTTATATCAGTAAATAAAACGCCTATTGCATATCGCTTAAAAGTATCATCACCGATGGATTTGATCCATCTAGGATCTGCAAAAACTTGAATGAGTTTCTCGTTATTAGGGAGGTCTATGGAAAGACTAAATAAATAATCGCCACTATTAATTTTAGTAATTAAGGAATCATCAAAGTTAGTAATTTCTAAACAAACACCTGCTTCATTAATATCTCTCGTAAATCCTTGAAATGTAGTTTTCCAAACAACATTTTTATTTTTATCTGTTATAATAATTTGAACGGGGAGAACAGAAGAAATTCTGATATACTTTCTATCTTGCTTCTTATTTTTCATAAAAAATAAATTCCTTTATTTACTCAAAATATATATTATCCAAATAAATTATGCAATTTTCAATCCTACTTGTATTTGAAAAAAGTAGTTTTTCAAAATTAGACATATCAATAGCAGGAGAAAAGTCCGAAGCAATATTCAAAGAAATTTTTTGCCACTGGTTAATCGCAGACAAAGAAATATCATAAGATATATCCAATGTACTCTGTGATTTTAATGTCACAGAAAAAGGAGTATCATGTGAATTAGAGTAAATATAAAAAACAAGTTTTGTATATTTGGAAAGATCTTTATATACAAGTGGTTGGTTGATGGATGGTTTCCCATCAGAGCCTTCTTTATAACCAAAAACAAAAAAAATACCATTCCCTGCAATGCTATTATTATATGTCAACTTTAAAGACTCAAAACCTTCAAAAGCATTATCAGTTATAGCTTCGAAACCCAAATTATCTCCAAGTTTCCCAATATAACCACCATTATTTGTAGAATCATTTCCATCATTTATTTTATTTGGTACAAAATCTTGCATATATTGAAACATATCTGCAAAGAGATAATATCTATTAGTTCTTTCACCCTGAGTGGGAATTTCTTTAGTTAGATTATAGCCGACTGAAGTTGAAATCCCATCATATGAGGCTGTAATTTTTATATTTTGAGCCTGAGTAATTGTATCAGGAGAGAAAAAAAGACCATTACTATCAATAGAACTATTCTCATCATCAACAGACCATTGAGGATTAATAGAAATAACCTTATTATTAGGGCTGATAATTTTAGCATAAAACTGGATATTAACAGGAGTATTATCTTCAACTAAAATATAATGGCTATTTTCCTGTCCATCTCTAGATGAAGAAATCTCAATACGATGCGTAGATGCCCCTAGGCGCTCCTGAGAAGAACATGCAAAAAAAACTAAAGAAATAAAAAAAATAAATATTAAAGTAATTTTTCTTGCCATTATTCTATCCTTATTATTCTATTTTTAAAACATTATTCCAGATATCAAGTATTTTTATAGTTACTCAAAATGAATTTCATCCAAATAAATAGTCGCCCCATATCTATTATCATACTTGTTTAAGGTAAAAGAAAAGCCCCCCATAATATTAGTCAAGTCCTTATCGGTTAAGGAGATTTCAAACTGTGTCCAATCTGAAGTAAGCTTAATATTCCCTATCCAAGCACTATCTGAGTCAGAGTATTTCCCTTTAATACCACCAACCTTAAACTCTGCAACCCGCTCTCCATGTTTTTCCCCTTTCGCATAAAATACTAACTTTGAAAACCCAGACAAATCTACAGCCTGATTCTTATGTCCCCGATTATTAGGGGGATATTGCCACTGAATACCAGCCCAACCTTTAGTCCCAGTAGCTTTATACTCAATCTTAATTGATTCACTACCAGAGTGCACCTCTTCTTGAGAACTGAAATCTACTTCTAAGTCATCAATATCGCCAATCCAACCTGAAGGGGTAAAGTAATGTTTTTCATCTATACCATCTTTATAAATATATACTTTTTTTCTTGCCCCTTCCTGTGTTTTCTTTTTACTAAATTTTCTTTTTTTCAAGTCTTCATCTGTCAAAACATCAATTCCTTCCAAAAAAAATGCTGCTTCTTCTTCTGAAGAAATCTTTTTTTTCAGGCAGTAAACTTCTAACTCCTTTTTAGTTACAAAGTTATCTTCTTTTGCAAATAGAAACAAGTGTTCTTTTTTTATGCCATGTTCTAAAAAAAGTTTGCCAAAAGGCTCAACAAACTTAGAAATTTCTTTAGTTTTCTTATACTCCTCAAAAATAGGCTCCTTATAAATCTCTATGCGTAGATATGTCTCTTTTCCATAAATCTTTATAATATCCATAATGCTATCTAGCAAAAATGAAGAGGATAAATCTATATCCGTCTCATCCGTAATATTAAAAATAGAATTCAGCCTTAAGGTGAAAACTCTATTATTACCTACAGCAATAACACCTTCCCTAGATTTTAAAACTGATACAATTTTATTAAGACGCTCTCTACTTTTATCAGTAAGTTGAGCGAACTTAGATTGGATTAGTGTTATCTTGACAGCTTCATCAATAAAAATATTCTCATTAATTTTGATTTGCGAATCTAAAGTTTTAATATCGATATTCCAGTGGTCTAACCAATATTCAAAATATCTTTCTATTTCTTTAATCTGCTGTCCTGCTAAGTCTATAGTTTCCCTTTTATCTATTTGTGGCAAATCTTTCCCTACGACAATAATAGAAAAGTCCTCATAAGAACCTTCGAGATAGTCCATTACATCTGCAACTAATGAGGTAGAGCTAGGTTTTAATTGATTAATATCAACTTTTTTTTGCATAGCAAAAATAAAACCAATGAGACAAAAATATAAAAATATAAATAAAAATATAAATCTATTTTTCTTCAATGTTTTTAAACTTCTCCAACATTAACTGTCACCAAAAACAACATCATATGGGATTGAAAGTTTTAGATAATCTTCCTTAAATAAAACTTTAGCACCATAATCTGATTGCATTTGATGAGCAATATCTTTATCTAAAATAACCTTTTTAACTTCTAAAGAAGATGAAAAAAGAGTAGTAGATAAAATAATATAAATGAATATAAACCATACTTTAAAATTATTCTTCATTATATTTCCTCCAGAGACAACAATAAAACTTTTATTATCTAAAGATTTCATCCCCAGAAAACAAAAAATCCAAAAAATTTAGAGAAAAATTCTTTTATAAAGTTACGAGTACCTTCGAACCTAACCTCATCTATGTAAAAAATGATACCATCAGGATTAGTCTCTGCTGTCAACACAAAAGCAAATCCTCCAATAATATGAGTCAAATCCTCATCTGTAACATCAATAACATATTTTTTCCATCTCTTACTTAAAATAATTGGGCCAAAAGGAATATCAGTAGTATCTGCATATGTCCCTGTAATACCACCAACTTTTAAGCCATCAATAATCTCCCCACCTTTCTCACCTCGCATATAAAAAACTAATTTTTTAGCCCCAATAAGATTAAGACCTTTATTCTCAACACCCCAGTTATTTGCAGGTCTTTGCCAGTAAATACCTGCCCAGCCAGCACCTTGCCTTTGTCGTGCAGAGTAACTAACCTTCATGCATGTCATACCTTTTTTAGGATTAATAAATGAGCGTGAAGACATTCTTAAATCACCATAATCACCCATCCATCCTGTAGGAAGGTACATATTATGTTTATAACCTGCATCTTTATAGACATATGTTTCCTCAAACTTGATTTTTTTAGCTTTTTTATGCTGTTTTTTTGCCTCTTTATATTCTATAACTTTCACGGTTGAAACTGTAACAACTTCCTCTTCGACCTCTACAGCCTTAACTGTTTCGGTATCCGTAGCTAGCTTAGCAGCTTTAGCTTCTGCTTTCATCTTTTTAGCTTCTGCCTTAGCTTCTGCTTTCATCTTTTTAGCTTCTGCCTTAGCTTCTGCCTTAGCAGCCTTAGCTTCTGCTTTAGCTTCTGCTTTCATCTTTTTAGCTTCTGCCTTAGCAGCCTTAGCTTCTGCCTTAGCAGCCTTAGCTTCTGCTAATTTCTTGGCTTTAGCTTCTGCCTTCGCAGCTTTACCCTCTGCTTTCATCTTTTTAGTTTCTGTCAGCTTATTTTCCTTAGCTTCTAACACAGTAGCTTTTGCTGCAGAATTAGTTGCTAGCAAGTCTGCTTTCTTTTTCACTTTAACTTTTGCTTTCATCTTTTTAGCTTCTGCTTTATTCGCTTTAGCTTCTGCCTTAGCAGCCTTAGCTTCTGCTTTCTTTTTTGCTTTAGCTTCTGCTTTCACCTTTTTAGCTGCTAGCTTCTTAGCCTTGGCTTCTGCTTTCATCTTTTTAACTGCTAACTTCTTATTTTCTTTATCTGCTTTTTTCTTAGCTTTGGCTTCTTTTTTAAGCTGTTTAGCAGCTAATTCTTCATCTGCTTTTTTCTTAGCTTTGGCTTCTTTTTTAAGCTGTTTAGCAGCTAATCCTGCTTTTTCATCTCCCGCTGCGTCCTTTTGAGCCTTTAGTGCTTCTTTCCTTTTTTTTGCTTCGATTTTTTGAGCCTTTAGTGCTGCTTTCTTTTTTTTATCTTCTGCTTTCTTTTGAGCCTTTAGTGCTGCTTTCCTTTTTTTTACTTCTGCTTTCTGAGCCTCTACCACTGCTTTCCTTTTTTTTGCTTCTGCTTTAGTCTTAATTGCCAACTCTTTTTTTCTCGCTGCTGAAATTGCACTTGAAATATTATCCGCTGCAATTATATTGGAACCAAAAATATTGATAACAAATATAAAACACAGTAACAACATTACTCTTTTTTTAAATGACATTTTTTAAGCCTCCTATAATTTTATCATTTATATTCTTTTGTTGTATGCTATGTAAAAATTCCCATCTCTAATAAACATAGAAATGGATTTATCAATATCTCTAGCATATCGAACTTCTTCTCCAAGCTTATAGGCATCATAAATACTGTAAGCCCAATTTAAAAGCCCTACACCTACAAACAAATACATTTGATTCATTTCATCTAGATAGTCATCATATAAACTATCACTTCTGACTCCTTTAGATTCATATTCATTATACTTCTTTTCTGTATTATTCCAAGAATAAATAGCACCTATAATTGAAAGAGAAGCAAGTCCAGAAAAAAAATATCCCTTACTTTTTTCTCCTAAATATAATTGCCCCAATCCTGGATAAACAGCTGATCTCAATGCCATATTGTAACCATTTATTTCCCCTAAATCAAGTTCTTTATATATAGAAAATAAATTAGAAAAAGTAATGACTAAAACTAAACATAAAATATATATCTTTTTCAAAACTATCACTCCTCTTAAAATCAAGAAAACTTTATATTATCTATAAAAAATTCCACTCCATTACAACTTCCCCCTTCAATATTTAATGAAACAAAATTAAACTTAACAATCTCAAGCACACTACTGCCAAGAGTACTAGTCAATGGAATACTGTGGATTTGTACACTATCATCTATTTTTAAGCTTTCAATTTTTCCCACAGGATACATACTACCATCCACATAAATATCCAATCTAACATCATTCCCAATATTACCTTCAAGATCAAAAGTTAATTGAGAATAACCTGACATGCTCAAATCTTTTGGTGTATCAAAATAAAAATAAAAACCATAGCTAGTAACAGGCTGTCCCGCATAGTATCCACCATTCAAAATAGTTGGATTCCCGTCCCAAATAACCTGTATTTTTTCATTATCTGGTTCACCAACAAAGCTTACGGAAGAATTATCATTATCCGAAATTATTGCAAAACCACCATCCTTAATATTTATAAAATTAAAGTATACATACCACTCACTAGGAAAAGTGTCTAAAGTATCTATAGAATTATATTCAACATCATCATTCCCTTTTCGAGAACATGATACAAGAAACATTCCTAATATCAATATAACTAAAATTTTTTTAAACATTCTTTTATCCTTAATAATAACAAACTATTTCTAAAAAACTATCTTTTAAGTTCTTATCTTTTTTCATAAAACCAATAGGGTTTATAATATTAATATCTATACCATATGAAACCAACTCCTGTGCTAATCTAGCTGAAATTTTTCTTGCAAAAGAAGTACCGTAATTTTTTCGAGCCTCTTGTTTTAAGTAAGTAATAATTTTTATTTTATATAATTCTTTACTGTATAGAATGTTTTTCAGTAATGATAGTGTCGAAATATTTACTGAACCTTTCTCTATGCTATAAATTGTATCTAGATCAAAAGAAAAAATAATTTTATTATAATCTTCTTCTATTTTCACCTTAACTCTATCTTTCATCTTATAATAGAGATCCTTAGTTAAAATAGACTCCGCTGTACTTACTCTAAATTTTAAAGGTGTGGTTTCTACAAAATTACCAAAAACATCTACAGCATAAACTTTAAACTGATAGATACCCGCATCCAAACCTTCTGATAAAATTTCATAGGGTCTTCCCCCCCACTCAAAATAACTAGGAACTAATCCCAATCCTTCTTTTTTATAAATTAATTCACCACTTTCACTTTCTATCTTAATAATCCAACGCTCAATTGCAGTATCATCTTTTGCATTAATCGTAAACTCAACACTATCATTTAGCCCATCATCATTAACACTTAAGAAGTCTATATTTTTATATACCTCAACCTCTGGGGCTTTATTATCATTTTCTAAAGAATTACTTTTTTTACTTACACCATCATTCCTTAAAGCATATATTCTGGAAAAATTATAAGTCCACTTAAGTGTAAACTCTTCAAAACTTGGTAGTTCTGTTGAATCAATATCAGGGTTATTCTGAATAACTTTCATTGTATCTATTGAAAAAACACCAAACTTACCGAAATCTTTCCCAATTTCTAAGGAAAATAAATTATCATATGTAAGACCAAAAAATCTATGCCACTCCTCTGGACCCCAATAATTTTCTTTATACTCAAAGTCTAAAAAATATGTCTTATAGCCAATCCTTGTTGTAAAATCATTGAAAGTTACTACTTTTTTAGAGTTTAAATTCTGTTCATATGCAGCAGAACCTGTTGCAATACTATCACCTCTTTGAGCAATAAACAAATAACTTAATTTATCTGATAAGCGGCCCTTAATAAGAAACTGCATTGTCTCTAAAGGGACCTTAAAAGGCATTAAACCAAGAGCCATAGGAGAGTCCCAAACAATATTCCCAGAATCATCATCATAATATTGACCATCAGCTGAACCTTGATAATGTTTAAGCTTATAGTTTAAAGCAACAGCCAAGCTAGTATTATCTTCTTTATTAATATTCCATCCCTCTAAAAGCCCCACATCATACTTATAAAGAAGCTCTGGGTTATATATTGACTGGAACCATGAAAACCCGATATTAACAATAGAACATTTACGATTACTATTATCAACTCTAAATGGTGAAGACTCCCCTCTAGAAGCAAACTCAACACCCGATGAATCTTTAAGTTGATAATTATAAATTACCGGATTAGCGGCAATTATTGGCTCACGATAAGTAGCATCAATGTTAAATAACAAACCAAAATAAAAACTTTTCAAAAACTTTAAACTCAGTTCTTTTTTATTACCTGCCAAAATATTTAAATATTCCCCTGTCAAGTGAATATTATATTTCTTTTCTTCATTTTCATAGTCTATGTTTAAAGCATAACCAAAAGTATCAGAGTCAGTTGTTGTAGAATTATTAACAACATACTTAGATTTTTGGTAGCCACTACCTTTCCCAACCTCTTGGACATGCTGATATCCTCTACCATTCCTAAATGGATTATGTGAAACACCTAATTGAATACTAAATGGAAATAAATGCTTAACTGCTGTTGAAAATTGATATGCCTGCTGATAGTCATCACCATAACTAACTTTCCAAGGAATTTTTTCATATTTATAAAGAAAATAGCTATCAAAATAAAAAAGCCATGAATACCGATATTTAACATATAAAGAATCACTCTTCCCCCAAACAGGTTCTCCATAAATAACATTTAAAAACCCACCAAAAAGATCTGTCGAATCAAATTGAAGCCCCTCAGGGATCGCTTTTCCTGCGATATTCAAATATCTATCTGACTCATACTGGGCAGGTAAGAAATTAAACATATCACCAGAGTACTTCCAATTATTTCTAGGAATACCTTTAAAATATTTAAATTTATAACTAGCATAATTATAGTTGAGTTCTGCTTGCTTAAGTTCAAGGTATTGATTCTTGCTTTCAATTCTTGAAATATTATTTACAGGTCTCCATAAACTATCATATCCTCCATTATAAACCTCAAATAATATCATCCCCTTAAAGTGTGAATTTAGATTCAAATAAGACTCCATTGAGAAATTTTGACTATCTGAACCAATCCAAGCAGAATCTCCAGTGAGTTCATTTTTAGAGTACTTATTAGTCCCCATCCTTTCCCAATTATCATTAAGTCTGTTTGTGGTATACTTCATCTCCAAGTTATAGTCAATAGACAGATCACCATATTCGAAATATTTTTCTGAATTATAAATATCATCTGAAGAAAAAAGAAAAGATATCATCAGAAAAAATAATAACAAAAATAATAAATAGTGTTTTTTTATCATAGTTTAACCTTAATCTCTTTTATGATGAAACAAAAATAATTTACAGGAATTCCCGTTAATGTTGATACCTGCTTAAATTATTTGTTATCAAAAAAATCATCATAATTTTAATTCTAAAATACACATTAAATCCGCTTAATAATTCCAATAATTTCTTACTACCATTTATACAAAAAAATTAACTAATTATTTTCATAATCTTACAAAAACTAAATTCATTATACAAGCCTTTTATTCATATTTTAATTATTATCAGCCCACAGCTCATCTTTATAAATAAAATAAACCTTTCTTAACTGCCTTAAAAAAGGGCTCTTCTTCCCATTACCTTGACTCACTAACCCAAACCATTCTTCATGTGACCAACCATCAGGAAAAGGAAGTGCTGATTGAGGGACCTCATCTTGAATTAACGGAGAGGCACCAGACTTCCACCACTCATCCATCCATTCAAAAACAATTCCCCCTAAAGCATTCCCAATACCATTATTGCTAGCCAAGTTATATTTGATATCTTTCCAGTTTCCGCGATGATACTCAGCTTGCCCTATCTCATCTACCCCTTCCTGATCATAATAAGCATCGCAACCATATTCACTTACAATAACAGGGACTCCAATATTTCTAGCAATTTTTTTCCAATTACCTCCAAAACCTTCTTTCCCCATATAAAGGTTAATTCCATAAATATCCATCTTCGGAGTATATTTATTATAATAAGGAATTAAGTCTGTTGTCATATTTCCGACCATAACAGGATGCTCTGGATCAATATCATGAATCATTTGAATTAACTCACTAATAAAAGAAGCATATGCATCAGGATATTTTCTGGCATTAGTATTCGTATAGTTAACCCCAGCGGAAGTATCTGGCATATCATTTTCATTCCCAAGAACCCACATAAGAACATATGGCTCATCCTTATGATCTAAAACCATGTTCCGCACAGATGCTTTCATCATCTTTTTTTGCCTAGCATTGCGATAATCAGTTCGTCCACCACCTGAACCAATCCCATATGCACCGACAAAATCTCCCATAATAGTCATAATACCATACCTGCGATATAAATCTCTTAAAATATTTTTATCTATCTCTTCAGGCAAGTACTCAGACTCAGATAAAGAATGATATAACCTAATCGTATTCACTCCCATTTCTTTCATTAGCTGAAAATCTCCGACTCTTTTTTCCCCTTTATCCCTTTTATTATTCTTATTAGCATCCACCCAAGCATCATATGCAGCGTCACTTTTGCCATTTTTGTTACTATCAATGTGCATCCACTTTGTTTCTCTACCCATTTCACTGCCCTTTGTCCCAACCTTAGTTGGGGCATAGGTAACACCTTTCACAACAAAAGGTTTGTCATGAACCATTAACTGCCAATGATTATTCGTATATTTTACTATTTTAACTCTACCAGAACCCTTTGTCTCTAAAACATCAAAATAACTGACATCTGATCTATTCTCCCCACCATTTAAAGCAATAAAAGTTCCTGGATTAACTTTTATAATATCATTATTAATATCTGTATCATTAGCATTTTCAACTTCGATATAGGCATCTTTTAACTTTAAATTAAGTTCAGGATGTTCTCGAAGTAAAAGATTTATCCGATCTAAAGCAGCAGGTCCAACATACCAAACAAACGAGCCATCTGCATTCCAACAATAAGTCCTAGGGAAAAACAAAACAACGCCATAATAAGCCTTAATGGCTGCCTCATATTCACCTGCATGAGCTAAAATATCACCAATAAAAAATTGTTTGATTCCTTCAGTTTGATCAGGTAAATTACCTTCTATAATGGGAGTAGAAACCCATGCTAAAATATCTAATAAATTATCTCCAGATTTCAAGTGTGACCAAACATCATTTTTACGAATTACTCCACTTGCTACTATTTTTTTATATCTTTTTTTTAAAAATCTAGGCACCCCAGTATTTGGATATATAAAATCGCCTACCTGTTTTTTCAAACCTTTTTTATCTTTTACCTTGTAATGAAACTCATTAGTACCCACCCCTTTAAATTCCCCATATTTAGAGTAATTTATCCTAGAGTCTCCCCTATTCTTAAAGTCAATATCCGCAGCATAAAGGTTAAAGTTCATACAAAAACATACAATAAATAAAACTCGTTTCATTTTATCTTCTCCTTATTCCAAATATTTTTATAATATGAGAAAATTTTTCTTTGTTCGTTATTAACTGTATTTATGCCCATCCACTCCTTGTATAAAAACATATCCAAAATTGGTCCTGTCCAGACAGCAACTGTATCTTGATGGGCAACATTAGCTAAACGTGACCAATTATCTTTCCATTCAAAAATAACTGCACCTAAGAATTGAGAGTCTAAATTCTCCTGGATTTGCTCCCAATAGTTTTTATGGAAATTCAATTGAAAAGTTTCAGCATTTTCATTTGTCACATTATAAGCAGGAGCACCGTAAGAACTAATAAAAAATGGTTTTTTCCAATTAAGTTTAATGTCTCGCCAGAAAGAATTTCCCAAACCTATTTTCCCTCTAAAAATATCTATTCCTAGAATATCTGCTTCCTCTGGAAAAGAATCTATATCTAACAAGTCATCATTGGCAAAAGCAATCAAGTGATCCTCATCAATAGCCTTAACCTTTCCAATAATCTTAGGGTTTTTAACCAACCAGAATAATAAATATTCCTGATTTTTATAGGCTTCAACTTCATCTAAATATTCAGCGTTTAGACGTATAATAACTTTAATATAATACTTTTCAAACATATATTTCAAAAAATTTTTCTTACAAAACTGGATATCAATGATACAGGTATTAACACCCATTAATTGCATATTCTTAAAATCAACTTCCTCCATTCTTACATCTTGATCACTGCCAACAGTAGTAGGAGAATACACAACTCCTTTGATTATCCCTTTCCTCAAATATTTATTTTTTTCAGGAAGTCTGCCTTTAGAAATTTTCCCTGGGTTAATATAAAAAATATCATTAGTTAAATCTTTATCAAACTTATTTTTTATCTCAATATTCACAGCATCCAAGGACCAATTAATATCAGGATTTTTTCTTAATAAATACAAAATTCTATCCTGACTAATATCTGATAAATATATCGGTATTTTTAAGTATGTCTCAACGACAGTTTTTGGAAAAAAAATTAAAATGGAATAATAAGCCTTAATAGCATGCTTAATATACCCTGCTTTTTCCATTGCTTGTGCAAGATAAAACTGTCTAATACCTGGATCAGCTTGAAATGAAACTGACCATTTATAATAAACAAGTTCTGGGTTATCAAAGTGCAAAAAAGACCATCTGCTCCCTTCAAGTCTCCCCTCTCTTTCATAAGCTAAAAAACGAGGATGTGAAAAAACAGACCATTGATTTGGATAAATACCTTCGCCTTGGGCATCAACCAAGGCCTTTCTATTCCTAATAATATATTCATAGTCAGGTGTACCAATATTTTCAAAATAACCGTACTTGCTATAATCAATATATTCATTACTTCCAAAATCTTCAATGAATGCATTGAGAAAACAAGTTAGGAAAAAAAACATTAAAACTGCTTTTTTAAACATTTACTCTTACTCTTTTACAGCCCCCGACATTATTCCCTTTATAATGTATTTCTGCATTAATAAATAAATAACAACAATAGGCACAACTGTAATTGTAATCCCTGCCATCAACAATGGATATTCAGTTAAATGACTCCCCTGGAAGACCATCAATCCTCTTTGAAGTGGCATCAGTGCTTTACTGGAAAGAACCAACATTGCTAACAGATACTCATTCCAAACTTGAAGTGCCGTAAAAATAACCAAAACCGCAATAGCTTGCTTTGCAAGAGGTAAGGCCACATGCCAATAAATACCAAATTTATTACAACCATCAATCTTAGCCGCATCCTCTAAGTCTTTCGGCATCTTATCAAAAAAAGTTTTCAACATAAAAATACCCATAGCCAATCCCCCATTAATTTGTGGCAAAATATACCCAATCCGCGTGTTAATTAAATGAAGTTTAGTCAGCAATACATAAAGGGAAATAAATGACCCCGGGATAGGAATCATCATTGTTGCCATAAACATAATGAAAAAGAACTTTTTTAGAGGGAACTCCAAACGAGAAAATGCAAAAGCAGCCATAGATGCAATAAAAATAACACCACCAACAACAAGAGATGTATAAACCAAGCTGTTAAAAAAATAAACACTAAAGTTAGCCTTTGTCCAAGCGATAATAAAATTCCCCCACTCCGGATTCTTTGGAATAAAACTCATATCAGAAAAAATTGTTTGTTGTGTTTTAAGGGCAGAGACAAACATCCAAACAAGAGGAAAAACACAGGTAATAGCTACAGAGATCAAAAGTAGCTGTGATAAAAAGTCTGCAAGAATTTTTTTTAATTTATATTCAAGTACATAAAATTTCTTCAATATTTTATCCTTCTATTTTTTTTGAAACTTTTAATTGAAAAACGGAAAGCAACAATAAAACCAATCCAAAAACTAAACTCATTGCACAAGCATATCCAAAACGAGAAGTCCCTGTCATAGCAGTCAAAATTCGGGTAATTGGAACCTCGGTATGATACCCTGGACCTCCTTGTGTCGTTGAAATAATAATATCAAAAACTTGCATTGTCCCGAGTATTGTCAAAATTGAAACCAGAAAAAAAATAGGAATCATTAAAGGTATAGTAATATTTTTAAAAATTTGCCAAGCATTAGCTCCATCAATTTTAGCTGCTTCATAATAATCTCGAGAGATCCCTTGAAGCCCTGCAAGTAAAATAACAAAACCCCAACCAAAACCTTTCCACATATGAATAATTGCGATTGATGTTAAAGCGGTCTTAGGATCCGCAAGCCACGCTCGCCCAAAACCAGACAAACCTATTGCTTCCACTGCATGGTTTAAAAGGCCATAATTACCATCATAAATCCAATTCCAAATTAAACCTACAACAATGCCTGAAAGCACAGGAGGCAAATAAAAAATAACACGATATGCTTTTGCACCACGAATATCACGATCACACGCCATTGCTAAAAATAATGCTAAAAAATTTTGAAAAGTTAAAGCAAGAAGAGTGATATATCCAGCATTTAGCATTGATTTCCACCAAATAACATTATTAGTAAAAATATCAATAAAATGTGATAACCCTACAAACTGCATATCAAGCGCAATTCCATCCCATTTAAAAACACTTAATTGAAATACTTTAACAAATGGATATAAACTAAAAACTAAAAACAAAATAAGCGCTGGGACAACAAATAAATAATTTGTTGTTATATCCTTAATTCTATTATTTACTTTCATATTTTTATTAGTCCTATTTATACTCTTGATAGTTCCTTATCTTTAACTTTTTGAACTTCTTTTGCGACCGTCTCCGGTGTTTTTTCACCAATAATGATAGACTGGATCCCTTTATCAAATGTCTCTGTAACACTAGGAAACTCAACATAGGAAAAAAGGCTAGGATGAATTGTTTTATCCATATCATTAGCAAACTCTGCCAAATTACTTGACACTTTTTCTAAGCTATTCTTATTAACAGGCAAGTTTTTCGTGGTTTCAGCTAAAAATACTTGCTGATCCTTTTCTGTGATCCACTTCAAAAATTTAATTGCTTCTTCTTTTTTAGATGATTTATCATTAACCATAAAAGAAGCACCTGCACCACCCCAAATGGACATAGGGTATTTATCAGAATATTTTGGAGGTAAGAAAACACCATAGTCGATATCAAGGTTCATCCCATTGTAAACATTAATACACCAAGAGCCATTAAAGGCTAAAGCCGCCCTTTCATTTGCAAACATTTGTTCTGCAGTTTTATTAACCATTGAAACAACACCTGTAGCTAAAAGACCATTATCTCTAAGATCTTCAAAAAGTGATAATACTTTTATCCAATCAGGATCTGTATACTTCACATCTCCTTTTATAGTTGCAAGCACCTTTTCTTCACCCAAAATATTAAAAGCATAATTTGAAGCAAAACAATTTAAAAGCCATACCTCACCGAAGCCACTAGAAATACCTTGTAAGCCTGCTGCTTTAAGTTTTCTACCAACCTCTAAAAGTTCCGCCCAAGTTTCTGGTGACTTTTCAGGATCTAAGCCTGCTTTTTTAAACATAGCCTTATTATAAAGAAGCTGGATATTCGTCACATCAATTGGGACACCATAAATTCCAGGCTTCACTTTAAGATTATTTCCATCAGAAAACTGGTTAACAGCTAATGCTTTTGGAAAAAGCATATTCTTCCAATACCCCTTATTTGCATTCATAAAAAAAGATAAGTCTGCAACATGTCCTGCACGAATAAAACTTGCAAAGTCCCTCTTCTCCCCTAATATACCAAAGATATCTGGCAAAGTTTTAGTTTGTGCAGCTGCTTTAACCTTAGAGGCATATGCCTCTGATGGAGCATAAAGCTCAAACACAATATCGACACCATAAAGATCCTTATATTTATTAGCAAGCGCAATGAAAGCATCATCACGATCTGTCATCCAATGCCAAACAACTATCTTATTTTTATTCGAGTCCTGTCCACAACCTGAAAAAACCCCCATTAATAAAGTAACCAATAGAATAAACTTAAAATATCTAAAAAGTGTCATCCTCTTCTCCTTTTCCCATTTTTTTTAAAATAATTGCAAGCATAAAAAGTCAACGCCTGTATCTTTACTTTATATTTTTTCAATTAAAACTAATATTCTATCTTAACTTTCATAGAACCAAACTTCTAACATCTCATACATTTAGACAATCTACTATTAAATGTTTCATTATTAAAAAGCCTAAAATTACTATTTCAAAAATTAAATTCCCAATATTTATAATTACTGAATTTTATGAAACAACTTTATAAATTATCATTTCCATATTCCATAAAATTAAGAAGAATCTCTTATCTCCGAATGTTGAAAAAATATGACAATTAAAAATCCTAAATATTTTTATATTCACATAGCCTATGAAATCTTTTTATGGTTAATATTAAATTGAGGTAATTTAAAAGAAAAAATAATCATGTATCCATTATTTAAAAAATAAAAAACTTATGCTCCATATTAATAAATTCAATATAATATATATAGATTTTTATACTAGCCAAAAATATTTTCTATTTTACTAAAAGCTTCTCTTTTTGTCAATTTACAAATATCTTGATCAAAATTCATTTCTTATCTATACTTTTTTATTATGAAAATATACAAATTATCGATTATTTCTCTTATTTTATTTACCGGCTGCAATTCATATGTAATTCAAAATTTTATTGGAACACCCACTACTCATCTAGACACATATAATAAGTATTACCAAACTAAAACTAAAATATTTGACCCTGATTACCTCAAAAAAGTGCGTAGCTATTTATATAAAAATGAAGCTGATATTTATAAACAAACAGAAACATCTTTGTATGTCAGAAATCTCCAAAACATTTTTCAACATGCCTTAAGAACAACTTCAGTAAAACTAGATTTTTCACAAAAAAATGGTACAATTAATATCATATCTAAAAATTTAGAACTCGCTGAGTACTTAAAAGACACTTTGGTACAAAACATAACAGAGCAAAGTATTATAAACATAGAAAACGAAAATAAGGATAACAATAATGCAAAAAAAACTCAAGAAAACAGTCTCGATAATATTAATTCTTAGTAGCTCTTTAGTCAAAATCTTTGCGGCACCAATAGCGTATGAAAATTATCAATATATCTTAAAAAAATATCTTAATAATAAAAGTGCGGTTAACTATAAAAATTTGGATATAACTAAGCTAAATAATATTATAAGATCTTTTGAAGAATTTACTTTTGAAGAATACTCAAACCTAAACAAACAAGAACAGCTAATATTTTGGATTGAAGCTTATAATGCGTTCATGATAAAAATTGGCTATAACAACTACCCCATCAAAAGAGATTTTTTTGATTTTTTCCTATACCCTAAAAAAAGTATTCAGAATATAGGGAACATTGACAAAAAAATTGTAAAAATTTTCAATGATAAAATAACACTAAAAAATATAAGAAACAAAATAATTGAAATGGATTCTCCACGGAGCCTTTTTGCTTTAACTACTTTAGCAAAAACTTCTCCAAACTTAAAAAATTCACTGTATAACAAAAACTTACTGCCTAGAGACTTAGACGAACAAGTAATTAAGTTTATATTCAATAAAAAAAATTACTTCTTAGATAGAAAAATAGGTGTTTTATATTTATCCCCTATCTTCAAAAAATACTCAGAAATCTTTAAAATATATAATAAAAATCTACCCTTTTTTTTAACTGAAGAAGAAAATAAAATTATAAATTTTCTATTAAAGTATGTACGACTAAAAGATGAAACATACTTACAAACTGCTAGTTTTTATCAGATTATCTACTATGATTTTGATTGGACTCTTAATAGTTTCACTATCAAAGAAAGCATAGATGAACTCTTAAAATAATAGAAAAAATACAAATTCCTTACTAAGGCGATAAAAATAACATAAAAAACATCTATGATAATTTTTCAATCTGCTTTACTATCTCTAAAGCTAGTGCTAGTGCGGCTCTGCCATGGAGTCCATCAACTTTAGGAGGTTTACTAGCTTTAATGCAGTCAATATAGTCTCTTAACTCTAAAAAAAGCGGTTCTTCTTTTTTAGGGACATGGGTTGTCAATGTAATATCTTTCAAGCTCTCAACTTTTTCTATTCCACTTTTTTTCTGATATACTTTCAAATCTTGTTTTTCATAATTTAAAGAAATATATGAATCATCCTGAAATACCCTAATTTTTCTGAGCTTTTCTAATGAGACTCTACTTGCTGAAATATTAGCAACACAACCACTTTCAAAATGCAAACGAACATTAGCGATATCTTCACACCCTGAAATAACCTTAGTACCGACGGCATCAATGGATGTTACCTTAGAGCCTGTTAAAAAAAGAACCATATCTAAATCATGAACCATTAAGTCAAGCACTACACCGACATGTGATACACGAGGACTATATGGGCCAAGCCTATTAATTTCAATAAATCTTGGATTTTTTAAAAAATTCTGGGCATGTAAAATTGCCGGATTAAAGCGTTCAATATGTCCCACCTGTAGAATAACACCATTTTTTTCTGCAAGTGAAATAAGAGTATCCGCTTCTTTTAAGGTTACCGTGATTGGTTTTTCAACAAGACAGTGTATTTTATTTTCCAAAAAAAATTTAGCGACTTCAAAATGTAAAGGTGTAGGAACAGCAATACTAACAGCGTCTACTTTGCCAACTAACTGGTGGTAATCTTTAAGATAGGTTGCTTTATACTTTTTCGCTTGTTTTTTACCATTTTTCTCATCAGAATCCACAACTGCAACAAGATTGATATCTTTCATTCCTGCATAAATTCTAGCATGATGTTGACCAAGGCTCCCTACGCCAATTACTGATGTCTTTAACATTGTTTATTTTCCCCCACAAAAATAACAAATCTAAAATTTAATAAGGAGTCATCCTTGCCTATACTTCCAATAAACTTAGCTAGATAGCATAAACGACTATTTTATTTTTCTGAGCTATTTTTAAACATTCTTCACGATCGAAAAATAAAGTTTTTCCTGCTTCAAAACAAATCGCAGCAGCTTCAACATCTTTTAATATTTCAAATGTCCGCCTACCAAGAACAGGAACATCAAAACGCATATCTTGATTGGGTTTATTGACCTTAACAACAACACACCCCTTCCCCGCCAAAGAAAATCCCCGCAGGATACATTGATCAGTCCCCTCTAAGCTCTCAACAGCTATCACGGCATTATCTTTAACTACAACAGTTTGCCCAATATCCAAGCCTGCAATTTTTTTAGCTGTATCATAACCAAACTCAATATCTTTAACTACCTTATCAATTACTTTGGTTTTCGTAATCACACCTTTATCGGTTGGCATCCATGATTCCATATAAGTGACAGAGGAGATCATCTCTACTCCTTCTTTTAAAAACTCTGCTGCAAGAGCACCTAAAATGCTATCCGTTTTTTTATTGACTAAAGAACCCAAAAATTTTATAGCTCTTAGATCTAAATGTACTTCTGTAAATAATTTTGTATGAATAACCTGTCCACAAAGGATGGCATGCGTAACATTATTATCTTTCATAATCTTAATAATTTTGTTTAATTTTCCAATATTTTGCCAAAAAACAGGAAAGCCACAATTATCAATCTCATGATCAGTTTCCCCTTTCAAAGCAATAACAATAACATTCTCTTCTTTAGACTTTACTTCATTTAAAAATAAAAAAGGAAAATCACCGTTACCGGCTATTAAAGCTAGTTTTTTATTTATCATATTTCTATTTTTATACTCAAGTAATCCTTTTGTATAGCTAATAAAACGCAAACAATCCTCAAAACATTATTCCTTAGAAATACCACGCTCAGAACTTCTAATAAAATTAATAAAGTTTGATACTTCCAAATATTCAGACGGGGTATCTTCCAGAATATTAAGTGCTTGTTTTGTATTATGATTACTTCTAAACAAAACTCGATATGCTTTCTTTAGTTCTTTTCTGGTTTCAGATAAAACATTATTTCTCTCAAGTCCAATAGTATTTAATCCGTACATTTTTAAAGGATTACCTGCAGACTTTGTATATGGGGGAATATCCTTAGAAACACGCGATGCACCACCTATGATGGACAATTCTCCAACCTTAACAAACTGATGAATAGCGGTCAATCCCCCAATAATTGCTCCATCTGCAACCTGTACATGCCCAGCTAGAGTTCCATTATTAGCAATAACTACGCTATTTCCAACAATACAGTCATGTGCAATATGGACATACGCCATTAACAAGCAATTACTGCCAATACTGGTTTCACCTTGAGCAACTGTCCCTCTATTTAAAGTTACATATTCCCGGACCACAGAATTATCACCAATAGTAACCTTAGTATCTTCCCCTGCATATTTTAAGTCTTGTGGAGGGTTTCCTATCACAGCACCTGTAAAAACCTGACAATTCCTTCCTATTTTAGTTGCCCCTTCAATAACAACATTAGCACCTATTATGGTGCCTGAGCCAATTTCAACATTTGGATAAATAATTGTATTTGGTCCAACAGTTATATCTTTACCAAGGCTAGCTTTTCTATCAACCATTGCTGTTTTATGAATATTCATACTTTTTTCCTAGTTAAAGTCAAACTTCTTTATCTTAACATGTTAGAAGCTTTAGAAACTTATCTCTTTTTTTTAAAAAACATTTTAAGCATTTTAGAACATTCTTCTTCTAAAACACCCGATACGACCTGAACTTTATGATTGAACTTAAATTCTTTCACTTGAGCAGCATAAACAACTTTCTTAATCCTCGCAAAAGTTATTGCTGCTTGACACATGGGGCATGGAGCTAAGGTTACATACATAGTTAACTTATCAAGCCGATAATTAGATAATTTACAACCTGCAGCTCTAATAGCCACAACTTCTGCATGAGCTGTCGGATCATGATCAGCTATTGAACGGTTATACCCTCTTGAAATAACTTTTTCTCCATCGGTTATCACTGCACCAATGGGCACTTCTCCAATATCCTCAGCTTTTTTAGCTTGTAAAATAGCCTGATTCATAAAGTATTTATGTTGTTTCAAAATTTTTTTTCTTTCCAAACAAAAAGCTTCAAAATAGAAACCTCTCTTTAAATATTAATTTTAATATTTAAAAAACTGTACCTTTGACTATAAAATTTAGAATATGTAATTTATATTTAAAAAATAATCAGTTAATATTATACATAAAATTTTATTTTTTAATAATCAATTTCAGCATCATTAATCATTAACAACTATTAAATTTAGTTAACAATAGTTTTATTCATCCATAACCCTAATAAAGACCTGCTTTGATAAATTTTTCTTTATTTAAGAGATCAAAACAATTATTAATACACATAATACTTAAATTTCAAGGGACATTTAGAAAACCAAAATATGCGCCTGGAGCGATTCGAACGCCCGGCCTACTGATTCGTAGTCAGTTGCTCTATCCAGCTGAGCTACAGGCGCAAAATTTCATTATAAAAAAATAACTTGTTTTTTTATAGGCATTTTAAAATTAAGTAGTATAACCTTCCACAAGAAATACAAAAAACAAAAAGTAATTATCAGGCAAAATATTATCAAGATTTTACAATAATTAAAGATTTGTTGCAATTTATTGTCTAGAAACTAAGAATGTGGGTGGGCTTTTTTATAATCTTTTTTCAAACGCTCAATCTCCACATGAGTATAAATTTGAGTGGTAGAGAGATTCACATGTCCGAGCATTTTTTGAACACTCAAAAGGTCACAGCCTGCATTTAAAAGGTGTGTAGCAAATGTATGCCTAATTTTATGAGGACTTATATTTTTTACAATAGATACTTGCCTAACATACTTCGCTATTATGCGAGGGATACTTCTAACAGTAAGAGCCGTTCCAAGTCTATTTCTCAAAATCTTGTCCTCATTAAGCAGAACATATTTCCCCATAACTGAATCCAAATAAATTTTAATTGCTTTTAATGCCTTAAGCCCAATAGGCACAACCCGTTCTTTCCTACCCTTACCAAAAACTTTGATGGTTTCACCTAAAAAATCAATATCAGAAAGCTTTAGGTTAACCAACTCACTCACCCTAATACCCGTCGAATATAAAATCTCTAAAACGGCTTTATCACGAAAACTCCGCCAATCAGTATCAGTGGGAGCATTTAAAAGATCAATCATTTCATCCTCTGATAAAAAAACCGGAATATTCTTAGCTTTTTTAGGAGTCCTTAAGTATAAAAAATTAGTTTCATTAATTTCTTTTTCTGCTATTAGAAACTTATAAAAACTTTTAATAGCAGAGACCTTTCGAGCAATACTATTTGGTTTATAATTTTGAGCTGCTAGCATTGCCAAATACTCACGACCAAGTAATCGATCAATATCTTGAAAATCTTTATCTTTTTTTATTAAAAATTCTAAAAATTGTTCGAGATCACTTTGGTAATTTATTAAAGTATGTTCAGAAACATTTTTTTCTATTTTCAAATAATCTATAAAATTTTTTAACATTTTTTATATCTCTTATAAAAAATAAATAAGCTGTTCTCTAAAAATCTAGCGAAATCATAATCAAACCCAGACTAATTAACTCCTAAAAATTTATGAACTTGAGGAATAAAAAATACCTTTTCAAACCCCTTATTCAGTAATATTTGATGATATTTTATAAATTGAGCAGAATATTGAAGGGATTCTTTAAAAATTGGTTGCAAAATTATTTTAGTATTTTTATTGACTTGTAAATATTTAATCTCTTCCTTAAACTCTTCTAAGGAGATATCATCATCCGTAATTATTTTTACATAAAAATTTTTATTTTTTGCTTCCAGCTTAGCAAAAAATTGTTGATGCTCCTTTTGATCAATATTGGCATATTTGCGCAATTTATAGTCACAAGAAAAAACATCAACATAATCAATTACCTCAGCTAATTGCGAGGAAAGTGTCGCATTAGTCTCAAGCATAATTCTATTTTTCTTGAGCACAAAATGTTCCAATTTTCTAATCTCTTTGATTAACCCTGATTGTAGTAAAGGCTCACCGCCTGTAAAAACAATCGTTTTTTCATTCACCTGATCAAAAATTTCTTTAGCTGTCATAAGCACATATCTTTTAAAATCTGTGTCGCAATAAACACAAGATAAATTACATTCTCCTAAACGAATAAAGATCTGTCGTTCACCTAAATAAGGACCTTCCCCTTGTATCGAATCAAAAATCTCGACTATTTTATACTTTTGCATGCTTCTTCAAATCCTTTTTTTCTGAGTATACAGCTATCACAAACCCCACAAGGCTCATCTTCTCCAATATAACAAGACCATGTTTCTTCATAAGGAACACCTAAGCTTAGCCCTAATAAAATAATATCTTTTTTAGATAAAGTAATTAGTGGCGTTTCAATATTAATTTTACCATCTTTAGTCCCAAGCATTATTGCATTCTGCATAGCTTTAATAAATTCTGGACGACAGTCAGGGTAACCACTATAATCAATACTGTTAGCACCTATTAAAATTGTTTCTGCTTTTATTACTTCAGCATAAGATGTTGCAATACTGAGAAAGATAATATTTCGTCCAGGAACATAAGTAAGAGGAATATTATCATCAATATTACGGTTCTTAGGAATAGTAAGCTCCTTATCTAAAAGGGCACTGCCTTTCCATGGAAATTCTAAATTAATTATTTGATACTTAACACCTAAAAGTTTAGCAATATTTTCTGCTATTTTTACTTCTTTATAATGTTTCTGCCCATAATTAAAAATTAATGCATAACATTCATAGCCTTGGTCTATTGCCCAGTATAGTGTTGTCGTAGAATCCAAGCCTCCTGACAATAAAACCACCGCTTTTTTACTCTTCATTTATCAACATCCTTTTTTGATAACTAGAAACCATTAAGCTTATAAACAAAAAACAACAATACTGTTTTATCAGGATGGACTTTTTGTTGTTTATGTAATTTAACTAAAATCTTTACATTCCCAAAATATCTAAAATTTTATTTAACTCCTCAGCAGATCCAAATTTAATTTTAATATCACCTTTAACATTATTTTCATTTTCTTTTACATCCAAAGAAATATTAGAACTTGTAAATTTCTGGTTAAACTTTTCTTTTAGCTCTTTAACATACTGGCGTAATTCTTTATTAACTCTAACACTTTTAGGATTTTTTTTTCTGATTAAATTTTCAATATCTTTAACAGAAAGTGCATTAATAACAGCCTTTTTTGCCAACCTTTCACGCCTTTGTTCATCAGGCTCACTAAGTAATGTTCGTGCTTTAGCCGATGATAAATCACCATTAACCAAAAGAAGTTTAATAGAGTCTGACAAAGAAAGCAGCCTTAAAATATTAGCAACATGAGAACGACTTTTATTAACATGCTCCGCTAAATCTTCCTGTCGAAACTTATGTTTTTCCATTAAAAGAGCGTAAGTTTCCGCTTCTTCAATAGCGTTTAAATCCTCACGCTGCAGGTTCTCAATCAAGGCGATCTCTAAACGCTCCTCTTCTGAATATTGCCTAACAATAACGGGGACTTTATTAAGTCCTGCTATAGCTGCCGCTCTAAGTCGTCTTTCTCCTGCAATCAAGATATAATTTCCCTGATCTTTGATCACAACTAATGGCTGAATAATCCCTTTCGCTTCAATTGATCTAGCAAGCTCTTTCAATGTTTCCTCATTAAAAGTCTTCCGCGGTTGATAAACACCTGTTTTAATATGTTCTATTTTAATATCTAAGATATCAGACTCATTTATATTCTTGACAGTTTCTTCTGACCAACCTGGGATAATAGCTTCTAATCCTTTGCCCAACCCTTTTGATACAGCCATTTATTACTCCTCATTGACTAACACGATTTTTAGTCAAAATATAATGTCAAATTAAAAAAAATCTTTTTAATTTTTTTAGTTATTCCTCTACACTCAAGTACTAATTCTTTTTAAATAAAGAATTATAAAATAGCTCTTTGATCGCAAAATAGACCAATAAGACTGTTATTATAATCAAACCCAGAACTGTAATTTTAATTATTAAAAGTTGTGGCGTTAAAACTGTTCGCAATAAAGAAGTAATACTCATTACAAACATAAATAGAGTTGGCAAGAGAATAAAAAACTTAATCCCTCTATTCTTTTCTCTTTGCCAAATTAACACAGTTAATAACCCCACAGCAGCAACCAGCTGATTTGTCGCTCCGAAAATAGGCCAAATAAGTTTCCAGATTGAATCATAAAAACAAAAGGCAACGGGCAATATTAGAACAAAAAAAGAAGAATAATAGACACTTTCCTTAGTTTTTAAATTAAAAAGCTCTTGAAAAATATAACGAGAAATTCTTGTTGCTGTATCAAGGGTTGTAAGCAAAAAAGTAGAAATAATCAAATACCCCAAAGTATTACCAAACCCCTTTTCAACACCAAGAAGTACAGCAAATTTACCGACACCATGAGAGAAAATTGCAATAGGATTATCAAGACCAACCGCTTCTTCTTTCGTTAAAATCATTATAGTAACGAGGGCAATAACCGCTAAAACTGCCTCTACCAGCATCCCTCCATATCCAATAATTTTAGCATCTTTTTCATTATCAAGCTGCTTAGAAATTGTCCCTGACTCTACTAACGAATGAAAACCGCTAACTGCTCCACAAGCAACTGTAATAAAAAGTACAGGAAATAATTTTAGAGTATCACTCGCTCGTTCAGTAAAAGGAATGAAATACGCATAGCTAATAGCCAAATCTCCTTTTAGAAAAACCCCAAAAACACCGAGAACCAATGCAAAATAAAGCATATAAGATGATAAATAATCACGCGGTTGAAGCAAAACCTTAATAGGAAGTACCGATACAGTAAAACAATAGATTAGTAACAAAATCTGCCAAAATGACTTAGAAAAACCAAATAAAGGATTCAAATATGCAAAATAAACAGTAGCAAACAAAATCACAATAAAGGGCAAGGATACTAAAAATAACCTTTTACACTTCATAAAAAAACCAAAAACTAATGCTAAAAAAATATAAGTCAAAGACGCCGTTGCTACACTACCATCTGTGCTAAAGCCTGTAGCTGTCAAATCCAAAAAAACGATTAACACATACTCAAGTGTAAAAAACAATAAAACTAAAACCATTAAATATATTCTATGGCCAAGTTTAAGTTTAATAACCTCAGCAATAGATTTCCCTTGGTTGCGTACAGACATAATCAAAGTAGAAAAATCATGTAACCCTCCAATAAAAATTGAGCCAAAAATTATCCATAAAAGTGCTGGCAACCAGCCAAAATACATGCAGGCAATTATAGGTCCAACAATCGGTCCAGCTCCAGCAATAGATGAAAAACTATGCCCGAATAAGACTAGTACCTTAGCAGGAGAATAATCGTGTCCATCATTTAAAGTATGTGCAGGAGTCTGACGCTTGGAATCAACCTTAAAAAATCTAGACAAGAATCTACCATAAAATAAATATCCAATCCAAAGACAAATCATTGCACTCAAAAAAATCAATTTTAACACCACTACCCTCCAGCCATATTCCCCGTATTCAAATAACTATTTCTTAAGCTTACTCAATCTTTCAAACAACATTTTTTCAACCTCAGGAGAGTCAAATGTATCAATAATTTTACCATCCTCAAAAAAGGCTACCTTATTTCCCGCGCCACAAATTCCAAAATCAGCTTCCTTTGCTTCGCCAGGACCATTAACGACACACCCCATAACAGCGACTTTAAGATTATTTTTTTTAGTGCCACTCCAATCACAGGAATAAACTAAATTTTCTACTTTTTCTACTAAGTTAATAACATCAATCGTCGTTCTCGCACAAGTAGGACAAGAGATAATTTCGGGATATTTTTGTCTTAAACCAAGCCCTTGTAAAATATTATACGCTGCAAAAACTTCAAAAATAGGATCACTCGAAAGAGAAACTCTAATCGTATTACCAATACCTTTATAAAGTAAAATTCCCAAACCGACACTTGATTTAATGGCTCCAGTAAATTTAGAACCCGCCTCAGTAATGCCTAAGTGTAAAGGATATTCTGACTTCGAAGCAAACAACTCATACGCCAAAATAGAAGTCCTAATATCACTTGATTTTAAAGAAACAACCAAGTTCTTAAAATCTTGAGCTTCAAAATCACTAATATATTCTAAAGCTTTAGCGACCATTAATTCTGCTTTTTTTTCAATACTTTGGTGCTCTAAAGATTTAAGAGATCCCGCATTGACTCCTATCCGAATGGCTACATTAAATTTTTTAGCCAAGTTAATTATCTCAAGCAAAGTCTCACGCCTAATATTTCCAGGATTAATCCGAATCTTATCCGCACCGTTTTCTATAGCTAAAAGTGCAAGCTTCGCCTCAAAATGAATATCTGCAACTAAAGGAATAGTGATTTGCTCTTTTATTTTTTTTAATGCTAAAGCCGACTCTTTATCCGGAACACTCACACGCACAAGCTCACATCCCACACGCTCAAGACGATGAATTTGTGCAACTGTTTCTTCTATATTCTTCGTATCTGTATTCGTCATAGACTGCACTATAACTTTTTTATTACTACCAAGCTCTAAACAACCAATCTTCACTTTCATATTATCAAGCTCCTGTCTTAGAGACAAGTTAAATCTTAATCTCTTTTTAATTTTTTAAAACTCAATTACCAAATATTCTTAATACATCTTTATTCGTTACAAAAATCATAAAAACAATAAGAACAATAAACATAACCGTAAACATCATATCCAAAAAATTTTTATTCATTCTTCTCCCACTGATCCACTCGATTAAATAAATCATAATATGCCCACCATCTAAAATTGGCAAGGGGAGAAGATTAGCCAAACCAAGATTAAAGCTAACAACAGCTAATAAAAACAAAAAGTGACTAAAGCCTATACCCAGAGCATTCGTCAACTCTTTCATAACGCCTATGGGACCAACAACCTCAACTTCTTTCTTAAAGGTAAAAATACTAAAAAAACCTCTTGTAAGTCTTTTAAAAAAATTATAACTAAAATTTAAACTTTCTGAAAATAATAAATTTCGATGGATAGTATACCCAGTAATTCCTAATAAATACCTTGACTCAGCTTTATCATAAAATGGCAAAATCTCAAACTCCAACGGCTGATCATCTCTTAGAAACTCAACAACAACAAGCTCCCCATCATGGTTCAAGGAAAAATCAATCACATCCTCCCAAGACTTAATTTCTCGAACACCAATTTTCATTAACACATCATCTACTTGCACACCTGCTGCTATTGCTGGTCTATTTTTTACCAAACCAGCAATCCGTAAATCCTCAATATCTGGAGTATTAATTCCGATAAAATATGTCATAAAAAATACAAAAATAATAGCAAATAAAATATTAACAATCGCACCAGCTGCTACCACAATGATTCGCTTTAAATAAGAAAGTTCAACAAAGTCACCTTTTTCTGGTTTAGTAAAATCCGCATTAAAATGTTCCCCCTGCATTTTAATGAACCCCCCTAGAGGGAAAGCAGCTAAAGAATACCTCGTTTTATTTCTATTTAACCCAAAAATTTCTTTCCCAAACCCAATAGAAAACTTTTCGACATTAACCCCAAAAAGCTTCGCAAAAAAGAAATGCCCTAGCTCATGAATAAAAATAACAAAACCAATAGCAATGAAAACAATTAGAAGATTTCCTAACATAAAGTATTCCTTATCTTACAATCCAAAGCTAAAATATCCTCAAGAGAAGTAAGCTTTTCTCCAGAGAACTTACTCAAACAATTTTCAAGTTTACCCGTTATTTCTAAAAATCCAATTTCCTCCCGCAAAAACTGAGAGACAAGTATCTCATTTGCAGCATTCAAAACAACAGGATATCCAGCCCCTTTTTCTGCCGCAGCATAGGCCATTTTCAAACATGGAAATTTTACAAAATCTACTTTTTTGAAATTCAAACTTGCCAAACTCTCAAAACATAGTCCTTGATCAGCAATAGGATTTCGTTTAGGATAAGTCAAAGCAAATTGAATAGGAATCTTCATATCCGTTTTTCCAAGATGTGCTTTTATATTCCCATCTACAAAGTCTATCATTGAATGGATAATAGATTCAGGGTGAATAATAACTTCAATTTTATCAAGTGGCACTCCAAATAAATGGTAAGCTTCTATCACTTCAAATCCTTTATTCATCAAGGTTGCAGAATCAATAGTAATCTTTGATCCCATTTTCCAACGCGGATGATCCAAAGCCTCAGCTTTAGTTACATTTTCAAGATCTGCTCTATCGTAAAATGGACCTCCAGAAGCTGTAAGAATAATACGCCTAACTTCTGCTGTCGATTCTCCTTTTAAGCACTGAAAAATCGCACTATGCTCACTATCAACAGGTAAAATTTCGGATCTATTCTTCCGCGCAATATCCATCAAAAAATCACCAGCAATCACAATGGGCTCTTTATTGGCCACTGCGACCTTAATTCCTAACTCAAGTGCACGGTAAATAGATCTAAGACTTGCCGCCCCAACAGCTGCAGCCATTACAAAATCAAGATCATCCAACTCAACTAAATTCACGAGACCTTCATCTCCAACAAAAACAGGAATATCTGAGCTAAAATTTTTAGAAGCATCTTGATCATAAACGCAAACATAATCCGGCTTAAATTTTCCCACCTGTTCTTTTAATAATTTTGTATTAGAATGAGTAGCAAGTCCAATAATATTATAATCACCAATCTGCTCGATTACCTCTAAAGTCATTCTACCTATTGTGCCTGTTGATCCCAAAACGACAATATTTCTCATAATATTCTCCTAAAATACCCTTTTTATAAATCCCTTAAAATAATTTCAATCATTCGTTTTAAAGCACACACATACCCTCAACCTTATCAATCAGGTTCTCTTTAATCCCAAAAACATCCGTCCCGACAGTAAGAGTAGAAACAATAGTTTTTCCAATAATTTTAACATCTTCACTTTTATCATCTAGAATAGCTTTAATACCCCAAATACTATGATAAATCAAAGGTTTATCTGTTTTTATATCTTGACCAATGTAAAACATTATATGGCTAGGCATCCAGATTAATGTTCGAAATGGCTTCCCTTGTGTTTTAATTTTATTTATTTTAGATTGATTAGATAAATTTTTAAGTGAAATAAATTTACCACCATATTTCGCCTGAGCTTTAGAATGCCTTGGAAGAGAAAATCCAAATCCTGCAAGCAGATCCATCGTTAGCATAGAACAGTCCCGATTACCATAAAGACCACCCCAACCATATGGTTGTCCTATCATTTCATCCGCAAGTTTGGCAACATTTTGATATGTAAAATCAAGTGGCTTTAAAGCTGCCTGATTCTTACTAATAAACACTTCCTCAAGCCTCGCATAATTATTTCTGCCTTTTATAACTAGCCCAGCTATGAACCCATCTTTTTTCAGCTCAAACACAGGCATCTGCATCCCTATTTTGGCATACATTAAAAACCAACCTTTTTGATTTAAAAGTGCAACATTATCCTTTAGAAAAGTAAGGTATTGTTTTCTCTTAAAAGTATCCATAAACTCTTTATTAACAAAAGCCACTGCCTCCGACTTAAGCCAACCAATCCCAAAGTTAGTCTCTACTAAAAACCAGTCTTTTTTCCTCGTAATATGCGTCACTAAAACAGGCGTATTAGCTTTAATAAAAATATTTTGAAAATTATCAAAAGGGTATTTTTTAACAGGATCAACAGTATCAGAAAAATGCGGTTTCATCGTTGGCACCAGTCTAAGTGAGGTATTTTTAACAACAATTGCTTTAGTTATCCAGTTAGGATAACTAAAAAGGTCCGCATTATAAAGAATATCTTCCATAAACTTTTTAGAATGTCGCTGATAATTCTCTCCATAACCACGATGGCTTTTATAGGCAGAAAATGCCCACTTCACATCTCTTTTCTTATAATAAGGTCGCTTTCTATACCAGGGTGAATAAAAAGAATGCATTGATCTTTTATATAGCTTAGCTTGCTTCCGATTGCTAATAAACTCTAACTCTTTTTTTAAAATAAAAGATTTTACTGACTGTTGAGGCAATCTTTCTTCAATTGTTTCTGCAGCTAAAGATACAGTTAGCAGCAAAACCATCATAACTTGCTTTAAAATTTTCATTTCTCCTTCATAATAATTCAGACTAACAACTAAAAAACGGACTCATCTTCAATCCGCCATGCCGGATCCACAATACAAATAAAACTAAGAACGGATTCTCCTATATTTTCAATTGATTGCTGAGAGTTAGAAGGGATATAAATAGTATCACCCATACTAACATCAGCAACTTCATCATCAATATACATTTTACCATTACCTGCAATTATATAATAGACCTCTGAAGAACTGAGCGCGTGGAGTTTAGTAACTTGACCGCGTTTAACCTCCGCATAAGCAAGGCTATAACCAAGATCCAATTTCTGTTTATCTGGGTGTAAAATTTCTCTTAATCTACATCCATCACCGGCGATAAATTCTTGACAATCTTTCAACTTTTTAACGAACATATCTTTTTCTCCTAGAGATCCCTAGTTATACATAAACAATCTTACTGGATTAAAAACTTTCGAAATACTGTATAAAATATTTATTATATCAAAGAAGTCCAAATATAATCCAAGCTCTCTTTATGATTTAAGCAAAGTCAACCGAATAAAAGCAATAGAAATCCGGATTATTTCCCTTCTAAGATGAAATCAACTTTACCTTTCAAAACCCCAACAGTAATAGGCAAAAATCCAATAGATTCCCCATCGATATGGAAAGGAATATTATCATGCACAGGACTAATATCTGCAGTCTCAATTTTATTAAAATATACATCCGAAGAATTTCTATGTTTTCCTGATTGAATATCTGCGAGTGTTTTCAAAAATTCTAAACTATTTTTAGGATGAAACGCACACATATCTAATAATCCATCATGCATATCCGCTTCTGGAAAAAGTTCAATATTTCCCCCATAAAGCCGACTGTTACTGATTACTACAGTATAGATATCTTTAATAGTTTTTGTAGCCGTTTCCACTAAAATCTGTTTTGGTTTATACGTCATAAAATTCTTCACTCCAGAAAAAAGGTAAGTCGCTTTGCCAAAAAGTTTTTTAATATTACCATCAACCTCATTAATTGCTTGAGCATCAAGCCCAATGCCAACCATCAAAAGAAAATAATTAATCCCTGACTTATGTTCAACAAAACCAATATCAGTGGCAACAGATTTTCTGCCTTTCAAAAGTTCTATAATCTTATCTATTTTAGTTGTCAGTTTCTTTTCCAACGCAAAAACATTTGCTGTCCCCCCAGGGATGACTAAAATTGGTTTTCTTATGCCTGCATTGATGAGGTAAGTCACAACTCGATTAATTGTGCCATCGCCACCAAAGACAATAAACGCATCACAAGTCTCTAACTTTTCTAGAATCATGTTGCGTTCACTTTTGTCGGCTGAAGTATAAATAACCTCTGTTAAAATACTATTCTGACTTAATTTTCTAATAAGCTTATTTAAAAATAAAAAATTATTACGCACACTTCCCGCATTAGGATTAATAATTAATTTTATGCTTAACATCACTTACCCTTTTTATTTTTTTCTTGCTATAAAGTTGAATTTTCTTAAGTATCTAGACCTTAGTAAATTTTCTAAACCGAAGTATTTAACACTAGTAAATACTCAGCCAAGATTGATTATGTTAAGAAAAGTATTCCGCTTCTCATCATATGATTAAATAATTTCACCTTAAACCAGATCTCTTTCTAAAAAAACATATTAACTCATTAATATAGCTATCCGTCGTGCAAACATTGACAAGCTGCAAAGCATTTCTTTTAATAAAACCTTCAAAATCTTGCTCTTTTCTTTCGATATTAGCAAAAAATGTCTTTCTAAATATTCTGCTGGAAGTATTAACAGTCACTATTTCGCCAGTTTCATTATCTCGGACTGTTAAGTAACCAACTTTTGGCAACTTTTTTTCATGCATATCCGTAATTTTAATATTAATCAAATCATGCTTTTTGTTAGTAATTTTTATCTGTTTTTCATAATTAGTATCAGCAAAATCAGATAACATAAAAACAACAGAACTCCGCTTCATAACTTGGTTCAAATAATCAAATGCCACCTTTAAACTAGTCCTAGCATTGTCTGGCTCAAAATACAAAATTTCACGAATGAGTCTTAAAATATGCTGACGTCCTTTTTTTGGAGCAATAAATTTTTCAATTTTGTCAGAAAACATGATAAGACCAACTTTATCATTATTTTTAATAGCAGAAAAGGCCAGTATTGCTGCAATTTCTGCCGCTACTTCAGTTTTCAATTTATCCAAACTACCAAAATAAAGTGACCGACTAGTATCAAGCATAATAATAACTGAAAGCTCTCTCTCCTCAACAAACTTCTTAATATGTGCCTTAGCAGTCCGTGCTGTAACATTCCAGTCAATATTTCTAATATCGTCACCAAAAGTATATTCACGGATTTCTGAAAACTCCATCCCGCGACCTTTAAAAGCACTTGAATATTGACCAGCAAAAATATCATTTACAATTCGAGAGGTTTTAATCTCAATTTGTCTAATTTTTTTTAATATTTCTTTGGTCTTTTGGGTTTGTTTTGTTTTTTTCATTATTATATTCTTATAAATTATAGATATCTGGTAAAGATTTAATCCAATACCCTCCAAACAGTTACCTATTCCCCATTCAATATTTTACGACCTCGAGACTCTTGTAATTCTAAGGAACTTCAATTTCATTAAAAATCTGTTTCACCACATCTTCTGATGTCAAACCTTCAGCTTCCGCCTCATAACTAATAATAACTCTATGCCTTAAAACATCCAAACCTATTGCTTTAATATCTTCAGGTGTTACATATCCTCGACCTTGAATAAATGCAAAAGCTTTCGAAGCTTTAATAAGGGCAATTGTTGCACGAGGAGATGCCCCATACTGGATTAAATCTTTCAGGTTTTCCAATTTATATTCTTCAGGGTTTCTAGTCGCAAAAACAATATCCAAAACATACTGTTCAATCTTTTCATCCACATAAATATTATCTACTATTTCTCGTAACCTTTTAATATCTCCAAACTTCATAACCCCACTAGCTTTTTCTTCTTTAACCCTACTTTTTCGTCTTAAAATATCTAACTCTTCATTTTTATTTGGATAAGTAACATTTACCTTCATTAAGAACCTATCCACTTGTGCTTCAGGAAGAGGATAAGTCCCTTCTTGTTCAACAGGGTTTTGGGTTGCGAGCACCATAAATGGAAAATCTAAAAGGTAAGTTTTATCGCCAATCGTAACCTGCTTTTCCTGCATGGACTCAAGAAGTGCACTTTGTACTTTAGCAGGTGCACGGTTGATCTCATCAGCTAAAATAATATTCGAAAAAATAGGACCTTTCTTAACCTCAAACTCAGACTTCTGGATATTATAGATTAAAGTACCAATTAAATCTGCAGGCAAGAGATCTGGTGTAAACTGAATACGCTTAAAGTCAACATGAATAATATCTGAAAAAGTACTCACTGCCATCGTTTTAGCAAGTCCAGGAACACCTTCTAACAACACATGTCCATCCGCTAAAATTGCCACTAAAAACCGTTCAAGTAAATACCTTTGACCAATAATAACTTTTCCAAATTCCCTCATTATAATATTAATAAAATCTTGTTCTTGCTTAGCTTTATCATTAATAATTTTGATATCTTCATGCATAACCCCTCTCCTTATTAAAAATAGATATAAACCCTAGAAATATCTTCCTAAATATTAGCAATCTCTCTTGCTAGTTGCAAGTATGCCTGAGCACCCGCACTCGTAATATCATATAAAACAATAGGCTTCCCGTGACTGGGTGCTTCAGCCAACCTAATATTCCTAGGAATAACCGCATTGCAAACCTTTTGTGGGAAATATTTTTTCACATTCATAATAACATCATGCGATAAATTAACACGCGAATCAAACATGGTCATTACGACACCTTGAATATTTAAATTTTCATTTAAATGCTCTTTTACTGCTTTAATAGTATTTAATAACTGACCAAGACCTTCTAGCGCATAGTATTCACACTGAAGAGGAATTAGAACATCTGTCGAGGCTGTCAAACTATTAATTGTCAACATGCCCAGTGATGGAGGGCAGTCAATAATAATATACTCATACATTTCAACAACATTCGTAAGTGCTTTTTTTAAAATATATTCGCGTGTTTCAAGGTTGATAAGCTCAACCTCAGCCCCAACAAGGTTAATTGACGCTGGAATAATATCCAAAAAATCAAGAGCGGTTTCGTGAATTGCTTCAAAAATATTAACCTCATTAACCAGCACATCATAAATAGTCTTTTTAATCTCATTTTTTTTAAGACCAAGACCACTGCTAGCATTAGACTGAGAATCAATATCAATGACTAAAACTTGGCAACCAAGGTATGCAAGACTAGATGCAAGACTAATACTGGTTGTCGTTTTACCAACACCACCTTTTTGATTCGCAACTGTAATTATTTTAGACATAAAAAACTCACCTTTTTTATAAAAAATACTACTATTAAAAGCTTTATTTATCTTATTTAAAATTCTCAGCTAGAAAAACAATTCCTATCACCTGAGAGATATCTCTTTCCTTCATTATTTTTTCATTTTAGAGGGAAAAGCTTTCCCAAAAAATTTATACTTAAATTTCATTCTCAATACGCATAAATAAAGAACTTTCTTTAGATGACTTAAGCCCGTTAATAGCATTAATTGCCTTTTTAATATCAGCTTCTTGAGCTTTATGTGTTGTCATAATCAATGGCATAATATTCTCCTTATGCACATCCTTTTGCAAACAAGTAGCAACTGAAACATTATTTTTAGCAAGGATATCCGTAATTTCTGCAAGAACGCCTACTTCATCTAAAACATTAAACCTCAAATAATATTTAGACTTAATCTCATTAATATCTACAACTTGAATATTTTTAGAATTATCATAGTTTGCTACAAACTGGTTCTTACCTGCAGTCCCATTGATAATATTCTTAGCAATATAAATAACATCACTTACAACTCCACTGGCGGCTGGCATTTTTCCTGCACCTTTACCATAGAACATAATATTCCCCGCGGCATCTGCATCAACATAAACCGCACTATATTCACTGTCAACTGCTGCCAATAAATGCTCCTCTGGAATAAAAACAGGATGAACCCGTAATTCAACACCCCATTCATTTTTTTTAGCAATAGCCAACAACTTAATGATTAACCCCAATTCTTTTTTCGCAAAAATAACATCATCTAAATGGATTTCATCAATCCCCTCCGCATAAACATCATCAATAGTGAATGTTTTCCCATAGGCTAATGATGCTAAGATAGCAATCTTGTGTGCAGCATCAATCCCCTTCACATCATAGGTGGGATCTGATTCCGCAAACCCAAGTTTCTGTGCCAAAATCAAAGCTTCGTCATAGTCCATGTTATCTTTCAACATTTTAGTCAAAATAAAATTAGTTGTACCATTTAAAATGCCACAGATTAAATTGAATCTATTACCTGCTAGACCTTCATTAATCCCCTGAATCGCAGGAATACCTGCACCAACACTTGCCTCAAAATAACATAAAACATTATTTCGCACACAAGCTTCATTAAATTCATCCCAATACTTAGCAAGAACGGCCTTATTAGCAGTCACAACATGCTTTCCATTATTTAATGCTTTTAAAATCATGCTATGTGCTGGCTCATACCCACCAATTAATTCAACAAAAATATTAATCTCAGGGTCATCTAAAATATCATCAACATTATCTGATAGCTTGGCTCCAAGCTTTGCTAAATCAAAATCACGCTCTTTATCAATCACACGATCAACCAAAGTTTTAATGACAATCTCCCCACCAGTTTTCTCACGAACAATCTCCTGAATATTTTCAAACATTTTAATCACACCATCACCAACAGTCCCCAAACCAATAATCCCAATTTTAATTTGCTTCATAAGATAATCCTCCTCTTTTTCTATGTAGACCTATTAAATAAACACTAAAAACAAAAAATAAATTTACCACAATAGCAATCATACCATTCTGGATCATTTCAAAATGTATGCTGAATATCTGCAATAACATAACAGTCAAAAGGCCCATAATTAAGCCCGTTAAAATTGATTGTGTAGATATTTTTGGTAAATTGATACCTAAAAAGATTGCAGGAGTCAGTTGGAATAAAACCTCCAGCTTTATTTTGATCAGATGCCAAATAGTATTTGGTAAATATATTGCTAAATAAACCAACACCCCCATAATGATCCAAGCAAAGATTTTGCCAAAAAAAATTAATCTTTTTTGCGGAATATTATGTTCAAACTGTCCTGTAAGGTCTTTAATAAAAGCTGATGAAATTGAGAGCAATGCAGAATCAACTGTAGACATAATAGCGGAAATAACGGCACAGACAAATAAAGTAATTAGCCATTGCATACTGGGCATATTGTGTACAATATCTATTAAAATTTTCATGATAATAGTCTCACTTTCCAGTTTATTTAATCCAGGGAAATAGGCAATGCCCAGAATACCAATAATAAAAATGAGCAAAGTTGTCACCAAGGGCATACAAAGCATCACCTGAAAAGATCTTTTTAATGTTTTTTTAGAGCGTGCAGCAAAAATACGCTGAATAGCATGTGGATAAATAGCTATCGAAAATGGAAAAAAAATTAAAATGCTCATCCAACGAAATAATTGAGGCAAACGGGGAACTTCTAAAATATGTGGTTGACTATTTTTAAGCACTTCGCTTGCAGCCTCTAGATTGCCATATTGCATGATAATAACTAAAAATAAAACAATACAGCCAATCATTAAAATCACACCTTGTAAAACATCAGTCCAGGCAACACTCCGCATTCCACCCAAAGTTTCATATACTAACATGATAATTGAGGCACCTATTATTGCCCAAACAAAAGAAATTGCACCTCCTGAAACCATTTCTATCACATAACCAATAGCTTTTAAATTTGTCAAAATATAACTACTTAGCACAAAAACAACAATGAGGACTGCAATATTACTCAAAAGAGGACTTTTAAATCTAAAATTCAAATAATCACCTATGGTGATCAACCCTTCTCTACGAGAAATTTTATATAGTTTAGGTGCATACATAAGGTATGCACCTACGATTGCAACCATAAAAGTCACACTACAAATAAATAAAAAACCTGATCTATAAGTTTTTGCCGAAAAACCTATTAGACTATTCCCACTATATTGTGTAGCAAATAGTGTAAAAAAAAGAACCACTAATCCCATATCCCTCCCAGCTAGATAAAAATCTGACAATGAGCCCTTTTCCCTTTTTTTATAGCCAATAATTCCTAAAAGGAGAACGATTAAACAATAGCTCACAATAATAATCATACTATAATTAAAAATAAAAGACATTAGCTCTCTGCTCCCTCAAAAATATCCCAAAAACATTCGATAAAAACAATATGCACAACCACATAAATAACTGTCATAGTTAGAGAATAAAAAGCCCAGCAAGGAAAGCCAAAGATTAAAGGGGTTTCCTTAGCAGTAAAAAACCATGGCACCGTTAATAGTAATACAACAAATGAAACTAATATTAAAGTCTTTTTTCTTGACACTTACGAGATGCCTTTGTCTAAAAATTTTTTTATTCTTAGGTGGGCATCATAAAAACGATTAATATGAGTGACTAATGCTATTCTTACAAAACCATCACCATGCTCACCAAAACCAATCCCTGGAGTAACAGCAACCCCTGTCTCTTTAATTAACCTTGAAGCAAACTCTAAAGAGCCTAAGTGTAGAAACGCCTTAGGGATAGGAGCCCAAATATACATTGTAGCTTTAGGTACAGGCACATCCCAGCCAATCTTATGTAAGTATGTAATAAATTTATCACGACGCAACTGATAATTATGTCTAATATCCGCCACACATTGTTGTGATTCCGTAAGTGCACTCACCCCAGCAAGTTGAAGCGCGGTAAAAGCACCATAATCGAGATAACTTTTAAGTTTCTCAAGAGGCTTAATTATATCTGCATTTCCTACCAAAAAACCTAACCTCCAGCCAGCCATATTATAAGTTTTAGAAAGCGAATGAAATTCTACACCGACATCTTTTGCACCATCAACTTGCAAAAATGAAAGTGGACAATAATTATCATAGTAAATCTCAGAATAAGCATTATCATGGCAAACGATGATTTCATATTTCTTAGCAAAACGCACAACCTCTTTAAAAAAAGCAATATCCTCAACAACAGCAGCCGTAGGATTATTCGGGTAATTTAAAAACATTATTTTAGATTTGCGTGCAACATCTTCAGGAATAGCTTGTAAATCAGGCAAATAATTATTATCTGGACCAATTGGCATACTATGGACAATCCCATTGGAAAGAAAAATACCATTCAAATGAACAGGGTATGCAGGATTAGTTGTTAGAGCATAATCCCCTGGGTTAAGGTAAGACATACAAAGGTGGGCAATGCCTTCTTTTGAACCAATTAAAACTAAGGCTTCAGAGTTCGGGTCTAAATTAATATCAAAACGATTTTTATAAAAATCAGTAATAGCTTTTCGAAATTTAGGCATCCCCTTAGCTTGTGGATAACGGTGGGTATTAGGATGATGTAACACAGTGTCACAAAGCCGTTCCACAATATGTGGAGGTGTTGGCATGTCAGGATTCCCCATTCCAAGATCGATTACATCTAATTTTTTTGCATATGCATCCTTTTTTAAATCATTAATAATACCAAAAATATATTTCGGCAATGCTTCGATCTTCGATGATTGTTTAAACTGCAAAAGATATTCTCCTTATGTCTTTGTTGGATATTCCTAGCAACACCTAAACGAATACTGCTAATCCAAACAATTATAAATTTCCCTAGCTTTATATGAACTCCGGACAAAAGGTCCGGCTTCAACCGCTCTAAAACCTAAACCAAGAGCAACCTTACGCCAAGTCTCAAACTCTTCTTCCTTAACATACCGTTTAAGAGGATAATGTTTTTTTGAAGGCATCAAGTACTGTCCAATCGTTAAAATATCACAACCAGTATGATAGATATCTGCCAAGGTAAGGTGGATATCTTCCTCTGTTTCTCCAAGCCCAAGCATAATACCTGTCTTGGCAATTCCTCCAAGAGCCTTAATCATTTTTAAAACAAAAAGCGAACGATCATAGTCAGAAATCTTTCTAATTTCTGGATAAAGCCGACGACATGTTTCAATATTATGACCAAAAACATCCACTCCGGAATTAAGCAATTTATTAACTATAAATTTTAGCAAATTTTCATAGTTTTCTGAAGAATAAAAGTCAGAGGTTAAAAGCTCTACTAAAATATTTTGGTTATCATTTTTAAGAGCTTTCACTATTTCAGCTAAATGGGCTCCCCCACCATCAGAAAGGTCATCGCGAGTAACCATAGTAATTACAACATACTTAAGGCCAAGTTTAATAACAGCTTTTTTAATATTTTCTCCTTCATTAATATCTGGAACAGCTGGTATTTTTTTATCAACACCACAAAACTTACAATAGCGTGTACAAGCATCACCAAGCACCATAAAAGTTGCAGTATTTGACTTAAAACATTCCGAAATATTCGGACATTTTGCACTTTCACAAACAGTATGCAAATTTAAGTCTCTCAACATTTTTTTCATATCACGATTTAAACGGATATCTTTTTTTTTAAAAAGCCATTCAGGTTTTCTTTGCATTTATTCACCCTTTTTAACAAATTAACTATTTCAGTATAACCATCTTAACCAAAAAAATAAATATTAATAATAATATTTATTTTTTTGTAAAAACCATTATTTAAAAGTTTATTTTATATTTCTTTAGAGCTTATGAATTTCTATCAACCAATTTTGAAAAACTCCTTATTTTTACTCTTGCCTTCTAGCTTTTTATAACAACATATTTAAATCCCAGCACCATGATATAATGCATACGTTTCAAAAAAAGTTTCACCTTATTTTTACCATATACCTCATATGGACCCTCCCCCTAAGCGGCGGATAAAAATTCTTCAATAACGGTTAAGTCTATCTCCAGATCTTCTTCTCTTACCATCATTAATCTCATCAGCATATGCGGCAACAGTTTATCTAGCACAGACAAAATATTATCCATCCCTTTCCCATCT